>DASRPN010000224.1:0-23708 GCA_035646355.1 Pyrinomonadaceae bacterium | reverse complement strand
GATTTCAGTTGACGACTTCTTGACGGGTTTGCCGAATTGACGTGACCCGTTTAGGATTTTCGTCATTCCAAAGCTACCAAACTCATTTCAACAAGTCTGCGATGCAACTGTTTACTCACAACCTCGTTTCTTCCAAACGATGACCAATCGCCGACGAAGCCGAAGCCACCGCCCGGATCGACCCAACCACTGTCGAACGAGTCGGGGCAACAATTCTGGCAAGCGTAATTGCTACTTACCCCCTTTGCGAGGTCGACTTGCTCCGAACGACCGATGAGTACCTGATTTTGTGCGCCCCGCATGGACCAATTGACTTGTCCACTTTTCGCGTCTAACGGAAGTGTGTTCCCGTTGGCATCCGGAACTTGCTGGTCACGCAATGAACGGATATCAAAAGCTACGGTGTGTCGAGGCCTAATTGTTTGCACACCGAGGGCGTAAACACCACCGTCATACCGAAGCTGTAAAGTATATTGCCGCTCTTCATCCGTGACGTTCTTGATGTAGACCACGGTGGACGAGCTTCCCTCGATGTACCACGGATAGCCACCTGTTGCGCTGCGTTGCGCGCCGATGTCCCAGAGTGGGACTCGAAAGACCTGTTCGCCGCTCTCGCTGACACTGAACGCAGATGTAATCACGCGTCCCGGACTGCCAGTATATTCAAACTCTAAGCTGGCAGTGGCAATCCTGCTTTCGACGTTGTGAGCTCTCAACGCCGGCAAAATATCAATCAGCTCTAGAGTCGCCGGGGCTAATTGGATCTGAGGAACGTAAGCGACACCACTTGTGCCATCTGTGGTTGAATACTGGACACGGCCATTCAATATCGTGCTCGTATCACCTGCGTTGTACGCGACCACCTTTGGTGACAACGCCTCGCGGCCGATTCTACCGACACGCAACCCTGCACCCTGCAACGACGCAGATTTGCCACCCATCGGATCCGAAAACTGGATAGGCAATGAGTAACCAACAGCCGCCTCGTATGCCATAGCGCGGACGACGAGACCTCCTGGCAGTCCCTTGTATTCGATCGAGATAGCCCCAAAGCGGGACATTGCGCCTGGCGCTTTTCCAATGAGCTCACTCTTTAGGTCCACCATCTTGGTTTCATGTGGCGACAGTTGTAGCATGAGATTTTTTTCAACCTTCGGTGCCTCGCCGCGAACCGTCGCTGTTACGGACAATGTCTCGCTAGTAGTATTTGAGAGTACCAAGTCTACGGTGCCTTTAGGCGATGGCAACCACCAAACGCCTGCCGCCATTGATGAGGATGAGTTTGCCGGCTCACCTAGTTTTTCTTCAAAGCTAAGCCTTCCAGAGTGATCGGTTAAGTAAATCTGAGCACCAATCACCGGTATGCCATCGCCTTTCGCCCGAATCGAACGTTTACTTGTACTTTTCCAAGACTTGGAACCAATTAATTGCCGGCCGTTTTCCAAGCAATATCTTGCCGAGAGCGGCGTGCAGAGCGAGCGGGTAACAATTTACGAAGGAATTTGGGCGTAGTTTGTACTTTTCCAGAAATTGGAACCAATTAATTGCCGGGCGCTATTGGAAGTTACACTGGTGAGCGTAAGTTGTTTAAAAGAAATGGCGGAGGGGACAGGACTCGAACCTGCATAGCCTTTCGGCCGGCGGTTTTCAAGACCGCTGCACTACCATTATGCGACCCCTCCGCATGGTGGCTCCAAGAATATAGCGCATCGTCTCATTTACGACCAAATCAAGCGCAATTGCGCCACGGACGTAGATCGTGCACGATCTGATGTAATGCGCGTAACGATCGGTCAAATCAATACTACTAACGGCGATTTCGATGGCAACACTGCTCGCATTATCAATGCAATCGAACAGGGAAAGAAAGACAACTCGGATGTGGTGGTCCTGCCCGAGGTGTGCATACAGGGATACATGTCGTTCGATTGGTTTCTCGATCGCGACGTACAGCAGTGCGCACTCGAGCCGTTGCAACGCATCATCGACTCTACCGAAGGCATAACTGCAATCGTCGGCACTGTCCGCCCGTCTGGATTAACTACAGGACGACGGCTTTACAACTCAGCTGCGGTCATACGCAATAAAGAGCTACTCGGATTCGCAGACAAGACACTCTTACCCGAGTACGACGTATTCGACGATCCGCGATATTTCCAGCCGTCCCCTCAACGACATTTATTCACTTTACAAGACCAACCCGGTAGAGAACTCGGCGTTGCCGTGTGCGAGGACTTCTGGAACGACAAGACGTTCTGGAAAGAACGACTCTACGCGCACGATCCCGCCGACGAATTGATTTCCCTCGGCGCGGACGTCCTCGTGTCGATCAACGCCTCCCCATTCAACAAAGGCAAGATGGGCCAGCGTTGCGAGATGGTTTCGCATCGCGCCAGAAGCGCCAAGGTTCCGATCATCTTCGTCAACCTCGTCGGCGGAAACGACGGCATCATCTTCGACGGCGCAAGCATCGTCGCCGACGCTCGCGGCAAGATCATCATGCAAGCGCCGCCATTCGAGGAGTTCACCGGCACTGTAGATCTCGACTGCGACATCGCGGACAAGTACTGCCTGCCCGGCGACGATATCGAAACGATTCACGACGCCCTCGTCCTCGGCATCCGCGACTACGCGCGCAAAAACAAATTCACGCGCGTCGTACTCGGACTATCCGGCGGTATCGACTCCGCAGTCGTAGCAGCGCTCGCGTGTGAAGCTGTCGGCGCAGAAAACGTTTTGAGCGTAATGATGCCGTCGCCGTTTTCGTCACGTTCTAGTGTCGACGACTCAGTCGAACTCGGACGCCGTCTGGGCATGCCCGTCATCGAACATCCGATCTCGAACGCGTACGAAACGCTGCGCGAACAACTCAACCTCCCAGAACCAGCGGCCGCAAGCCGCTCGAGTCACGCGGTCGCTTCGGAGAACCTTCAATCGCGTCTGCGCGGCAACATTCTGATGTCGATTTCAAACGCGGAAAATCGTCTACTGCTCTCAACCGGAAACAAGTCGGAGCTCGCACTCGGCTACTGCACTCTTTACGGGGACACGAATGGTGGGCTGGCGGTCATCGGCGACGTGCTGAAAACGGAAGTCTATGCCCTCGCAAACTACTTAAACAGAACTCGCGAGATCATTCCGCAAGCAATCATCAGCAAGCGCCCGTCGGCTGAACTAGCGCCCGGGCAGTTTGACGATCAGTCGTTGCCGCCTTACGACAAACTCGATCAAATACTCAAACTCTATTTTGAACAGAAGGCAACGCCGAGTGAAATTGTAGCGACGGGATTCGAGGAAGGTTTTATAAACGAAATTCTAAACCGCGTGGAGTCGCCGGCGAATGAATTCAAACGCCGGCAACTCCCGCCCACATTAATCATTTCGAGAAATGCGATTGGCATCGGGCGTCGCCGGCCGGTCACTCACCACTATCGTCGTGAGCGTTTGAACTGTAACCACGGATCAGACGCGGCTAAATCTTAACCGCGAGCGCGAGCTCTACTTGCCGCCTGGGCCAAGTCACGGGCGCGAGGCATCGCATCCACGGCCTTGCCAATCTGCGGATCCGCTTCGTTGAAGACCTGCGTCGCCGTCCGATATCCATAAGCCGCCGACAGAACGTTGTAACGCAACTGTCTTTCAGCAAAGCTGCGCGACTTGTCCAACTGCTCCGGCGTTACCTTAAAGATCGTCTTGGCCGCCGCAAACTTCTTAACTTCACTGAAGAGCGCGTCGGTGATCGGATAGTCTTCGTTCACCAGGTCGTGATCAAACTCAATCGCGCGTTGAATCGTGTACGACTCAAACCCCTTGACGCGTCCGCTCACTAATTCGAGTGAGAACGCGAAAAGGATGTCTCGCAGATGCCGCTCGGCGGCGCTGATCGTGCCCGGCTTAACAATTTCATCGGGCGCGATTCCGCCGCCACCATAAACCGCTCGACCCGCGTCGGTTTGGCTCTGCGGTCCATTCTGCTGCGGCTTCGCCTGGTTGTTCTTGTCGGATGCAAGACCACCTGGGAAGTAATAGTCGTAGTTTCCACCGTTTGAATAATCACGCTGAATTAACCGGCCCGACGGCGTGTAGTACTTCGCGATTGTCAGCAACAACGCGGAGTCGTAATCCAACTGGAACGGGAACTGAACGAGTCCTTTACCAAACGTTGTCTCGCCGACGATCAGCGCGCGATCGTGATCCTGAAGCGCGCCTGCAACGATCTCAGCTGCTGACGCGGAATCACCGTTGACCAGCACAACTAGCGGCACACTGTCAGGGTTGTCATTCACCGCGGCGTAAGGCTGCGTGGCGTCTTTAATTCTGCCCTTCTGCGTCACGATCATCTGACCGCGTTGCAGGAACCGGTTCGCCACACGCACCGCCTGAATCAACAAACCGCCGCGATTGCCACGCAGGTCCAGAACAAGCATCTTCATGCCGCGGCTGTGGAGTTGTCTGAGCGCGTCGCCAAACTCGTCGTCAGTAGTAAGGTTGAAGCCGCCGGTCATCGCAACGTAACCGACACCCTGCTTCAACATGTAAGCCTGTGCGATTGACGGCAACGATACTGCATCGCGAACGATGGCCACGGTCTCAGTTTGTTTGTTGCTCGCATGCTCAACTGTCACTTTCACCGTCGACCCGCGCGGTCCCAACAAAAACTTTCGCACTTCGGGATAGGTTTTGCCCTTCATCGAATTGCCATCGACGGCAAGAATACGATCGCCATATCGCAGTCCGGCGCGAGCGGCTGGGGCATCGGGAAACGTTGCACGAATAAAAGTATTGACGTCGGAACCTTCGCGAAGATCTTCGATGGTCGCGCCGATGCCAAAGTATTCAGAACGTTGTTCGGTGCGAAACGCCGCATACTCTGCTGGATCAAAATACGTCGAGTGCGGATCCAGAACGCTGAGCATTCCACTGATTGAAGATTTGAAAATCCCGTTGTAGTCGAGACTTCGGCCGTCGATATGGTTCGTTTGAATTACGGCGAGGGCTTCAGAAAGGTCGCTTTTGATTGCCGGAGCACTTGGTGCGGGCCTGGTCCCCGGAGTGGTCGTAGTCGCGGAGCGATTAGGATCTGTCGCCCGGCGTGCCGAACGGTTCTGTTGGGCAAAAATTATGGCGGGGAGTACCAGGGCGAAAACAACGAATAAACCTGCCGGGGCAAAAGAGCTTTTTCTCACGCAACCCTCCTAAAACCAACTATTGCAAGTACAGGGCCGATCCGTTCGGTGCGGAAACGGGGACGCCAGAATAACACGAAGCACCGCTGCTTTTGAATGTACGCAGCGGCCATTCTCCGAGTTTTGTGCAAGATCACGGCAGGGGAGTAGATGCGCCGGAGCGAACTTTCGTTTCTTGTTGACTTTTGCGATCTGTCTTTTGAGCCTTTTTGTAGCTATTATGGCCGCCAAGTTTTCACACGACAATTCGACGGAGGATCTTTAATGTCCACATCATTGAAACGGGATAGTCTCGTCTCTTTCGCTAATGAACACCGCTCTGAATATGAGACGCTGCTCCGTCGTTTTGTCGAAATACCCACGGTTTCGGTCGACCCAAACCATCTGGACGACATCAGAAAAGGTGTCGAACTCACCGTCAAGACTCTTGAATCACTCGGCGGAAAAGCCGAGGTTTACCACGCCGACAAGGGCAATCCCGTCATTCACGGCGTGTTTGGAAACAATCCAAAGTATCCGACCGTCACGGTTTACAACCACATCGACGTTCAACCCGCGTCGAAAGAAACCGAACCGTGGGACACCCAGCCATTCGTCTTCACACAAAAAGGCGACACTTACTACGGCCGCGGCACGACCGACGACAAAGGGCCGGCGCTCAGTGCCCTCTTTGGCGCACGCGCAGCAATCGAAGCAGACGTCCCTGTGAACATTCGTTTCCTCTGGGAGTTTGAAGAGGAAATCGGATCGCCAAACTTCGAAAAGATCATCACCAAAGCTGCACCTTCGCTAAAGACCGAATCGGTGGTCGTTTCCGATACGGTGTGGGTTTCACGTAACCGGCCGGCAAACTCCGCCGGACTTCGCGGACTGATGGGTTTCATTCTGAGTCTGGAAACGGGAACGGTCGATACACACTCCGGCGAAACGGGCGGCGCCTCGCGAAATCCAATAGCCGAGTTGATGCAGCTCATTTGTGACATCTACGATCCGCGTACCGGCAAGATCAAAATCAAAGGTTTTTACGACGACGTTATTCCGCCAACGAAGAAAGAGCTGCAGGACTGGGCGAACAGCGGCTTCACGACGAAGGCTTACAAGAAAGCTCACCACCTGAAGAAAATGCGGACGGAGGATCCGCTCGAAGTAATGAAACGAATCTGGGGTATGCCAACACTCGAGATTCACGGCGTAGTCGGTGGTTATCAGGGACCGGGTTTGAAATCGATTGTTCCACCGCGTGCGGAAGTGAAGTGTTCGTGCCGTTTAGTTCCGGTGCAGGACCCAAAGAGACTTCAAAAACTGATTGCCGCTGCGGTAAAAGAGAAGAACCCGGACGTGCAAATTCAATTCAATCACGCCGCGCCGGCCTTTCGAACAATAGTCGAAGGACCCTTGCCGGAGGCGTTAAAACGGGCCGTGAAGTTCGCTTTTCAGAAGGACTCCGTTTTCGTGCGCGACGGTGGAACGATTGGTGCGATGACGAGTATCGAGAAAGTTTTGAAGTGTCCGGTGCTGTTCCTCGGATTGTCGCTACCCGAGCATGGATATCACGCACCGAACGAGAACTTCGATTGGCAGCAAGCTTCCGGTGGGATGGTGGCGTTCGCGAAGTACTTCGAAGAGATCGCGAACCTGAGTCGGTGAGCATTTTCCGTTTGTCATTTGGTCGTTTTCCATTTTCCATTGACTGCATTTTGCTGCGCCTGGTTGAGCGAAGCCGTAAGCACTCTCGAAAATGGAAAATGGAAAACGACAAATGACAAACGGAAAATGACTAGATCAAACAGGAAAGACGCTCTTCGTTCAGAGCAACGAAGCCGAGTTTTTCATAAAAGCGGCGCGCTTGAGGGTTTTCGAGATGCACAGCGACGTCGATCCGTGTGACCGACTCCTTTCGTAGCTGCTCCTTCAACTGTTCGAGCATCTCGGAACCCACGCCGTGACTACGACGATCAGCCTTCACCGAAACATCGTCGAGTTTCGCGACAACCGTACCCATCGACGTCGAGATCGCATAACACACGACGCAGATTCCCGCCCCGCCGTTCTCGTCGTAGGCCATCCAAACGAACCCCAATTCAGGCCGCTCGAGGAAGAGATCAAGCGCATCGTTCAGACCTTTTAACCCAGAATCGCCATACGCCTGACTGCTCGCGAGGTAGTGCTCGTCCTCGCTCAGGAAATTGGTGAGCATGTGAAACGCTTCGGGGACATCGCCCGCGTGCATCTTTCGGCAGGTAATCGGCACGGCGCAATGATGCCAAAAGAATTGTGAAATTGCGAGATTGCGAATTGCGAATTTAAAGGCGCGCTGAGTCCGAAATTCGCAATCCGAAATTCGAAATTCGAGATTTCCGGTGCTATAATCCAACCTCCGCAAACCGTAATTTCCAACCCATTCGCGCAAGGTCAGGAGCCATGAAAAAGACAACATCTCTATTCGCAACAGCGATAATTCTCTTCGTTGCAATCTCGGCGTTTGGCCGCGAAGCGCGGCTCGTGCGCTATCCGCATTATCACAACGGCCGCGTCGTCTTCAGTTATCTGGGCGACATCTGGACGGCCGACGAAAACGGACAGAACATCCAGCGTCTGACCGTCAATCGAGCTCGCGACGTTTACGGCCGCTTTTCGCCGGACGGGAACTGGATCGCGTTCTCGAGCGATCGCGCCGGAAACCTCGACGTCTTTCTCGTACCCGCCGGCGGTGGGACCGCGAAACAACTGACCAATCATTCCGCCGACGACACCGTCCTCGGATGGTCCACGGATTCACGCTCGATCATCTTCAGCAGTAATCGTGGTGAAGACTTCATGCCGCAGCTTTATCTAGTAAGCACGGAAGGCGGCATGCCGGTGAAAGCAGGGACCGACATGGGCGTCCAGGCTTCGTACTCGCCGGATGGAAAGCGACTCGCTTACAACCAGAAGGCGCAGACTTACTGGCGCAAGTTTTATCGCGGCTCCTATCAAAGCGACATCATCATCATGGACGTCGCCGCGAAGAAGTTTACGCAGGTTACGGATTTCGATGGACTCGATTCATGGCCCATGTGGGGGCGTGACGGTTTCATCTACTTTGTCAGCGATCGCGAGGGTAACGGTTTGACAAACATCTGGCGCGTTTCGGATAGCGGTGGTAAGGCCGAGCGCGTTACGACGTTCAAGTCAGGCGACGTGCGTTGGCCCGCGATCAGTTCCGATGGCCGCGTGATCGTTTTCGAGCACGATTTCGGCATCTGGAAACTCGACGTCAACACGAAACGAGCAACGCCGATCACGTTGAACATCGACGCCGAAACGCAGGAGAACCTGACCGAAACGATGTCGTTCAACTCGCAGGTCGACGATTACGATCTTGCGCCGTCGTCACGCCGCATCGCGTTTTCAATTCACGGCGAGGTTTTTACCGCTCCGGTTGAAGAAGGCGATCTTAAACAACTCACCGACGGCTCTGCTCGCGATCGTCTGGTCCAATATTCGCCGGACGGCAAATCGCTCGCTTACGTCTCTGACCAAAGTGGACGCGAAGAAATCTGGGTCGTGCCAATCGATGGTTCGGCGCCGGCGCAAAAGCTCACCGATATCGACGCGTTGAAACAAGGCTACAACTGGTCTCCCGATTCGAAGGAGATCGCCTTCAACTCGTCCGACGACAAACTGCGCAAACTCATCGTGGCTTCGAAACAGATCGTCGAACTGGATACGTCGCGCTACGGCGGATTCAGCGTTCCGGTTTGGTCACCTGACGGCAAGTGGCTCGCATACTCGAAACCGGATGCGTCGCGGACCTCTGACATCTTCGTCATTGCGGCAGCAGGCGACGATAAGACGCCACACAAGATCAGTTTCGATTCCAGCAATGAGAGCAATCCACAGTTTTCCGCCGACGGTCGCAAGCTCTATTTCCAGCGGATCGAACCAACCGGCGGAGCAACACCAAACTCAGTTCAGGTCTATTCAGTGCTTCTCGAGCGTCAGGAACGCGATCCGGACGACGCGGAAGAGCGCGCTGAATCAGAACCACCCCAACGCGAAGCCCCGGCAGCGGAAGGCGCGGAAGGCGCTCCTCCGGCTGCGCGTCGCCCGCCAGCGAATCGTCCGCCGCGCGAGACCAAAATGGATTGGGCGGGAATGAAACGTCGTACGCGCCAGGTTACGCGCATGCCGTTCCCTGTGATCAATTACGCGATCACGCCGGACAGCCGCACGATCGTTTTCGTAACAACCGAGCCTTCCGCGACAGCCAGTGTTCCCGTGATCTATTCAATTCAGGAAGACGGACGTCGACTCGCACGAATCACATCAGGTCAAGCACCTGAAGGCGGTGAAGGCGGTGGTCCAGGTGGAGGTGGTGGTTTCGGCGGTGGCATTAGCGGCCTTAACATTTCGCGCGACGGACGCACTGTGTTCTTCCGCGAGCGCGACAATGTCTATTCAGTTGCATTGGCAGCGGGCGCTGGTGGGGGAGCAGCGGCAGCAGCGGCTGGTCCACCACGTGAAGCCGGTCGACGGCGGATTAGTTTCAACGTTCGTGTTCAAGTCAATCGACCCGCGGAATGGGCCGAGATGTTCGACGATGGATGGCGAACGATGAAGTATCGCTTTTACGATCCAAAGATGCACGGCATGGATTGGGATGCGATGCGCGCGAAGTACCGGCCACTCGTCGATTACGTTGGCGACCGTCAGGAGTTGCTTAACTTACTAAACGAGATGATCGGCGAGTTGAATGCTTCGCACACGGGCGCCGCGCCGCCACCGCGTGGTCCAGGCAGCGGTGGAGTTGCGACCGCGCATCTCGGCGTCGAACTCGAACCTGACACGGCAGCGGGTCGCTATCGCGTTACGCACATCTACGAAGATGGACCAGCCGATAAAGACTGGGTACGCGTGAAAGTCGGCGACTACCTGCTAGCGATCAACGGTAAGCCGGTCAAAGCAGGAGACGAGTACTGGGACATCCTGAACGATCGTCTGAATCGCAAGGTTGTCGTGACGTTCAACAGCAAACCCGCCGAAGACGGCGCGTGGACCACACGCATCGAAGCGATCTCGGGCGGTGCGTACAGCCAGTTGCGTTACGAGCGCTGGGTAAAAGAACGACGCCAGAAAGTCGACGAACTTTCCGGCGGACGCATCGGTTACATCCACATACAGGCGATGAACCAACCGTCGCTCCGCAAGTTCGAAAAGGAGATTCGCGAGTTTCGCAACAAGGAAGCGATGGTCATCGATCAACGTTGGAATGGTGGCGGCAACATCGAACAGGAGTTGCTGGCGATCCTGGTCCAACGTCAGTACCAGGTGTGGCAACCGCGTGGCACCGAAGCGTCCGGCCGTCCATTCGCCGGTTTCTTTGGACCAAAGATCGTGTTGCAGAACTGGCGCTCGGCTTCAAACGCGGAGATGTTTCCAGCAGGCTTCCGAGCGTTAGGTCTCGGCAAGGTGGTGGGAACGCCAACGATGGGTGCGGTGATCGGCACGGGCAGTTACAGTCTGATCGACGGCTCGACTGTTCGCACCCCGGGAGTCGGTGTTTTCCTCGCCGACGCAAAACGCACGAACATGGAAAACTACGGCGTGCAGCCTGACATGCTCGTCGACAACCGGCCGGAAGACACGCTCGCCGGACGCGATCGGCAATTGGAAGCAGCGGTTGAAGAACTGATGAAACAGTTGAACGGAACGCGACGCAGCACCACGACTGACGGACAGAAGTAGACGACCTCGGATGGCACAGATCGATAACGATCTGTGCCATTCGTGTTTAGATTGAAGTGGTGGCCTGAGACTCGGCACGCGCCATTCGTTCCTCGAGGTCCACTAACTCGCGGCCGGCGAGAAAACCGGGAACCATGAAGACCAACACGACAACGTGCGCGATCGCGCCGATCCAATCCTCGACCACCAAAGAGACGACCCCATCAAGAACAAAAATCGTCATTCCGAGAATGTAAGCCCACAGAAGCTTCTTGTTGGCGAGCACACCAAACACAACAAAAACTCCGGCAAGAATAACATCCAGGACAATCGCTATGATTTTCGGGGCGCCACCGCCTTCGTCGGAAAGTTCAGCCGCGAGAGCGTCGATGACTTGCGTCGTGCCGAGGCTAATCAGGAACCGCCAATCGGTCCCGCTAAACGACAAGAAGGACGTGACGAGCGTAAGACCTGCAATCCAGTAAAACCAGTTTGCGCCCGACTTGTAGCGTTGCGTCAGTTCTTCACGACGGGTTTCGTTTTCGTCGTACATGGGAGTCTCCTTTGATCGGTAGTTGAGGACATTGAGTCAGGATTTTTCGGGCGTGAGTTTGAAGTCACTTGGAACAAACTCGACCGACTTCAAAATACCATCGGACTTTGAGCGCTTGTCCGTATTCGAAATGTAATTGATAACCACGGCGTTCACTGGCTTGCGAGGTCCACAGGAAATGTCGCCAGTGACCTCTGATGTGTAAGTCACGATGTTGATACCAGTGAAACTATTTGTTCGCAGCCGCAATAGACCGCTGGGAGTCTGAACAACGAAAATTATGACGTTTCTGACTTCGCATTCGATCTTCACGAGCTTCGCGAGGATTTGAGTTTCGCCGTCACGCGGCTTTTTCAGCACTTCACGCAAAGACGACGAAGGATCAGAAGATTGGGTGATGACCGTTTCCTCGGCTACGACGGAAACTTGAGGCCGGTTCTTCAGCGACTCTTCATACTCAGCCAGCTCTTTTTCATATTTAGTGAGTTGGCCCAATATCTGCTCCGCCATTCGAGCTTCGGTTGCGTTCGATTTCACCACCTGCTCCAGCAATGAACGCGCCATCTTGTGGTCATTCTTGCGTATGTAAAGCTGCCCGAGCATGAAAGTAAAATCGATACGTCCCGGGGAAGCATCTACGAGGCGCTTTAAAGAAGCGATCGATTCGTCAACGTCATTACCGGTGATGAGACTCACATATGCCATCAGGTTGTAAGACTCAGGAAAGTCGGGCCGCAGTTCGATTGCGCGCTTCAAGTGGTGACGGACCTTGTCGACCTGTTCCGGCGTGTATTTCGACGCCTTCTCTTCAGGCTGCCGGCGGCTCAGCGTGTACGCGTAGTAATAATGAATGAGGTAATTCTGCAAATTGGCCGCAACGGCACGTTCCAGGCTCGCGCGAGCTTCATCCGTCCGGCCTTCACGAAACCGAAGCATGCCTAACGAAGCATGGGCCATCGCCAGATTCGGATCCAGCTTCAACGCATTTTCGAGATACTTCACAGCATCCGGATGATTGCCGTGCAACAGGAGATCGCCGAGATAGGCTTGGGCTTCCGCATCCGTCAACGGCTTTGCTTCGGTCGTCGTGTCGAGCTTGATCTTCTCCGCGAGCGTATCTCTTGTGTACCTGTAGCGATTCTGCCTGACGTAGTCGCGCAGCTCTCTGTCCATCGCGTCGAACGTCGTTTCAAACGCTTGCGGGAACGCAATTTCGACCGGCACGCCGGCAGCGATCAAATCAATGAACCTCGCGAGCTTTTTGAGCTGCCCCTCCTTGCCGGCGATCAGGTAGTGCATGAAGGCCCACGACTGCGCGTAGAAAATACTCATCTTCGATTTCTCGTTGTACTGCGGTGAGTGATGAGTAATTTCAAACAACGTTCGCAGCGGCAGCAGCTTGTTTTCCCGCAGGAAGAGGATGTGATTGCCCAGCGGGTATCCGATCCTGAACTGCTGATCGTCAGTGATATTGAACGTGCTGTAATACTCCGCCAGTCCCTCGTTGAACCATAGCGGCACATTCTTGAACGTGTTGCTTACGAGCAGATGCGTGTACTCGTGAAAGATGATATTGAAAACGCTGTCCTCGTCGTGACGGCCGCGCTCGGTCGAAAGTGCAATGTAATTGACGTCCGCACCAGACTGGAAGAAACCGCTTGTACCTGGTGGTCCAAAAGGCGCGTAAGTACTTTTACTCTTGAAGACCACGACGGTTGTCGGCACCGGCGTGTTGTATTTCATGGCCGGCATAAGCTTTGTGAAGACTTCGCGAAACTGCTCGAGTTTCAAAGCAACTAGCCGGATCTCTTTTTCGTTCGCGTTGCCGATGAGGTGGAAGTTTTTGGTCTTGACGCTCATCCATGTGTCTCTTGCAGACACGGTGGACTGGTGAGAAACCAGAACTACAAAGCAGAGGGCTGCGGCAAGGGGGAATACAAAACGTTTCATAACTCAGGTCCGCCGCGACCCTCGACTTTAGAACACGGATAACACGGAACTATTCTTCTGGTCCAGTGCAGCTTGGGCCGTGAAGGGCGGGAATCTTCTGGCTGATGATTGGATATTTAGGAGCTTCGTCTATGTTGATCTGGGTCCAATGAGCATAGTTCTCGGGCACGTTCGTGTCGGCGAAGATTGCTTCGACGGGACATTCGGGTACGCACGCGTCGCAATCGATACAGGTGTCGGCGTTGATGTAAAGACGATCGGTTAATTCATGAAATGCTTCAACAGGACAAACAGCTGCGCAGTCGGTGTACTTGCAATCGACGCATAATTCAACAACTACGTAGGTCATTGGGGAAATAAGCTCCTTTCAAATTGACCAAATAGTCATTCAGTCGTGAGTGTTATGTCAACAGGAAAATAATTTGGTAAATCCGTCTTTTACTGCTCTCGCCGCACATAGTCGAGTGTGCGCGTCGTGTTTTCCGTCACACTCGGTACTGGTTCACCGAGACTGCTCGCCGCAGGCAATCGCAGTTCATTAGTCGGCGTCTGCGGTGGTGGCAGGTATTTCTTACTCTCATGCCACGAAGTGAGCTTCGAGAGGTTTTTGACGAGCATGAACTCCGTAACAGACACGATCAGAAACGTAAACAACATGAACACACCGATCAGCTCCTGATCGAGGTTCGCTTTTCTGCGAAGTACGATTGCCCCCATGAGCATGATGCCCAGACCAACAATCCCGAGCGTGGTAATCGCCGTCAGCATGGCGGTAATCGCAGCGGTATTACCCGGCTCTTTTCGCTCTCTCAAATCAGCTCCGCAGCGATTGCAGTAACTCAATCCCTGCGTGTGTGGCGTACCGCAATTTGCACAAAACATCGCTTACCTCCGCCTAAGGTGTGACCCACAGGTAATATATCGCTTGCCCAACACCGAGAATGAAGCCAATAATCGCGCCGAAAAGCTCAATTGTCTTGAGATGCTGCTGGGCCACTGATAGTACGAGCGCTTCCAGTTTTTCGATCGGGTAATCCGAAACTTTTTTCCGCACCAGCCCGCCAACGTCAAACTCCGCGATCGCCACCGGCAAACGTTCACGCGCGGCAAGCGTGATTTTTTCCACTAGCGCCGAGCTGGCACGCTCCATCGCGTTCTCGGAAACATGATCGCCCAAACGCCCAATCGGCGCGATCAACAATCGCTCGATCTGCGAACTGAGAATCGCGTTGATCGTGCGCGCCGTCTCATCGCGCGATAACAAACCCAACAGACTCCGCGTCAGAAGCTGTTTGACGTGGTCCGCCGATTTCGGGTCGACCTGCTGCAATACCGAACCAAGTGTTTGCGGCCGCAGCCGATCGATCGCATTCGAGAAATGCTCCGAAATTGACGACGAAAGACTCTCGCTGCGTAATAGATCAACCAGTCGCTCGGTCACCTGCGCCTTTAGTTCGTCAAACTTACCTGATTCGAATTGACCGATAAGCTGGCTCAGCGGGCGGTTCATGACGTTATCGATCGTAGCGTTCAGAAAAGCTTCCGCTTCCTGTTCGAACGCCTCGCCACGTAAGTACTCTTCAATTTTCTTCGGCAGCGTCTTGTTGACCAGATCGTCAACTTCACGATGGATGCGCTCGCGTGAGATGAAGATCTTCTTGAACAATGAGAGCTGTTCGTAGTACTGGTCCACTTCCAACTTGATCAGCGCGCCGATCTGCTTTCGTGTCGTGGGGCTGGTAGCGATGTCGGCGAGGTGATGCACGATCGGCGGCACCTCCTGATCGATGCGGCCTTTGATGAAAGCGATCGTCTCCGGTGTAACTGTTTCCGCGAACGTCGCATGGCTACCAGCCAGATCGTCAAGCCGCGCCGAAACAAACTCATTGACTCGCTGTTCAAATCCTCCATCTGCGATGTAACCCTGGAATCGTTCCTGAACAAAATCGAGCGCTTTATCGACCGATTGATTGTTCACCAGGTCGCCGAAATTTCGGTCCAACAGTTCGTCGATCTGCTTGTCGATGAAGCGTTCGATCAACTCCGCGGTTTCTTCGCTGCGCAACATGTCGGCGATGTACTCGGCCAGCCGGAACTGAAGGGCGGAGATCGTGTCGAGGATCGGCGCGCGCACGTGCGCCGGTAACGCATCGATGAACGACGGATAAACCCGGGAGAGAAGATCGTTCGTGTAACCGCCGACGAAGTCTGACACTTTGCGTTGAAAGAAACTGGTTTCGAACATCGCGTCGAAAACAGTTTGTTGGGAAACGAGTTCATTGCCGACAGCGTTGCCGATCGATTGGGCGAGCTTTTCGCGATGGCGCGGGATCATTCCCTGCGGCCAGATCGTGACACCGAAAAGTTTCTTCGGCTGATAAGGATGGAACAGCATCCAGATCGCCAGCCAGGCGGCTGCAAAGCCATGAAACGTCGTAAAAACGATGAGAGCAATGGCGATTAATATTTTGTATGTCGTCGGATCGATATTCACTTGCCGGAAGGAGTTTCCACCGGGTACCCGGCATTGATCCACGCCCCGGTGCCGCCTGCGACGTTGATCAAATTCGTGAAGCCCTGCTGTTGCAACAAACTCGCGGCCGCGCTCGAGCGATAACCGCCCGCGCAAATCACAGCCGTCGGTTTGTCTTTCTGGAGGGGGAGTTGATGGATGGTCCTGTCGAGCGACGAAAGAGGCGCATTCATCGCGCGCGGTACGTGACCATTGCTGTATTCGGTCGGGCGCCGTACGTCGACGATCTGCAACTCGCGATTGGCGATCTGTTCTTTCAACTGGTCCACGCTCACCTGCTCGATGGCGTCAATCGGGAGACCGGCTTCGCGCCAACTCTCAATGCCGCCACTCAAATAACCTTTCACGTTTTCGATGCCCACGCGCGCCAAACGAACAACAGATTCGTCAACTTGATCTCTCGTGTTCGCGATAATCACGATCGCAGCGTTCAAGGGAATCAAACTTCCGGACCAAATCGCGAATTGTCCGCCGAGTCCTATGTTTACTGAACCGGGAAGATGTCCAGCACCAAACTCTGCCGCCGAACGCACGTCGAGCAACACGTGACCGCTCGTTTGCAAACTCAATACTTCGTGTGGAGATAAAGCCACCGGCGCGGAGAGTTCAGAGAGCTCACGTGCGCCGGCGCGATTGATTTCGGCGTCTTTGGGAAAGTAAACGGGGGCTTCCGGCAAGTCGGCCGTCATCAACTCCACAAACTCTGCTTTGCTCATCGGCTTGAGCGCGTAGTTGAATCGTCGTTGCTCGCCGATTGTCGACGACGTTTCCTTCGACATGCTTCGCCCGCACATCGATCCGGCGCCGTGTGCCGGATAGACTTCGACTTCGTCAGGCAGCTTCAACAACTTCTCATGAAGCGAGTCGTACATCATCTCGGCCATCATCTGAGACGTGTAGCCTTTGCCACCCGCAAGATCCGGACGGCCCACATCGCCGATGAACAGCGTGTCGCCTGTTAAAACCTTTTGCGGTCGATCGGAAACTTCCGTGTCGATAACCAAAACGCAAATTCCTTCAGGCGTGTGTCCCGGAGTTTCCATGAAGCGCAGGGCCACTTTGCCTAAAGGTATCTCTTCGCCGTCGCGCACGGCGCGATGCTCAAACTTCGCACCGGCTTGTTCGCCGAACACGATCTGCGCGCCCGTGCGAGCCGCGAGTTCCTGATGACCGCTGACGAAATCCGCGTGCAGGTGCGTTTCGATTACGTACTTGATCTTGAGACCCTGGGCCGCTGCTTCCGCGAGATACTCGTCGACGTCTCGCTGCGGGTCGACGACGGCGGCCTCGCCTTCCGAGCCGATCAGATACGACGCGTGCGCCAAACAAGCCAGATAGAATTGCTTGAAATACATTACGGAACCTCTTGGCTTTGTCCGTGGTCAGTAGTCAGTTGTCCGTTGTTCTTGTTTCTCAGCTACTACTGACCACTGACCACTGACTAATCGGGCAATTTATAAAACTCACGGCTCGGTTTCAACGGGCGAAGCATCCAATAGGGCCGCCGAGTGCCGTCGGGCGAATGCTTGTCCGCCGGCCGGGTCATTGCCAGCCACTTCCGGTATACGTCGCGGGACTTCGCAGTATCCACAAAAATATCGCCGGCCCGATCCGCCTCTTCCGCGGCGCGCACCCGCACCGCCTGGTGCCAGCAGTGCATACCCGAGATCGGATCCGGATGGACCGGGAACGTCATGTTTTGATGAACACCCGCGTCTTTCCACCAGATCCGCAACGTATCAGGGTCATCTGACTCGTAAGGCTCAACGCCTTTTTCGCGCTCGAGACGCCACGTGGTCCCAGTGCGATCCAGTTTCACCGTCGCCATCAACTGCCGTTGTCCTTCGTCAGTCAGTTTCCAACGGCCCATGTGATGGCTGCACGCGACAATGCCCGGTCGAATTCCCTCCGTGACCCACGCAGGCACAACGTAATAACCGATCTCCGTTTCGACGCGCACGAGATCGCCGGTGCGAACCTTGATCCTGGCAGCGTGGCTCGGGTGAATCCACAGCGGATTCGTGTGCGCGATTTCGTCGAGCCACTTGGCGTTCGCACTGCGTGTGTGAATCTGCACGGCAAGACGAAATGTCGAGATCAGGATTGTCTGGTCTTCTTCGAGACTTTCTGGATGCACGTGACTCCTGATGTAAACCGGGATCGCGTACTCGGGCCAGCCCCAACTGTTCATCGTCGATGAGAAGAACTCGAGGCGGCCACTCGGCGTCGGAAAGCCGCGTTTGATCTCGCCGCGCACGTTTACGCCGACGAGACGACGTCCGTCTGCGTCTCCGTCAGGCAACGGCAGCGGGACGATGTTTGGTCCTGCCGGTTTAGCGGCGCGAGTAAACACGCGTCCGAAGTCATCCACTTGCGCGTCGTCGAGTTCTTCCGAGGAGACTGTCTGATCGTAAATGCGACCGATCTTTTGTTTGACCTCGAACGCGCCGTAACGACGCATGAATGCGAGCGGTGTTAGATTCTCTTCCGCAGCGCGTTCCGGAAGACCGGGAACGGAGTTTTCAAAAATCCATTCGTAGTATTCGTCGATGCCGAGTCGCGTGCCGGGTTTCTTTTTCGACTCCGCGTATTGCCGGATGCCCAAACTCCCGTCAGGATCGATGCGCCAGGTCAGCTCGAGCCAGAACTCGTTCTCTTCCCACACCTCGCCCGGATTCACGTCACGCGTATCGTCGACACGCACACCCTCGCGTTGCCGCAGCGCCTTCATCACGGGCTGTCGGAAGCCAAGCCACTGCGAATCGTGTGTTTCGTAAGAGTGAAGATCGTGGCGCTCAGAACCGACGCCCATGGGCAAAACATAATCGGCGTAGTAAGCCGTTTCGTTCCACGTCGGCGTGAGTGCAACGTAACAACCGACGAGATCCGGATCAGTCAACATTTCGATCCATGAAAAACCGTCGGGATTGGTCCAGACCGGGTTGTAAACGCGGGTGAAATAAACGTCGAGTTTCGAGCGGCCGTCTTTGAGGAAATGCGGCAGGAGAAACGACATCTCGTTCATCGAAAGCGGGTACTCTCGCGGCCACGTCGTTTCGTTCCACATCTGCGGGTGCGGCGGTGTGTAGATCGGTCGCGGCACGAACTTGTTCCATGCGTTTGGATAAACGCCGCCTTCCGTTGCGACCGCGCCGAGCAGCGCATTCAACATGAACAGACAACGCGCGACAGCCCAACCTCCGCTCACACCTGAAGCTACGCTGCGCCAGTTGTGACTCGAAAACTGTGTGCCTGCCGTGGCGACCAGCTTCGCGATCTCCTCAATCACTTTCGCGTCAACGCCGGACTCGGCAGCTGCGAATTCGAACGTGTATTCGCTGTAGATCTGTTTCAGCCTCTCTTCAAAGGTCGTGAAATCCGTGTCGATTACGCCCTTCTCGCTGGCGACAAGATACTCTTGCCAGTTCCACCACTGCTCCACAAAGTCGCGGTTGTAGAGATCGTTCTGAATCACGTAGTTCGCGATTGCCAACAAGATCGCGGCTTCCGATCCGGGATACGGCGCCACCCAGTAGTCAGCGTGTGTCGCCGTGTGTGAAAGCCGTGTGTCGAACACGATCAACTTCGCGCCGTTTGCTTTGCCATCGATCACACGCTGGGCATGCGGATTGAAGTAGTGACCCGACTCGAGATGCGCACTTATTAGCAGGATGACTTTCGCATTAGCGTGATCCGGACTTGGTCGATCGAGTCCCATCCACAGTTGATAACCTTCACGACTTCCCGACGAACAGATGTTTGTGTGCGAGTTATGACCGTCAATGCCCCATGCAGCGAGAATGCGTTCGGTGAAACCATCTTCGCCGGGCCGGCCGACGTGATACATGATCTCTTGGCGACGGTTTTCGACAATCGCTTTGCGAATGCGCGCGGCAATCGTGTCAAGTGCTTCGTCCCAGGTGGTCCGTTCCCATTTTCCGGCACCGCGCTGTCCGGTGCGCTTCAGTGGATAAAGAATGCGATCCGGATCCGTGACCTGGTTGAGAGTGGCTGGACCTTTCGCGCAGTTGCGCCCACGCGAGCCCGGATGCTCGGGATTGCCTTCGAACTTCTGAATCTCGCCCGTGACTTTGTCAACGTAAGCCAGCAGACCACACGCCGACTCACAATTGAAACAAGTGGTGGGAACTAGCGAGTAATGTCGTTCGACGCGTTTCGGCCACGCTCGCGAATCGAGTTCAGTCCAATCGTCCCATCGTTCTTTCGGTGGAAAAGCAGCGAGATGAATGCGGCTTGGCCCTTGATAGAACGTCTTTTTGTCGGTAGTCATTCGGATGCGTAATTTTTCGGGTGCAGTCTAGCACGGTTTGTCAGTTGTCCGTGGCCAGTAGTAAGCGAGACGCGGTGAGGGGGGACGCGGTTAATGGGAGACGCGGGTAAGGAGTCTCCCTTTCCCCGCGTCTGTCTTTCACCGCGTCTCCTTTTCCCCTCGTCTACCTCAGTTGATCTTTACCGGCGCCGGCTTGCCCTTCAGTTTCCGACTTAGGAAATCAAGCACGGGGGAAAGGAAATCGCCTTTTATTTGTCCGTGCACGTGATCCGGCAGGATCAGGAATTCAAAATCCTTCTTAAGCTCGATTAGCCGATCGCGCAGAACGTACGCCTGGTTTGTCGGCGCGTTTCCATCGTTCATGCCGTGAATGATCAGCACCGGGCACTTCAGTTTCTCCATATGCATCACCGACGAACGATCGATGATCGCGAGTTCGGTCATTCCCGTCTCCGCTTTCATGTTCTCGCGGATGCCGTCGAGTCTCGTCTGATGATAAGCGCGTCTGAAATCGTAAACGCCCGCGCCGAACACCGCCGCGTGAACTTCCTTCCCTAACTTAACCGTCAACAACGATGCGGCCATGCCACCGCGTGAATAACCGAAGATTCCCATCTTCTTCGAGTCGACGGAAGGATCACGCGCGAAGTTTCTGAAGCCGACGGCGAAGGCGTCGATTGTGGCTGGTCCCATGAAATCGCGCTTGCCACCCGAGTCGCCAAAGCCCGGCGGTGTTACCGCAAGACAAGCGAAACCCTGCTGCGCGAAAATCGCGGCCATGCCGAGAAGTGTTTTGGCGGTGCCTTCGAAACCGGGAAGCAGCAGAAGTCCTGGATACTTTGCTTCGGCGAGTGGGTATATCGCAATGGCGTCGAGTCTCGATCCACCCGCGACGTAATCAAACCTGCAAAACTTCAGCTTTCGTTCGTCGAGTTGAACGCACTTTTCCTTACCCAACTGCGCGACGATCTTGTCGCGATCGATCTGTTGCGCAGCGACGGAGATCGGCGTCAATAAAAGAACTGCTAGTACAAGAACCCTCTGAACCTGTGTTTCAAAGTTCATTCAATAACTTTTGTTCCTTCTCAGGATCCAGACCAGCTTTCAACGGTTCATTAGCTGCGACTGTTTGATACCACGTTAGCGTGTCGGCAACTGTCTCCTTCACCGAGCGAAACTTAAGTCCGGCTTCGATCGCTTTATCACTATTCACAAACATGAAGCCTTTCAGACTCTCCTCGGATTCAGGTAACCACAGCGGCAGTTCGCTCCACGCTCCGACTTGGTGCTGCAAAAGAAACTCCTCGTCGGCCCACTTAAAAAAAGCATCGCTACCGCTCACGGCTTTGCACTCATTCAGCAAACTCTGCATCGTCACCGCGCCCGGTACACCGTTGCAGTTGAAAATACCTACTCGTTTATCTTCGATCATTTTGACGGTCCAATCGCCGAGATCGCGCGCGTCGATGAATTGGACAGGACGTTCCGGTCTGCCTGGAGCTAAAACTTCACCGCCGCGAGCGACGCGCGCAACCCAATAGGTGAACCGATCCGTGTAGTCGTAAGGACCAACGATCAGACCTGGACGCTGCACGAGCACTCTGCCGGGCATCGCTGTTTCCGCCGCTTGTTCGCACAGCGTCTTCAACCCGCCGTACAAGTCGCCATACGACGCAGCCGAAGCTGTCGGTGCGTCAATCGTATTCGCTCTGTCGAGTTGTTCCTGTGAAAGCGTCTCGGTTGGTGAGGTTTCGTCAACACCTGGACGACTCACATCAGCATAGACCGACTGACTCGAGACAAAAACGTAAACGTCAACTGCATCACGCAAAGATTCGGCGGAGGCTGTGACCGCGCGCGGAAGCAGTCCACACGTATCGAGGACCACATCCCAGCGACGTCCTGCGAGTTTGTGCAGGTCGCTGTGTCGATCACCGTGAATCGTCTCGACACCTGCGAAAGACGCGGCCGCGTGCCTGCCGCGATTAAACAGCGTGAGTTCATGCCCTCGCGCCATTGCCGCAGTAACAAAATGACGCCCAACGAACCTTGTCCCGCCGATAACTAGTATCTTCACAAATTTAAGAACGAAGCCGGCCCATCATGATCGAATCGACGTAACGGCCGTCGCGAAAAGCGTGTTGCCGCAACACACCTTCCCGCTCGAAGCCAAACTGCTCGTACAACCGGATCGCCGCGTCGTTGTCGGAATAGACCTCCAGCTCGAGGCGCGTGAGGTTGAGCCATTTGTCGGCGAGATCGATACCAGCCTGCATCAATGCCTTTCCCACACCTTTCCCCTGCCAAGCTTCAGTGACGCTGATTCCAATCCTGCCAACATGTCGCCGCCGCGGCCTGTTGGGAAACGTGTCGACGGTCAACATCCCGATCACGTGCTCGCCACTAACTGCGACGAGGTTGTAACAACTCTCGTTCTCCGTGATCCGCTTCCGCCACTGTTCGCGCGATGGATATGGAATTTGCAACGTGCCCTCGTACACCTTTGGCGAACGAAACATCTCATAGATCGCGGAACAGTCATCCGGTTCAGCACGACGTATCTCTAATCCTTCAACAGCCAACGGTATTCACCTCTTCTTCTTTGCGGCATTCTCAGCGATTCTGTGCTTCACGATCCGCGTGATGAGATCGTAAGGAACGGGCTGCCCCAACGGAAACTGCACTGTCCCTTTTCCTCCCTCATACTGCGCCAACTCCTTCTTAAATTGAGCCGCACCACGCGGAGCCGGATACAAGCTAACGTGATTCTTGTAACCAGCGAAATGGACCAGATTCCCGTTCAACTTAAACGTCGGTATCGCATAACTAATCGCTTCCTCAGCGCCAGGGGCTGCCTTCTGGACCGTCCTGCGAATCCTTTGCAGGATCTTCTGTACATCGCTCGGAAACCCTGCGATGTACTCGTCAACGTCTGCCGGCACGTTTTTCATGTTGCTTCCTCAATGCTCTTTTCGAAATACACACTCAGAGGGTCTTGGACATACTCACCAAACGGCGCTCGACGTGCAAAACCGAAACGTTCATACAACCCAATCGCTTCAACTTCATAAATCCCGGTCTCGAGCCGCAACACCCCGGCGCCGTTTTGAAGCGCGTACTGTACCAAACGCCGAAGCATCGCCTTCCCCAGCCCTTTTCCGCGAAACTCCGGACGCACAAACATCCGCTTCACTTCACCATAATCCGTGCCGAACATCTTGATCCCGCCACAACCCGCAAGCTGGCGCTCGTAACGCGTCACAAAGAAGACGACCTGCTCGCGCAATAGTTTCTCCACGCTGAAGGCATGCCGGCTTTGTGGCGGATACGGATGGGCCATGAGGTGCGCATCGAGTTCGCCGATCAACTCGACCGCATCCTGCGAGTCAGGTGCCACTTCTTCGATCTCGATTGCGGTCCACATCTTCAACACAGAATGCGGCGAATCATAATAAAAAAGGAGGGCGGCCCCAAACGGAAGCCGCCCTC
>DASRPN010000223.1:0-31850 GCA_035646355.1 Pyrinomonadaceae bacterium | reverse complement strand
CGACAATCTTGTGCCAATCGTGCGGCTGTCTTTGGCTCGTCCCGGCTGCTCAAAAAGAGGATAGCTATTTGTGCCGGCAATGCGGTAACGAAGTGACAAGCAGTCCGAAACCAATGGCCGGCGAGCACGGCGAAAAGCGGCAGAATAGTTACTGAAACGCGGCGTTCAGGCCACAAAAGACCGTAGGGCGGTGTTTCCTCATTGAGCACCTGTAAGTTACTGTCTGTTCTACAGAATTCCGTCCCTTCAATTCGTTTGCTCACCAGGAGGTCTGCATGAGATATGTGGCGTTAATTCTTGTTCTCGCGTTGGGAGTCGGAGTCGCGTGTTATTCAGCGTCTGACGTCACCTTTTCCAATCCACAAACTACCGCCAACCAGTGGCTGATTGAGTTCCGGACGGACGAAGGCAAAGTCCATCTGACGATGCACTACCGCCGTGAGCGTGAAAACGGTCGCTTCAATCACAGCAGCACGGGTTTTGGAATCGCTCTCGATCAACTGACCGGACTCACACGCGATCAGATAATGTCGTCCGCGGGCAATGTCGTTCGCTTTCAGTTGAAACGAGATGCGGGCACGTTCAACTTCGAGGGTTGGTTCAAAGACGGGAATGGTTCAGGTCATTTCACTTTCAGCCCAAGCAGCTCTTTCTCATCGGACCTTAGCCGCCTCGGGTTTGGCAGGGCGAACGACGAACAGTTGCAAGCGCTGGCGATGAGTGACGTCGGCTTTACGTACCTCAACGAACTCAAAGCACAGGGTTACGACACGACCACGGTCGAGCAGCTTGTACGGATGGGCAATCACGGCGTCCGGTTGGAATATCTCCAGGGAATGAAATCACTCGGTTATACCGTCAAAACAACCGACCTGATCGTCCGCATGAAAGATCACGGAGTTAGCCTGGATTTCATCCGCGAACTGACCGGACTCGGCTACAGCAACATGACTCCCGAAGAACTGGTGAGAACCAAGGACCATGGCGTAAGCGCCAAATTTATCAACGAATTCGTCGCCGCGGGTTATGAGCGCGCCGGTCTCGAGCAGTGGATCCGCGTGAAGGATCACGGCGTCAGTCCGGCCTTCGCCAAAGAGCTGAAGGAGATGGGTTACAACAACGTTCCGCTCGAGCAGCTAATTCGTCTGAAGGACCACGGCGTCAGCGCCAATTTCATCCGAAAGATGAAAGAGAAAGGCCATAGCGATCTTACGCTCGACGAATACATCCGGATGAAGGATCGGGGCGAGCGCGAGGAATAGTCTGCGCATCACAGATCGGTTAATCTGTGTGCCCAAATGAGGACAAATTATGAAACGTAATAGATTCTTAGCAGCGCTCCTACTAGCGCTTTTCACCATCTCGACCTTCTACATTCCGGCGCTGGCCGAAGAGGGCATGTGGACGTTCAACAACGTCCCGCGCGAGGAAATCAAGAAGAAATACGGTTTTGACGTCACTGACGAATGGCTGAAGAACGTTCGGCTCGCTTCCGTTCGTTTCAATAACGGCGGTTCGGGTTCGTTCGTTTCGTCCAGTGGTCTCGTGTTGACGAATTATCACATCGTCGAAGACCTCGTCACCGACGTCAGCACGCCGGAGAAGGACTACGCGAAGCTCGGATTCGTCGCGAAGACGCGAGCAGACGAGATCAAACTTCCGGGTCTCGAACTCAACGTGTTGATGAGCATTGAAGATGTGACCACGCGCGTAAATGAGGCGGTGAAAACGGGCATGAGTGACGCGGACGCGTTTACCGCGCGCCGCACTGCGAGCTCCGCGATTGAAGCGGAATCGCTGAAAGCTACCGGACTTCGTTCGGATGTGGTGACGCTATACCAGGGTGGTCAATACCATCTCTATCGCTACAAGAAATACACCGACACTCGTCTCGTGTTCGTTCCTGAATTCCAGGCTGCGTTCTTTGGCGGGGATCCCGACAACTTCAACTTCCCACGCTTCAACATCGACATGGCGCTGGTCCGTGTTTATGAAAACGACCAACCGGTCCGACCGGAAAACTATTTCAAGTGGTCCACAGCTGGACCAAAGGAAGGCGGTCTAGTTTTTGTTACCGGTCATCCTGGTTCGACCTCTCGTCTGAACACCGTGGCCCATCTCGAAGAACTGCGCGAGACGAGCATTCCGATCATTATTCGCTTGCTCGAGCGACAGGAAGCGATGTTGAAGAAATACATGGCGATGGGCGAGGAGCAAACGCGTCAGGCGCAGAACGAACTGAACAGCGTTCAGAACAGTTTGAAGGTCTATCGTGGCCGGCTCGCAGGCTTGAAAGACGGTGACTTAATGGCGCGCAAGTCGAAGGGTGAAGCGGCATTGCGCAAGTCAGTGTCTGACAATCCGGAACGCCAGAAATTGTACGGCAGCGCGTGGGAAGCAATTGGTACAGCCCACACAACCTATCCGACTTACGTTCGCGAACGCCGCATCTTCGATCAGGCTTCTGGTTTCAACACCACTTATTTCGGCTTTGCGCGCGCGCTCGTTCGCCTCGCGACCGAAAACGAGAAGCCAAACGCCGAGCGCTTGCCTGAGTACACCGATGCGCGTCGTGCCTCTTTGGAGTTGGCGCTGTATTCACCGGCTCCGATTCATGACGACTTTGAGAAACTGAAACTTGCGGATTCGCTCAGTTTCATGGTCGAACTTCTCGGCGCCGATCACGCGCTGGTGAAGCAAGTGCTCAACGGCAAGAGTCCGGAAGAGCGGGCGAATGAGTTGATCACCGGGACGAAGTTGAAAGACGTCGCTTATCGCAGGCAGGTCGCCTCCGGCGGACGCAAGGCGATTGACGAATCTACTGACCCGATGATTGTCGTGGCCCGCACCATCGACGCAAAGGCCCGCGAATTACGCAAACGCTACGAAGGCGAAGTGCTTGGTGTGGAACGTGCGAATTACGCGAAGATCGCTCGCGCATTGTTCGACATCGAAGGCACGAAGCTTTATCCGGATGCGACTTTCACGCTCCGTTTGTCGTACGGCTCCGTCCAGGGTTACACGGAGAATGGTAAGAAGGTCGCACCGTTCACCACACTCGGTGGCCTGTTCGCGCGCGCCGAAGAACATAAACATCAGTTCCCATGGGTCCTGCCGCAACGTTGGATGGAGAAGAAGTCGGCGCTCAACCTGAACACGCCGTTTAATTTCGTTTCGACGAACGACATCATCGGCGGTAACTCCGGTTCGCCGACGATCAATCAGAATGGCGAGTTGGTTGGTTTGATCTTCGACGGCAACATTCAATCGCTCGTCGGCGACTATATTTACGACGGATCAGTCAATCGCGCGATTTCGGTTGACTCGAGAGGAATGTTGGAAATCCTGAAGAAGGTCTTCGACGCGAATCACATCGCGACGGAACTGACCAACAATCAGGTATCTGTTCGGTAGTTAACGCCGGCTTTGCAGCGAGAAAGCCGGTGCACATGCTCTGTGTTTCTCTGTGCCTTTGTGGTTAATCATGACAAGAAAAAACCACCAGAGACGCTGAGAACGCTGAGATTCCACTTAGAGCTGGTCGCGGGACGTTCCGCAGAACTAGTTACGCCTTTTCCAAACCGGCGTACTTCTCGACCAGCTTCTTCTGGCCATAGCCAGGAAAACTTACGGTGAGTTTGGTGGCCTCGCCCGCGCCTTCGCGCCGGAGCACGAGGCCACGGCCGTATTTGGAGTGCTTCACGTACGAGCCTGGCTTGAATTCGCCGGACGACGATGAAGCGAAAGTAACCGCCGGCTTCGGTTTGGCTGGCGGTGCCTGGCCCATCTGCTGGTTGCGTTGCTTGAAGAACGCTTCAATCGAATCGACGCTGTTGTAAGTCTTGCCCATATACTTTTTCTTCTCGCGACGCGGTTCGTCCGGTGGTTCTATCTCGATCGCATCAGCTTCACGCCTGAAATACAACCACGACTTGCCGAGTGAAAGATCCTCCAACAACTCCCCGGGCATCTCGTTCAAAAACTGCGACGGCTCAGACGCGATCTCTTCACCGTAAACACGTCGCTTCATTGCGTGCGTCACGTAGAGATATCGTTCGGCACGCGTCATCGCGACGTAAGCGAGCCGGCGTTCTTCTTCGAGATCTTCCGGATCGGTGGCGGAGCGTGAATGCGGGAACAAGCCGTCTTCCAGACCAACGATAAACACGAGCGGAAACTCCAGGCCTTTGGCGGAGTGAACGGTCATCAGCGTCACGGGCGCGTCGCGCTTATAGTCGTCCTGATCGGAAACGAGAGCCGAGTGATCGATAAACTCGCGCAGTCCATCGATGCCCTGGTCGTCGTAGTCAACGGCGGCGTTGACGAGTTCCTCCAGGTTCTCGCGACGTCCCTCGGCTTCTTCCGTCTTTTCAGATTGCAGCCAGTAATCGTAGCCCGTTTCGACGAGTGCGGCGCGGACGACGTCAGACACAGACGAGGTTGATTCGGTGTTCTCATTCGTCGCCATTTCGCCAAGACGGGTGAGGATGTTGCGGAAGTTCCGCAGCGCG
This sequence comes from Pyrinomonadaceae bacterium, assembly GCA_035646355.1. Classification (GTDB taxonomy): domain Bacteria; phylum Acidobacteriota; class Blastocatellia; order Pyrinomonadales; family Pyrinomonadaceae; genus PSRF01. The sequence continues at coordinate 27,339 of DASRPN010000223.1, read as the reverse complement.
TTGATTGCGCGTGAGCTCAACTTTTCGGGATTCTCGATGACGAGCGCGAGCGTCTCCCACAGCGACAGGCCGGCGTCTTTCTGCCGTCGCTCAATCTCCTCCATCGTCGTGCGGCCGATGCCACGTGGCGGACTGTTGATTACGCGATCGAGCGCGATCGAGTCATTGGGATTAAGCGCGAGTTTGAGATACGCGATGATGTCGCGTACTTCCATGCGCTCGTAAAAACTGAAGCCGCCGAGAATGTTGTATTGAAGACTGGCGCGACGCATCGCTTCTTCAAACACGCGCGATTGCGAGTTGGTGCGGTAAAGAACGGCGGCGCGCAAGTCGAATTCGTCGCGGCGATGTTCGAGGATTTTTCCGGCAACCCAGCGTGCTTCCGCTTCCGCGTCGTAAGCCTGGTAATAACCGACGCGCCCGCCGCGCGGGTTCGACGTCCACAGAGTTTTTCCTTTTCGTTGCCGGTTGTTCTTCACTACGGCGCCGGCAATGTCGAGGATCGTCTGCGTCGAACGGTAATTTTGTTCGAGCCTGATGATCTTCGTTCGCGGAAAGTGAACTTCGAAGTTGAGTATGTTGCTGATGTCCGCGCCGCGCCACTTGTAGATCGACTGGTCTTCGTCGCCAACCACGGCAACGTTCTGCTGTTTTTGCGTGATCAGACTGATCAGATCGAACTGTAGCGTGTTCGTGTCCTGGTACTCGTCGACGAGGATGTAGCGAAATTTGTTGTTGTACTTCTCGCGGATCTCGGGGACGTTGCGCAGCAGTAGGACAGTTTTGATTAGCAGATCGTCGAAGTCGAGCGCGTTGTTCGCGTGCAAGCGATCTTCGTACATCTGGTAGACGCGCGCGATCGCGGCGCGGCGCTCATCGCCGTATTCCGCTCGCGCTGCAAACGCCTTCGTATCTTCGCCGCGGTTCTTGGCCGCACTGATGGCAGATTGAACAGAGCGTTGCGCGAGCGACTTCTCGTCGTAACCCAGATCCTTGATGCACTGGCGAATCAACCGCAGCGAGTCGTCAGCATCGTAAATCGTGAACCGGCGCGTGTATTTGTCGTTTAGTTTTTCGATGTCCTGACGAAGAATGCGAACGCACAGACTATGAAACGTCGATACCAACGGCAGGCTCGAATCGTTGCGCGCGTGTAGCAGTCGTTGCACGCGCTGGCGCATCTCGTCGGCGGCTTTGTTCGTAAACGTAACGGCGAGAATGTTCCAGGTCGGAACCTGCTTTTCAGCGATTAGGTAAGCGATGCGATGCGCGATCACGCGCGTCTTGCCGGAACCTGCTCCGGCGAGGATTAGGAGCGGCCCTTCGGTAGCGAGCACGGCTTCGCGCTGCTGTTCGTTAAGTTGTGATAGAAATTCCGAATCCACGAGTTTTGTTTTTGCATTTAAGCACACAGATTGAAGTACACAAAATGAGGTTTATAGTTTGATAGCAAGAACCAGATAGATCGTGAATTCAAGCTGGTTTAGGATAATCGCGTGATGAAAACCGAGGAACGAAAGTGGGAAGCCGTAGCCGCGAAAGATTCGCGGTTTGATGGACAGTTTGTATTTGCCGTCAGCTCGACAAAGATTTACTGCCGTCCGTCGTGCCCGTCACGGCGGCCGCGACGCGAGAACGTGACGTTTTTCGACCTGCCCCACGCTGCGGAGCAGGCTGGCTTTCGCGCCTGTTTGCGATGCGATCCGCGCCGACCCAACGTCGTCGATTCGGGGGTCGAGATGGTGCAGCGGGTCTGCCGGGTTCTGGACGCGAACCAAACAGAGACAGTGAAACTCGCAGATCTCGCAACGGACGCTGGCGTCAGCAGTTTTCACTTGCAACGCACGTTCAAGCGAATCATGGGAATCAGTCCGCGCCAGTATCAGACGGCGCGACGATTCGGCAACTTCAAGACGCTCGTCCGCGAAGGAGAACCAGTGACCCAAGCGCTTTACGATTCAGGATTCAACTCCAGCAGCAGACTCTACGAGCACGCGCCGGAAGAACTCGGTATGACTCCGGCGACGTACGGGCGCGGCGGACTCGGAATAAGTATCAATTACACAATCGTCGCGTCGCCGTTGGGACAGCTTCTGGTTGCCGTAACGCAACGAGGTGTGTGCGCCGTGCGTATGGGCGACACAGATGCGGTGCTTGAGAAGGATCTGCGTGCGGAGTTTCCGGCGGCGACGATTCTTCGCAACGATCCGGCGCTGCGCGAGCCAGTCAAGAGGATCCTGAACCATCTAACGAACAAAGAACCGCAACTCGATCTCCCGCTCGACATTCGCGCGACCGCGTTTCAGCGTCAGGTGTGGGAACAGTTGCGCGCGATTCCGTATGGTCAAACAGTTTCGTACGGCGAAGTGGCGAAGGCGTTAGGTAAACCGGGCGCGGTCCGCGCTGTCGGGCGCGCTTGTGCGACTAATCCCGTTGCCCTCGTGATTCCGTGTCATCGTGTTGTGCGGGAAGATCAAAGCCTTGGCGGTTACCGGTGGGGACTTGAACGTAAACAAAAACTCATCGATCGCGAACGAGAGTGAACATTTTCCATTGTTCATTTGCCGTTAAAGAAGCACCTTAGCGAATTCGCTTAAATGACAAATGACAAATGGAAGACGATAAATGGAAAATGCACTGCTCCTTTTTGTCTCGTCGTTACGCGTTATGTGATTGGCGGGGGCAAACGGGGCAACGTGGGAGGCACGCATGGGGAAGCAGTGCCGCACCCGTTTGCCCCGAGGGGCCATCATAGAATTACTCTTCTGCTACGGCGGGTTCGTTCTTCTCACGAGAAAAAGTGCGCGCCCGGGATGATGCCGAACAATCCGAAGAATCTGACCAGCATATGCCTCGCTAATAATAATGCGGCGGAATTGGGCTGGAGACGAAGGTTGGTTTTCGGGGCAGGAGATTTGAAAATCCGGAGATCCACCCTTCAAGCTCGACTGTCTGAAGTGAGGACCGATCCACCAATCTCGGAAGTCTGTAACGATCCGATTGGGTTGTCACGAGGCCCGGATCGCACGTAGTAGCGGAAACTACCTCGGAGGCCTCGAGCCATGGACCATAACAGTCCGCGTATGCTCCATTCGGATACGAGAAGTGTTGCGGCAGCTTAGTGAACCTGGTAATAAAATTTTTATTCTCGCCCAGTTCAAGCATGAACGAATCGCGCGTCTTCGGCGCGTGATGGCGGTGCGTATGTAACTCTATGTCGACTCCCTCCGCCGCAAGGATAGCTAACTCCTCCACCGACATAAGGTGCAGGATTCGCTTCGCCAGAATTGCTTGATAATCAATTGACAGCCGCGCAGCCATTCGGGTCAGAAGCTCGTCTTTGCTTTTAGCGGAAAAGCGTTCGCGACGTGAAAACTCGCGTATCGCAAGCGTCGCATTCTCTCGGCCTGACGTGCTGCGCAGATCCAGCGAGACTATACCGTCTAATAGTCCTTTTACGTCGATCACTCGGCCTCTGCCTTTCCACAGCAGGTACGAGCACATCGGGTCGAACACAGGACGGTTGTAATTGGAGTAATAGCTCGTCAAATAGACAGTGGCGGGCCATCCAAACTCACGTAGAATCGGAAACGCCCGGGTGTAAAAATCGCTGCTGCCGTCGTCGAAGGTGAGGACCACGCTACAGGTCGGCAGCGTGCCGCTTTCAAGTCGTTGCAGCGCGTCGGCCAGCGGCAGTACGTGGCAACCGAAGTCCTTCAGGGCCTGCATGCGGCCGCGGAATTGTTCCGGACTGAGATAAAGATCCGGGTTCCAAAGATGTTCATCGTCGAACGAAACGCCGTGATAAGCGAGAATTAACAGCTGGTTCTTGCGCCACTCGCTGCGACTGAGAACGTGGAAGACACCTATGGACTTGCCTACGTTCAGGGTCAGTAACTTAGCAGCTCTAAGGATGCTCATCCGGGTCCCGCTTGATAAGGTTTCTCGACGAAACCGACTCAGTAAATATACCTAGGATTGAAGGTAAAGGGCTGAATAAAACCACAGTTCTGGGAATTTCGCAATGCTTACCAACAGCGCCGATTATCACCGGCTGGAATTGGCAATAGCGACCGGTCCGAATGATTCGCGACGGGTTATGCCCGTCATCGAAGAGCGGCATCGGCGTATTCTCGACATCGGCTGCGGGGCGGGGCAAACGCTTATCGGAAGCGAACTTCGCGACGGAGTGTTAGCGGTGGGTCTCGATCTGGATCATGCGGCCCTCGCGTTGGGAAAACAATTCAGTCCGTCGATTCAGTTCGTCGAAGGCCGCGGTGAAGCACTGCCCTTCGACCACGAAGCATTTGATTTGGTCATTTGTCGCGTAGCGCTTCCTTACATGCACATCGCGCGAGCGTTATCGGAAATTTCGCGGGTTACAGATGTCGGAGGCGATCTCTGGCTGGTGCTGCACCCGTTCAGCATGACGGCGAAAGAGTTGGGAACCAACCTCGCGCGCTTGCAGGTGAAAGCCAGTCTTTATCGATTGTGGGTGATGGTTAACGGGTTGACATTGAACACGGTCGGAAGGCAATGGCACTGGCCCGGCAATCCAAATCGCTACGAAACCTGGCAGGCGAGCACAGGCATAAGACGCGCTTTAGCAGCGGCCGGGTTTGGTCAGGTTCAGATCAAACGTGAGAAGCACTTCGTAGTCACAGCCACGAAACAAGCCGGATTATTCCACAGTCACTGACTTCGCGAGGTTGCGCGGTTGGTCCACGTCACAGCCGCGGCGCACCGCAATGTGATACGCGAGTAACTGCAACGGAATGATTGAAAGGATCGGCGACAGCAAATCGCTCGAAGGTGGTATCTCGATCACGTGATCCGATTCTTCCGACGACATCGTATCGCCTTCAGTGAGCACCGAGATTACTATGCCTTCTCGCGCTTTTACCTCGACGATGTTCGAGTGCGTCTTTTCGTAACGCAACTCTGAAGCGCGATTACCTTCTTCACGAGTGTTGATAAACAACACCGGCAGACGTTCGTCGATCAGCGCGTTTGGACCATGCTTCATTTCGCCGGCGGGATAACCTTCGGCGTGAATGTAAGAAATCTCCTTCAACTTCAACGCGCCCTCGAGTGCGACGGGAAAGTTGATGCCCCGGCCAAGATAGAGAAAGTCAGTCGAGCGGAAAAACTCTTTCGAAAGTTCCTCGATACCGTCTGAATCGTTGAGCAGGTGTTCGAGTTTGACCGGGAGCTCCGCTAACTCCTGCGCATGAAAACGCGCTTCGTCTTCAGTCAACGACCCGCGCAGCTGTCCGAGATACAACCCGAGCAAGTACAGCGCGATCATCTGACTCGTAAACGCCTTGGTCGACGCGACGCCGATCTCCGGACCAGCGTGAGTCAGAATCGTGCCATCAGCCTCACGGACGATCATCGAGCCCTGCACGTTACAAATTGCCAGCACGCGCGCGCCGAGTTCTTTTGCTTCGCGAAGTGCGGCGATCGTGTCTGCGGTTTCGCCTGACTGCGAAATCACCAGCAGCAACGTCTTCTCGTCCATCACTGGATCGCGATAACGAAACTCGGAAGCGTAGTCGACGTCGACAGGCACACGCGCGAGCTGTTCGATCATGTACTTGCCCGCGAGCCCCGCATGCCACGACGTGCCGCACGCAGCGATCTTGATGGACGTGAAACGCTTGAAGTCTGACTCGGTAATGTTGGCCATCTCGTCGAGAAACACGCGTCCGGTGTCGAGCGAGATGCGACCCTGGACCGTGTCGCGGACGGCGCGCGGCTGCTCGTAGATCTCCTTGAGCATGAAATGCTTGAAGCCACCTTTTTCCGCCATGATTGGATCCCACGTAATGCGCTGAATCGACGGTTGGACCGTGTTAGCTTCAAAGTCGATGACGCGGACGGCGTCTTTGTTGATGATGGCGAGCTCGCCGTCGCCGAGGAAAAAGACGTCGCGTGTGTGATGCAGGATCGGTGGAATGTCTGAAGCAACGAAGAACTCACGATCGCCGAGGCCGATGACGACCGGCGGGCCCTGGCGTACGGCGATGATCGTGTCTGGCTCGTCGGCGTTGATGATCGAAAGCGCGAATATGCCGCGCAACTCAACCACCGCTGCGCGAACGGCTTCTTCGAAAGTCTTTTCCTGACGCAGATGCTCCTCGATCAGGTGCGCGATGATTTCGGTATCGGTTTCGGTGACGAAGCGGTGATCGGTGTGACGCAGACGCTCTTTTAGTTGCAGGTAATTTTCGATAATGCCGTTGTGAACGACGACGACGCGGCCGGTGCAATCGCGATGCGGGTGGGCGTTTTCTTCAGTCGGGCGTCCGTGCGTGGCCCAGCGCGTGTGGCCGATGCCGTAGGTGCCATCAAGCGGGCTAAGCCGGATCGCTTCTTCGAGGTTGCGCAGTTTGCCTTCGGCACGACGTATCTCGAGCTCGTGACCTTCGTTGACCACGGCGATACCAGCGGAGTCGTAACCGCGATACTCGAGCTTGCGCAGGCCGTCGATGATCAGCGGCACGACCTGTTTGTTACCTACATATCCAACAATTCCACACATGCTGTAAACGTTCCCGCTAAGGTCTTAGAATTGCGAATTTCGAATTGCGAATTGCGAATTGCGAATTGCGAATTTCGTGTCGCGGAGCGTCTTCTAAATCCGCAATTCGAAATTCGCATTTCGCAATACCTTATAGCAGGAACCCTTTCCTCTATTTCAATTTCTTCTTAACTTCCGCCGGAACACCGGCGACGAGTGAATCGGGTGGCACATCCTTCGTCACTACAGACCCAGCTCCCGTCATCGATCGCGCACCGACTCGCACCGGCGCAACGAGCATCGTGTCCGAACCGATCTTAACATCGTCTTCGATAATCGTTTCGTGCTTGTTCTTGCCGTCGTAGTTGCACGTGACGGTGCCGGCGCCGATGTTTGTCCGCTCGCCGATCGTCGCGTCGCCCAAATACGTCAGATGCATTGCCTTAGTGCCACGTTTCAGCCGCGACTTCTTCACTTCCACGAAATTCCCGACCGCGGCCTTGTCTTCGAGAGTGGCGTTCATGCGGAGGTGGGCAAACGGCCCGACGGAACAGTTCGAACCGATTTCGGAGTCGACGATGATCGAATGATCCTTAACGGTCACCTCGTCTCCAAGACGCGAATTGGTGATGCGCACTCCGGAACGGATCACACACCCTTCGCCGATGACTGATTTTCCTTCGATCGAGACGTCCGGGTAGATGATGCAGTCGATACCCACCTGAACTTCCGGACCGATGTAGACGTGCGACGGATCGATAAACGTGACGCCTGTTTCGATCATGAGATGTCGAATCGTGTGACGACGGAGCAGGTTCTCAAACTCTGCCAGTTCAGCGCGGGTGTTGATGCCCGAGACTTCGCGCGGATCGTCGTGAAGGTAGACGCTGACAGCGCCGCCCAGCGACAGAATGATCTCGGCAACGTCCGTCAGGTAATACTCGCCCTGTTCGTTTACGGGCTGGACGCGTCGCAGCGCTTGAAACAGGTTGCCCGCCTCAAAGCAATAAATCCCACTATTGATCTCTCTTATTTGCTTCTGATCCGTGGTTGCGTCTTTGTGTTCAACGATGCGCGCGAAGGAACCGTCGTCGTCGCGGACCATGCGTCCGTAACCCGTCGGATTCTGAAGCTCGACGCTCAGGATGGTGCAAGCCGCATGATTCTCGCGATGATGCGCGATCAACCTTTGCAGTGTTTCCCTCCGAATTAGCGGCACATCACCCGAGAGCACGAGCAACAACGAATCGGAGTTTTCAAGCATCCCACGCGCCGATTCGACCGCATCGCCAGTGCCTCGCTGTTTCGCCTGGACCACGAAACTCGCCAGATCGCCAACCGCATCGAGTACAGCCTTTTCGACTTCTTCCGCCTGATGCCCGACGACGACCAGAATCGTTTGCGGATCCAGTTGCTGCGCCGTTTTCACGACGTGTGTAATCAGCGGTGATCCGCCAAGTTCGTGCAGCACTTTCGCGCGCCGCGACTTCATTCTCGTCCCAAGTCCAGCCGCGAGAATCACTACACTCAGTTTGTCGTTGTTTGCCAAAAAGGAATTCTCCGAAGGCGGATTCATACGGCGACTATCGCATGCGACCGCGCTTGCCGGCGGCAGTTCAGCACTACTTGTGCGAGACGGTCTGAGTGATGACGCACCTTCTGGCCGTCGTCGAGTAGATCACCACGCATGACCTCGGTGGTTTGATCGAGCGCATCGTCGATCGGATCGTCGATGCCGATCTGATAAGCACCCTCGGCCGCGTACCGTTCGGCTTGCTCGTCGCTGATGCGGCGGTTGTTGACGACGACGAAATCGAAATGAATTTCCGGCGCGTACTTCCTGACTGCTTCGAGATGCTCGCGCGCGCTGTAGCCGTCAGTCTCGCCAGGTTGCGTCATCAAATTACTGACAAAGATCTTCGTCGCGGAGCTCTCACCAATCACGCGCGCCACTTTAGCCACCAGCAGGTTGGGAAGGATGCTCGTGTAAAGAGAACCAGGACCAACGGTGATGATGTCGGCGGTGCGAATCGCGTTCAACGCCTGCGGCAGTGGCAGACACTGTTCAGGTTCAAGATGTAACCGGCGAATCGGAACTTTCGACGCCGAAATCTGCGTCTCTCCACGCACGACCGTACCGTCTTCAAGGTCCGCCACCAGACGCACGTCGCTAAGTGTCGCCGGATAAATGTGACCCTTACTTGCGATTACCTCCGATGAGAGTCGAATCGCTTCAGTAAAGTCTCCGGTGACTTCGGTCAGCGCGGCCAGGAACAGATTTCCGAAACTGTGCCCGCCGAGCTCGCCGTCACCACGAAAACGATAACGGAAGAGACGCGAGAGCAGGTTTGCGTCTTCGGAAAGCGCGATCATGCAGTTGCGGATGTCGCCCGGGGGCAGCATCTGCAACTCGTCGCGGAGCCTGCCGGAACTGCCGCCGTCGTCGGAAACAGTGACGATCGCGGACAGCGTTTCGATCCAGATCTCATCGTCGGGCGTGTTGACTAACGGCGTGCCGACTAACTGTTTGAGACCGGCGAGCATTGTCGATAGCCCGGTGCCGCCGCCGATGGCTACGAGTTTTTGACCACCTGTGATTGTTCGCAAATCAAACTCCCGGTAATACAGATCAGGGAACGCAGGGATATATTACCGTTTTTAGGAAGGATTACTGAAAATGAGACGATCGAAGTCAGGATCGTTACGAAGGGGGTTCAGGTCGTGATCGTGTTGAGCACGCACGCGAAGATTCGGTTGAATAGCGAGCGCGCGTTGCAGCGACTGGAGCGCGAGGTCGATGGAACCCAAACGCGCGCGGGTAGCGGCCAGGCCGTAGTGAATGTGCGCCGCTTCTGGTTCGCGCTTGAGTGCTCGTTCGAACATCTCCTGCGCAGCTACATATTCGCCCCGGTTTAGTTCAATAACGCCGCGATCGTAAAGCGAATCAGCATCTCGCGGCAGCATGCTTTCCGTGCGCAGCCGTGATTCCGCGATCGCGAGGTACGTACGCGCGCGGGCGGCTACTTCCGAAACCTGCGAATACTTGTCTACGAGGATCCGGAACTGGTTGCGAGCTTCAGCAAAGCGTCCTCGGACAAACTCTTTATGAGCACGTTCGAAAGCTACCAGGGCAGCCGACTCGTCCATCGTGGGTTGCCGAGGCGGAGGCGGAGCTGTCTGCGTGGGTCTAACGGCTCTGACGGCTGCGAGCTTCTGAGTCTTTTTGACTCTCGAAGCCACAACCTTCTTAGCGGCAGTCTTGCGGGCCGCTGGTTTCGGCGCCGGTCTTCTGGCTTTCGCCGCTGCCTTCGGTTTGGCCGCGGTTTTCCGCGCGGCTGCTTTTCGGGCGGCGGCTGGTTTGGCGGCACTCGCACGTTTGGCTTTAGGTTTTGCCGCGACTCGCTTCGCTTTAACCGCGCGCTTCGCGGTTTTTGCCGCAGCTTTTTTTGCCTTTGAACGTGTTGGGGACCGTCGCAAGCCTTTTGTGAGACTGCTACTCATGGGTGGAATCTCAAAAGGCTGCTCACCTAATAGCAAGCAGCCGCTGGAATCGTCGGCAGCTTACCACAGCCTCGCCCCTAAATCAACGAATACAAGTATTTGCGGGTGCTTTAAGGTCGCAAGCGCGGTCCAATTCGACAAACGTACAAACAAAGAAAAACACTTGATGCACATTGTTGGCTATGTTAAAGTGCGTTTGGCTTATGGAGGTCAGCAGCACCTCGGCACTTAGCCCCAACCGAATAAGTAACCTCTTTAGTTCCGAAATTTGCGATAGGCGAAGCAGGCGCTTTAGGTTCACTCTCCAGGTAGCATTCCCGCCCGGTCTTCAACAACGAGTCGCATAATGGCAGACACACCAATCCTGTTGCGCGAGCAGCAATACCATCAGATAAAAGCCGTCCTGGCCCGGCTCCGGATGGATTCGTCGGCCAAGGTGGTCTTCCTGGTGGACAAAGATGGTCAGGAGATCGCTTCCCAGGGTGAAGTGGGAAATCTTGACACAACCAGTCTGGCGTCTCTCGCAGCCGGCAACGTTGCCGCTACGGGAGGAATGGCGCAGCTCATCGGCGAGAAGGAATTCCCGACACTCTCCCACGAGGGGGAGAAAGAGAGCATTCACATCTCCGTGATTGGCAGGCTCCTGCTGGTGATTGTTTTTGACGAGCGTTCCAGCCTCGGTCTGGTCAAATTGCGAAGTAAGCAAGTCTCCCACCAGCTCGTGACGATGTTTGACGAGATCGCGGCTGGAGATTATGACGACGATTCTCCTTTTGCCGGAATTACGGACGAGGACATCGACAGTCTCTTTAGCTAACGGCAACGCGCTATGACCTTTATTAACTACGCTTCCCGAGAAATCAACTGCAAGATCGTCTACTACGGCCCAGGTCTGTGTGGTAAGACGACCAATTTGCAGTACATCTTCGACTCGACTGCGCCGCAGGCGCGCGGTAAGTTGATCAGTCTGGCGACTGAAACTGACCGCACGCTGTTCTTCGACTTTATGCCGCTCGAGTTGGGTACTGTCCGCGGGTTCAAAACGCGGTTTCACCTTTACACCGTGCCCGGTCAGGTGTTCTATGACGCTTCGCGCAAACTGATTTTGAAGGGCGTGGATGGCGTGGTGTTTGTGGCCGACTCGCAGGAAGAACGCATGGATGCGAATATCGAGTCGCTGTACAACCTCGAAGAGAACCTGCAATCGCAGGGTTACGACCTGATGAAAATTCCGTACGTGCTTCAGCTCAACAAACGAGATCTCGGCAACATTGTCCCGGTTGAGGATCTGGCGACGGAGTTGCAGAGAAAAAATGAGCCTGTGGTTGAAGCAGTAGCGTCAACTGGCGTCGGTGTGTTCGACACTTTGAAGGCCGTTGCGAAGCAAGTTTTAACTGAGTTGCGTAAGGGATGATTGGGAATCCGTGTTTTAACCACGGATCGAGTCCAGGGATTTCAGCATCAACAATCCGTCGCCGCCATTTGAGTAATACTTCGGAAGTGTTTGAGAGATGGTGTAGCCGAGACTCTCGTAGAGTTTCTGCGCCGGTGTGTTTAGTGTTCTGACTTCCAGCCGCACAAGCCTCACGTTTCGCTTACGAAAACCCTCTTCAACTTCGTGCATCAGTCTCTTGGCGAGATTGCGCCGCCGATGTTCAGGCGCAACGCCGACTGTGGTGACGTGTCCGGTGCGATCGGGTTCGACGAGTCCGATCACGAAGCCTGCCATCACACCGCCCGAAGTCACCGCGCGGTACGAAACCGATTCCGGAGCAGTCAACAGGTAGTCGAAAGTCTCTTTACTGTACGCCTCGCCGTCGATGAAGCAGCGTTGGTCGAGCCGCCAGCACTCCTCGAGTTGAGAAATGGTAAGCGGCCGAATGTCGTAACTCATTCCCCACGAAGGCGTGGCAGTCTTCGTTTTCTTTTCAGGCTCGTAGGGCGCCTCGGATTGCGACAGCCAGCGGGAGCGAAATTTCTTTAGTACGGCCATAACCTTTACTTCGAGGCTAGTTTACCATCGGCATTTTTATACTGCCTATAGTATTAACATGCAATCGCCGTAACTGTAGAAGCGGTAACGTTGATCCACGGCGTGGCCGTAGGCAGCGAGGACGAGTTCGCGTCCGGCGAAAGCGCTGACGAGTACGAGCAGGGAAGAGCGCGGTAGATGGAAGTTTGTGAGCAGTGCGTCCGCGATGCGGAAACGATAGCCGGGTTTGATTGTGAGACTGGCTTCGCCGGTCGTTGCTTGCACACGGCCTGACTCGGTTGCGGAAGATTCGAGCGCTCGCATCGTCGTGGTGCCGACCACGATTACGCGTCCGCCGTTCGACCGCGCGTGGTTAATCTTCTCGGCGGCTTCGCTGGAGATCGTGAAGCGCTCGCTACTGACCGAGTGTTGGTCCACGTTGTCGACGCGTACCGGTTCGAACGTTCCGTAGCCGACGTGCAGCGTGACTTCGGCGACTGATGAGACAGTACTGACCTGTTCGAGAATCGCATCAGTGAAGTGCAAACCAGCAGTAGGCGCGGCGATGGCGCCCGGCGATTTTGAATAGACGGTCTGATAGCGTTCGCGATCAGTGGATGAATCGCCAGGCGAGTCGCCGCGCGGCCGTTTGATGTAGGGCGGCAGTGGTGTCGAGCCGAGTTTCGCGAGAACATCCTGAAAATCGCCATCACAATCAAAACGCACGCGGCGGAGTTCGTGTCCCGGTTCATCGAGTAATTCCGCGGTCAGTCTTCCATCACCAAACACGACCGTTGCGCCTTGTTTCAGCCTTCCGCCGGGGCGAACCAACACCTCCCAAATCCGTTCTTCGATTTCGCGAACGAGAAAGATCTCAACTGCCCCTCCGGTTTCAGCTCGATGACCGCTGAGTCTTGCCGGAATGACGCGAGAATTGTTTAGAACGACGACGTCGTTCAATCGCAGATGTTCAGGAAAGTGTTGGAAGTTTGAGTCTGACCACGTTTGTTTCTTGCGGTCCAGCACGAGCATTCGCGAGGCGTCGCGTCGCGCGAGAGGCTGCTGTGCGATGAGTTCCTCGGGAAGTTCGTAGTCGAAGTCGGAGATGTGCATTTACGACGGGTGTTCGTAATGAAACACTGCTGTCATTTGCGCCCCGAGTAGGAGAATCAAACTCGACACGTAGCTCCACGTCAGCACTGCGACCACCGCGCCGACCGATCCATAAATCTGATCGTAGTGGAAGTAACCGAGACTCCAGGCGAAGATGTACTTCGCTATTTCCCACAGCAATCCCGCGAGAAACGCGCCTGGTATCGTGTCTCGCAATGTTACTTCCGCCCGCGGCATGAAACGATAGACCAGCACAAACAGCGCAACCGTAACCGCGTAGCTGGCAATGAAGAAGATGACTTGCCAAAAGACGCTGCCCGCCGACGCGAGCAATGTGTAGCGTTCGATCTGCCGCGGCGAGAACCTGCTCGCCAATCCGCGGAACGCCACCAGCGCTGAAGTAATCAAGACCGAGACCGACAGTAACAATCCAACGAGACCAACCATACCGATCGTCAACGCACGTCCATGCAGGAAGGTGCGCGACACCGTCCCCCAGATTCGGTTCACCGCGCGTTCGACGACTGCAAAAACCCACGAGCCGGCCCAAAGAACCAGCACGACACAGGTAATGAGGGCGCCAACGCTGATCTCCGAAAACGCTCCGACCGTATCGCGCAAAAATTTCGCGGAGCCGGGATAAACGTCGACTGCTTGCGCCAACATTTGACTACCCGCAGCCAGCTTGTTGCTGATTGCAAATAACAACAGCAACGCCGGAAAGAGGGCCATCAACCCGAAATAACTCATCGCGGCCGCAGACGTGAACAGATCGTTTTCGTGAAACTGGTGCAAGGCGTGCCCGAGCATCGATCGCCACGGCGAGACGTTGCGAACGCCGTATGAATGCCGCGAAAAGAATTTGAAACCCTTCATGGAGATGATGCTTGGCCCAACTAGCGGGGATCGAACAGGCTGGGTCTTTGTGAGCCGGGGGTGTTGATTCCGAAATGTTGATAAGCCAACGGCGTCGCGAGGCGTCCGCGCGGCGTGCGATCCAGAAATCCGATCTGGATCAAATACGGTTCGATGATCTCTTCGATCGAGTCTTTCTCTTCGTGAATGGAAGCGGAAATCGTGCCGAGGCCGACCGGTCCACCACCAAACTTCTCGATAATCGTCAGCAATAGTTTTCGGTCCATCTCGTCGAGACCGTAAGTATCGACTTCCATCCGGTTCAAAGCGTCACTCGCGACCGCTTGCGTGATGCGTCCGTCGTAATCGACTTCCGCGTAGTCGCGCACGCGACGCAGGAGTCGATTAACAATGCGCGGCGTGCCGCGCGCGCGACGAGCAATTTCGCGAGCGCCATCCTCGTGGATCTCAACACCGAGAATCTCAGCGGAGCGTTTGCAGATGATCTCGAGATCTTCGTGCGGGTAGAAATCGAGATGAAAAACGATGCCGAAGCGTCCACGCAGGGGAGCAGTGATCAGACCAGCGCGCGTTGTCGCTCCTATTAAAGTGAACTTCGGAATTTCGAGTTTGATGGAACGGGCTGCGGCGCCCTGACCGATCAATAGATCGAGTTGGTAGTCTTCCATCGCCGGGTAAAGCTTTTCTTCCAACGCCGGCAACAGACGATGGATCTCGTCGATGAAGAGCACGTCGCCTTCCTGAAGGTTGGTAAGCAGGGCCGCAATGTCGCCGGCTTTTTCGATCGCCGGACCGGCCGTCGATTTCAGTTCCGCGCCCATCTCGTTGGCGATGATGTTTGCGAGAGTGGTTTTGCCGAGGCCTGGTGGTCCAGTCAGCAACACGTGATCGAGCGCTTCGCGACGGTGTCGCGCCGCCTTCATGTAGACGCGCAGGTTTTCTTTGATCTGCCGCTGCCCGACGTACTCCTCGATACGCGTCGGACGCAGCGTCATATCTAACTGGCGATCTTCATCGGTGGGTGAACCGTCTCTGACAGTAACCATTGCGTTATCCAATTAGACGAGAGCCGAGCTTGCGCAGGCTCCGCTTCAAAACTGATTCGACGGAAACGTCGCCGCCTTCGCTGAGCGCGGCGTCGATCGCCTTTTCGGCGGCGGATCGTTGATAACCCAAATTCATCAATCCGGAAAGTGCTTGCGAACGCACACTATCTTCAATCGATGCGTCGGCCGTCTCGGTACGCGCACCGGTGTCTTCTTCACCTTGCGCAGCCGACAGCGCCGTCATCTTCTCTCTGAGATCGACGATCAACCGTTCCGCAGTCTTCTTGCCTACACCGGGAATCAACGTGAGACGCGCCAAATTGTTCGTTTTGATCGAAGCAATAAGTTCATCTGCGCTCATACCGGAGAGCAGCGCGATACCGATCTTTGGACCGATGCCGCTGACGGAAATAAAGTTTATGAACAACTCGCGTTCGCGCGCAGTCTTGAAGCCGTAGAGTTGCAGCGCATCTTCTTTTACGTGCGTGTAGATGCGAAGTTTGACGTTCGTTCCAGTGTCTTCCAGTTCGTAGAAGGTTGATACCGGAATGTTCACTTCATAGCCGACGCCTGACACGTCAACGATCACGGAATTAGGGTTCTTTGAAAGCAGTGTGCCGCTCAGGTGTGCAATCATTTGCGCCGGAGTATTATACTGACCATGACAGGTTCCCGCGAATGAAGTCCGAAAAAATCTCAGAACTGACAACCACCCGCTTGAGTGTTTACTTGCGCTGCTTGAACACACTCCACGAAGCAGGGATCAAGACGATTTCATCGCAAGCGCTGGCCGCCCAGTTTAATCTCAATTCCGCTCAGATCCGGAAGGATCTTGGTTACTTCGGCGAGTTCGGCGTGCGCGGCGTCGGCTACTACGTCGAGGACCTGCGCGATCACATCACGAAGATACTCGGTCTCGACACTCCGCATCGCGTCGGCATCGTCGGCGCCGGCAGACTCGGAACTGCACTCGCGAACTACAACGGGTTTGGCAAATCAAACTTCACCGTCACGGCGCTCTTCGATAACGATCGACAAAAGATCGGCCGCCGCATCGGCGATTCGAGACTCGCCGTTTACGACGTTGAAGACATGGCGAAGGTGATACGTGAGAACTCGATCGACGTGATGGTTATCGCAGTGCCCGCAAAGGCTGCTCAACGAGTGCTCAATCAAGTCACGTCTGCGGGTATCAAGGCGGTGTTGAACTTCGCACCCGTTTCGTTGACCGCGCGGCGCGGAGTGAAGGTCAAAACTGTTGACCTGACTACTTCGCTCGAATCGTTGTCGTACTTTCTGTCGCTACCGTCGAACAGCACAGTTACTCAGGCGCGGCGTGCTGCTTCCAGAAAACAAGCATGGATGAGCAAACAACCAAACGAGATCTGATTCGCGTTTGCCACTTGATGTACGAGCGGAGCTACGTCGTTTCATCTGACGGCAATGTGAGCGTGCGTCTCGACGACGGCCGGATCATCGCGACGCCGACGATGACGTGCAAAGGACGCATGACCGAAGATCTCATCGCGATCACGGATCTCGAAGGCCGCCCGCTGAACGATCGACGCGCTTCGAGCGAGCTCGCGATGCATCTGCTCATCTATCGCGAACGGCCGGACGTCAAAGCCGTTTGCCATGCGCACCCGCCGCACGGGACGGCGTTTGCCGTCGCCGGACTGCCGATCGATCAACCGATCCTGTCGGAAGTGATTCTGACGCTCGGTTGTGTTCCGCTCGCTTCGTATGGAACGCCGTCGACCGACGAGTTAACGGAAGCGATGCAGCCACTCGTGAAACATCACAACGCGCTGTTGATGGCGAATCATGGCGCCGTCGCTTACGGCGCGGACCTGTGGCAGGCATGGGACCGTTTAGAGACGCTCGAACACACTGCGAAGATCGCGATCCTCTCGCGTGTGCTCGGCGGTTCGCGTAATCTGTCGCCGGACGCGATTCAAAAGTTGATCAACGTGCGCGAGCAAGCCGGTTACCTTGGTGAATCGGCGCGCGGCCAGGCTTGCGGTTACCTGCGTGAGCCACTCGTGGAAAACGGTTCCGGCAAGATCTCGCTCACGCGCGAAGAGTTGGTTGAGTTGTTGAGCCAGGCAGTTAATGGTAAGTAATACAGGATTGAACCCCACACATAGGAGCATCTGAATGCAGGAAGCACTCGGAATGGTTGAGACAAAAGGTCTGGTCGCGATGATCGAAGCGGCCGACGCAATGGTGAAGGCCGCGAACGTCACGCTCGTTGGTTACGAGAAGATCGGCGCCGGTTTCGTAACGGCGATCGTTCGTGGCGATGTTGCCGCTGTGAAGGCTGCGACTGATGCGGGCGCCGCGGCTGCGCGTCGCGTCGGCGAGCTCGTGAGCGTGCACGTGATTCCGCGTCCGCATGGCAGCGTCGACGAGAGTCTCCCGATTGGAATGAATCGATAACAGGGCATGATTATCGCTCGCATCGTTGGCACCGTTGTCGCTAGTCAGAAGGACGAACGGTTAAGCGGAAAGAAATTATTGATTGTCAGACCGATCAACGTAGACGGCAGCGACACCACCGGATACGTGGTTGCGGTCGATACGGTCGGCGCTGGTTTTCATGAGCGAGTGCTGGTTGTTGCGGGATCCAGCGCACGGCTCGCGCAGGGAATGAAAGACGTTCCGGTAGATGCGGCGATCGTCGGCGTGATCGATACGGTTGATGTTAATGTTAGTCAGTAGTCAGTAGTCAGTGGTCCGTTGTCAGTTGCTGAGAGCCACTGACCACTGACAACTGACCACTGACAAAACATAAGATGCAACTTGCGCGTGTTATCGGCACTGTGGTTTCAACCGTCAAGAATGATTCGTTGCACGGTCGCAAGTTGCTTATCGTGCAAACGGTCAACAAAGATCTCGAGCCGAATGGAAAACCGATGGTGGCGATCGACGCTGTTGGCGCAGGTGTTGGCGAGTTGGTGTTTTGGTGTCGCGGGAAGGAAGCGAGTTTTCCTTTCAAACGAGAAGACACACCGACCGATTGCACGATCGTCGCCATCGTCGATTCAGAAGAGCACGTAACGCGTTAAAATGATTCTCGCTCGCGTAGTTGGAAACGTCGTCGCCACGCAAAAGAACTTTCGCTACGAAAATGCGCGTGTGATGCTTTGCCAGCAGGTCACGCCTGAAGGTGACGACACAAGTTATTCTGTTCTCGCGCTTGATTCGGTTGACGCAGGTGTTGGCGATACTGTTTTGATCGTGCAGGAAGGTTGGAGCGCTTCGACGGCGGCGACGGGCAAAGCCGGCGCGGCGATCGACTCCGCGATCGTTGGCGTAGTGGATCGAATCGATCTCTTATGAGTTCTGATCAGGCAAGATTGATGGCGGAAAGAATCGCGCGGCGTGTTGGCGGTGGTGCGCCGGCGCAGAGCAGCGACACGGATATCAGCTCCGAACTTTCCGCAATCCGTGTAACGCTTAATGAATTGCAGAACAAGTTAGTTCAAATTGAATCGAAAGTTGGATCGAATGCACCGCGAGTTCACTCGCCATGGCTCGCGGGTGTGAATGCGAGCCATCCGAGTCAGGAACGATTTGGAGTTGAAGAAGCGACCGTTTCCGAACTGGTCGACTTCTTTCAGAACGAAAAGACCTGCACCCTCGAACCCGGCGGCAAGCCCTGCGACCACTGCGCCATGTGCAGCTCGCGCGGGTTCTAAGATTGAGATAGGCGCCGACGTAATCGAATCTCGTGAACTTAGGCATTGACCCAGGGGACCGGGCACTACTCGATTGGGCGGCCCAAGAGACCAGAATTCTCGTTACGATTGATACTGATTTTGGTGAGCTTATCTACGTTGAGAATCTTTCATACGCTGGTCTCATCCGCTTACCGGATGTTCCCGCTCACGAACGCCAGTTGATTGTTCAGATCTATTGACGCGTTACGAAGCTGAATTGCGATGCCGCAATCATCACAGTGACGGGCGGGCGGATCAGAATCTCGAAAGGCCCAAAAGCAGAACTGACGTAAGGGAACAAGCCCGAACGCCAGACCTGCTCCCTTTTCGGCTGGTTACCAATATCACTTCGTCGGAGTTTGTCGCAGCGAATTCGAGTTGAGCTGCGGGACGTCACGGGCGGTGGCCTCAGCACTGAAGTACGGCTCTTCTTTAAAACCAAAAAGCTTCGCTGAAATCACCGTCGGAAAACGGGACCGGGTTGTGTTGTAGTCCTGCGCAGCCGCGGTGTAGTCCTTGCGCGCAGTCGCGATTCGATTCTCGGTGCCGGCGACCTCCGTCTGCAAATTCAGGAAATTCTCATTCGACTTCAAGTTCGGATAGGCTTCCTGCAACACCAGCAACCTGCCAATCGTGCCTCCGAAACTGTTGTCCGCGTCCATTATCGCCTGCCGCTGCTCGGGTGTCCGGTCGCCGCCTTCACCCTGCGGCGCCTGACTCGTGGCTTGCAGCAAACGCGCTCGCGCGTCCGCTATGCGGCCAAAAACTTCCTGCTCCTGAACGCCGGCCATCTTTGCCGCTTCGGCCAGGTTGTTAAGCAGGTCGCCGCGGCGCTGTAAGTCCGTTTCCACGTTGGCCCATTTCGCCTTCACGTTCTGATGTTTTGTGGTCAGCGTGTTGTAGCCGCAACCACTCGCGGTCAGCGAAAGCACCGCAAGCACCGCAATAACAATAAGGATCGCAAATCTTCGACTCATCTTTTTAAATCTCCCATCTTGTCTATTCTGTCTGGTCGAAGTTCATCGACCGCTTCCACCACTTGTTCGATCTGAAACATGTATGCCGCGAAAAGATCGTTGGCTGCTTTCACCGACGACGGCAGGTTCCCGTCATTTCGAAGATCGAAAACTTTTTCAAAAGGCAGCGGGTCGAGTTTTAAGAGTTGTGCTGTGGCGCGGACGACGTCGGGTTTTGCAACCGGCGCTTCTTTGCCGAAAAGCATCAACACGGCGCGAAAGAGCGCCGCAAAGCTCGACAGACTGTCGCTCATCAAGTCGCTTAACTTTTCAACTGAAACTGAAGCGGGGATATAAAGACGTCGCAGTTGGATCAACTTGCTGCGGAGCTCGTACTCAGTCTGATGCCGAAGGTTTGCGTCCGAAAGTTTTGCATACTCGAACGGGTCATGACCGAAAAGAACAACGCGCGCGTTGGCCATTTGATGAAACTCGATCGGAAATACGTCTGCGGCGTCAGACAGTTCCTCGACCGTGAAATAGACCGGCAGCGGATGGCCCAAGCGTTGCCACTCACGCATCGGCGCCTGGGCCAAACGCAGATCTTCCGGTGTGATTCGATTCAGTGCGATGAGCAGGTTGTAATCCGAACGAAGTTCGACGTTATCGCCGGCGGCCGCCGAACCATAAAGCACAACAGACGCGAGATTGTCTTTGTGCGTCGCGCGTAAATCGTCTACGAGTTCTCGCAGTGCTTCTCGCACCGGACTTTTAACTGCCATATCGTCGTGCGGGACCACTACCAACTACTACCCGCGCCACCTCCACCAAAACTGTCTCCACCACCAAAACCTCCGCCAAAACCGCCACCGCCGCCGCCACCGAATCCGCCGCCACCAAAGCCACCGCTACTGCCCCAGCCGCTACTCGATCCCCAACCTCGACCCCCACCCGATAAATTACCGAGCACGCTTCCCCACAAAAGCGCTTCCAACAATCCCCCGCCTCCAAAACCGCCACGACGTCGACGTCCACCGCGGCCACCGCCTCCGCCTCGCGATGCGCCAGCGATCAGAATGACGACGAACACAACAAGAACTATGCCGCAGCAAACAGTTCTCAAGCTGACTCGGTTCGCACGGTCTTGCGTGACAGTTATGTTCCCGTCTCCACCCTCGTACGCGTACCGCTGATCGATTCCCTCAACACTGAATCCGCGCTTCGCAGCGATCGTCGCGACGTACGCCTGGACCGTGTCGTAGATCCCTTTGCTGTAGTCTCCCTGCCTGAATGCCGGCACAAGACGTTCACGTTGTATCCGGCCGACAAGTCCGTCAGGCAAGTCGCCTTCTAGATGCTGGCTAACCTGCGCGAAGGCCTTTCGATCCTGTATTGCGACCACAAGAAGGAAGCTTGGGGTCTCTGCGTCTTTTGGTCCAATTCCCCAGCCGCGCGCAACTGCAAGCGAATAGTCGAATATTTCTTGTCCGCCAGTTGTCTGGACAGTTAGGACCGAGTAGACGATACCTCCACGGTCCTTGAGGTTGAGATAGATCGATTCGAGACGCTGACGTGTGCCGGCGTCAATTACGTTCGCGTAATCGACAATAGGAGTGAACGGAGTGGGTAAGGGAACCGGAGGTCGCGGTTTGATCTGCGCGTGTGCCTGGACCACGAACGCAAAAATTAAAGCCAGAAGGCCGATCCAGCAGCATTTGTCATTTATCATTGGTCATTTCTCATTTTTCATTTTGTGTTTCACTGAAAACCAAATGACAAATGGGAGATGTCAAATGACCAATGATAAATAACGCCGGGCCTATCCCTCGATTAGCCTGTGCAACAGGTAGAAAAGGGCAACCCCTCCAAAAACGACAATCGAGACCGTGGGGTTTCGCTCTTCTTTGTGATTGACTTCGGGGATCAGGTCGCTGGCGGCTACGTACAGGGTCACGCCGGCGGAGAATGGTAACGCATAACCGATGGAATTGCTCATCCGCGTGTCGAGAATGGCGATGGCGATCACGCCGGCGAGAGTTGCGGCGCCAATTGCGGCGGTCGCGAGTAGCGCCGCGCGTGGGGAACGACCGGCGGCGAGCATGATTGACGCGACTGTGAAACCCTCCGGCATCTTGTGCAACAGGATGGCGATGAACACCAGTATTCCGACTTTAAAGTTGATCAAAAAGGCCGACGCGATCGAGACGCCGTCAAAGAAGGTGTGAATCCACAGTCCGCCGACGGCGGTATAGGCTGCGGACGGCTTCATGAACGACTCGGGGTGCGTTTCCGCGCCGAAGTGAAAGTGCGGCGCGAGTGTGTGCTCGAAGAACTGAATGCACAAATAACCGGCGAGCAGAAGCGTCATCGCTGGGACTACGGCCTCCGCGGCCGCTTCGCCGTTCGCAGTTCTGGCCCAGAGGCCAATCGTTTGCGGGAGAATTTCGATGAAGATGGCCGCGAGCATGAAGCCCGCGCCGAGTGCCACCAGGTATTTCAAGGACCGCTCGCCCCACCGGTGGGCGCCCGCCTTCACCAGTACGAGGCCGCCAACCACATTAGCCAAGGCGGCGAGCAAGCCGAACAGAAAAATCGATGTCATTTGTATGGTTGCGGACTATACGTGTTTTAGAAACACGGATCAAAACACAGAAGATATGTGATCGCCTTCTGTTCGCCCGCACACGGCTTACCTATTGACACGATTCGGCCGGGAACGTAGTATCCGCCTCGGGTGGTCAAAAGTGGTCGGAAGTGGGTCCAACCTCGTAGCAACACCGATCAGTAGTAACACTTTTCCTTTGGGCCACCCACCAAGCTCTCTCGTCAGGCCAAAAATATGCTGCGAGGAAATTACACGGCACGAATTGATGTTAAAGGCCGCCTAAAAGTGCCGACGGAGTTTCGGCGGCTGATCGACGAGAAGCACGGCAAGGACTTTTATATCACGAGCCTGACCGGTGAGTGCGTTCGGATTTACCCCTTGCCCGAATGGGAGTCAATCGAACAACGACTCTCGTTACTGCCGTCAATGGATCCGGCGCGCAGAAAGTTCCTTGACAGAACGAACTACTACGGACAACAGGCAACGATAGACGGGCAGGGTCGCCTGCTGATTCATCCGTTGCTACGGAAGAGCGCTGAGGTTATCGGCGACGTCGCGGTCCTTGGATACCTGTCGTACCTGGAAGTTTGGGAGCTCGACAAGTTTAAAGCACGCCTCCTTGCCGATCCGTATACCGAGGAGGATGAAGCGGCGATAGCGAGACTCGGGATTTAGTGCTTTGAGCTTTGTGCTTTGTACTTTGTGACTTGAGTAGTTTCAATGTCTCGATGAAACGAAGTACCGGGAAGAAAAGAAAACAAAGCACAAAGCACAAAGTACCAAGCACCAATAAGATCTTTGAACGAGATCACGGGGCGGTGGTGATGGCTGCGCCTTTGGGGGGCATGGGCGCGCCCCATCGCCCCGTGCTGCTAGAAGAGACATTGAAATACCTCGTTCCTGAGCGAGGTGGTCTCTTCGTGGATTGCACGGTTGGGCTTGGCGGACACAGTGAAGCCATTCTGAAATCCTCCCCCGATACCCGCGTACTCGGTCTGGATCTCGATCCCGCAGCGCTCGAATACTCGCGTCAGCGCCTCGCACCTTTCGGAGAGAGGTTCCGCGCCGTTCAGACCAACTTTCGCAAACTTGAAACAGTTTTGCGCGAAGGCGGCGAACTCGATGCGGCCGGCATCCTTGTCGACCTTGGGGTGTCTTCACTCCAGTTTGACTCTGCGGAGCGTGGTTTCAGTTTTCGTTTCGACGCTCCTTTAGATATGCGGATGAATCCGACATCCGGACCAACCGCAGCCGATCTTCTTCAACAACTTCCCGAAGCGGAGATTGCCCGGATCATTTTCGAGTTCGGGGAAGAGCGACACTCACGACGCATCGCTCGTCGCATCGTTGAACGTCGCGAACAAGGGCAGCCGGTCAAGACAACGGCTGAGTTAGCGGAACTTGTTCGACTTGCTGTCGGTGGTCGCAAGCGGCAGCAGCCGATTCATCCGGCGACGCGCACGTTCCAGGCGTTGCGTATCGCGGTGAACAGCGAGCTCGAGGGGTTGGGTGAGTTTATTGAAAAGGCAGTTGATCTTTTACAACCCGATGGTCGGTTCGTCGCCATCAGCTTCCATTCACTTGAAGATCGGATCGTGAAGCGGGAGTTGAGAAGGTTGTCGGGTCATTGTGAATGTCCTCCGCGTTTGCCGGTTTGTTCGTGTGGCGCGCGGAAGGCAGTTGAAATTTTGACGCGGCGGCCGGTAACGCCGACTGATCGTGAAGTTGACGAGAACCCCCGCGCGCGCAGTGCGAAACTGCGAGCCGCTCGCAAGCTCTGACACGGAGTCAGAAAATGAAACGTTTCCCTGAGATACAGCCCAATGCGAAAGTTCGGCGCACACGTGATGTCACTGCTCTCTCACGACTGGCGCTGTTGTTGTTCAGTGGATTGATTCTCGCCGGTGGTTTTGTCTTCGCCGCGAAGCAGCATTTTGCTGCTGTACAGTTTGGTTACCAGAGCGAGGACCTGCGCACTGAACGCAAGCGACTGCTTGAAGAAAACCAACGACTCGCACTGGAAAAGGAACGCGCACTCGCACCTGACAAACTCGAGCCCGCCGCTCGGCGCCTGGGTTTGAAGCCGGCAACCCCAGGTCAAATCGGGAACCGAGATCTCCCGCAAAGGCGCAAAGACGCAAAGAAAGAGAAGAAAACGAGCCCAGATCGTTAACGCCGACTTGGCGCCTTTGCGCCTTTGCGGGAACAACTAAAGAGAGCGTCCTCATCACGCTTGGTAGGAAGGGAAACAAGTAGGTGATGCTGGCACGCCTGGTTGCCCAAACGAAGTCCAGACCGGATGTTGCACTTGGCCGCGCGCTTTTCGTCGCGGCCTTTATTGGTTTCTGGATGCTGATCATCGTCGGGCGATTGGTCCATCTCCAATTCTCTCTACACGACACGCTCACAGAGCGCGCCCGGCAACAGCAGCGGAACGAGGTCGAGACGACGGGCCAGCGTGGTGAGTTGCTTGATCGACAGGGACGACAACTCGCGCGCAGCGTCCAGACTGTTTCGTTGTTTCTCGATCCGAAAGGTCTCGATGCCGCGCAGCTCGAACGCACCGCGTCTGAAGTTTCGCGTGCGCTCAAA
This sequence comes from Pyrinomonadaceae bacterium, assembly GCA_035646355.1. Lineage (GTDB taxonomy): Bacteria > Acidobacteriota > Blastocatellia > Pyrinomonadales > Pyrinomonadaceae > PSRF01. The sequence continues at coordinate 2,433 of DASRPN010000223.1, read as the reverse complement.
CTGAAGTATCCGGAACTGTTGAAAGAGTTTCGCGAGGCGCAGGCCGAGAAGAAACGGTTTATCTGGATCGCGCGCCGTCTCGATGCGGATCAGGCGGAGAAGATCACTGCGCTAGGCCTTCCTGGTCTACAGTCACAGCTCGAACCAAAGCGTTACTACCCGAACGGCTCGCTTGCTGCTCACGTGCTTGGGTACGTCGGACTCGACGGCAAGGGACTCGGTGGTGTCGAACAGTTTTACAACTCGAAGATCGCGGGTGAACCGGGACAGTTGTTTCTCGAGCGAGATGCAAGGGGAAACGCTTACGACGGTTACGAGATCGCTTCGAAGCCCGGGCAAACGGTCGTCTTAACAATCGACCAGACGGTCCAATATCAAGCCGAACAAGCACTCAACGCCGCGATCCAACGTTCACGAGCGAAGTCAGGGACGGTGATCGTGCTCGATCCGAAGAGTGGCGAGATCCTCGCACTCGCGAACGCACCCTCGTTCGATCCAAACAACGTCGCCGCGACGAAAGCTGAGACGCGATCTAACTGGGCGCTGCAAAACATTTACGAACCGGGTTCGACGTTCAAGGTCGTCGCTTTCTCAGCCGCGCTCGAGAAGAAACTCGCCAAGCCCGAAGATCGGATCGACTGTCAAATGGGCGCCATCACAGTCGCCGGACGAGTGATCCACGATCACACCGCATTTGGCACGTTGACGATCTCCCAAGCACTTGAGAAGTCGAGCAACGTCGCCGCGATCAAACTCGGATTACGCGTCGGCGATCCGACGATGTACGAATACATCCGGCGGTTCGGTTTTGGATCGAAGACGGGAATTGAGCTGCCGGGTGAGACAGTCGGCCTTCTGAGGAAAGTCGAACGATGGCAGGCGTCGTCGATCGGATCGATTGCGATCGGTCAGGAAGTCGGCGTGACGCCAGTGCAGATGGTGTCGGCGTTTGGCGCACTCGCGAATGACGGTTTGCGTATTGCGCCGCACTTGATCCGCGAAGTTCGGAATGCGGAAGGCGCGGTGGTCTATCGAGCACAACCCGAACAGCGGCGCGTTATCAGCGCGCAAACTGCAACGGCACTGCGCGGCATGCTTGAAGGCGTCACGTTGACCGGCACCGCGAAAGCGGCGCAACTCGACGGTTATTCCGCCGCCGGCAAGACCGGAACGGCGCAAAAGATCGATCCGCGAACGCGCGCTTATTCGGCGACTAAGCACGTCGCATCTTTTGTTGGCTTTGCGCCTGTGAGCAATCCGCAAGTTGTGATCATCGTCGTTATCGACGAACCAAGTGGCGCATATCACGGCGGTGACGTGGCGGCGCCGGTGTTTCGTGAAGTTGCCGAACAGATCCTGCCCGGTCTCAACGTGATGCCTGACATCGAGACGAAATCAGCGCCGCAGTTAATTGCCCAAGTGCCCGAGGATCCCGAGAAAGCCGCAAAGCTGCGCGAGGAACAGCAGCGGTATGAACGGGAGCGGCAAGCCACACTACCGACCGTGGGTAACAACGGCGGGCGAGGCGGTGAAGTTGTCTACGCAGTGTCGACAAAGAAAGCGATCCTGATGCCTGACTTGCGCGGGCGCAGTGTGCGTGATGCCTGGCTGACATGTCAGCAACTCGGATTGCAGCTTGAGGCGCGCGGTGAAGGAAAGGTTTTCAAACAAAGCCCGGCGGCGGGCACGGAGGTTAACACCGGACAAACCATTTACGTGGATTTCGGACGAGTTCAATGACCTTATTAACTTCGATTCCCCCAACCGAAGATGAACAGTTCTTTGAAGATGACGTACACTGTCGTATTGCTGACTGTAGACGACGACTACGCGCGCGGGCGCGCAGCCAGCGTTCAACTCTCCGGCCGCAGCATAATCCCCCAAAACACAAGCTGGATGAACCGCTTTCAGAAGCGGCGAAGGAACAGCTAGAGGAGCGAGAAGAGGCACTAATCACGTGAAGGTTGGAGAGGCCGCAGCTTTGATGGGCGCGCAAGCGACGAGCATCAGCGCCGAGTTATTTGACAAACAGATTATTGACTATTCCATCGATTCGCGTTCCGTGGACGCGGGCGAACTGTTCTTTGCGCTTTCGCAACCGGACTACGTCCGCGCCGGATTTAATGGCGAGTTTGTCGACGGACATACTTTTATCGCCGACGCATTCGGGCATGGTGCTATTGCCGCCGTCGCGCGTGCGGATCGCGTCAACGGCGACAGTAAGCTCGAAGCACTGAAGGATCGTTTGTTGTTGGTGGACGATGCGATTGCGGCACTGCAACAGCTTGCGCATCGCGTTTACACCGCGTGGGGAAAACCGGTGGTTGCGATCACCGGCAGCGCCGGAAAGACGACGGCAAAAGAGTTGACGGCGCATGTTTTAAAAAGCGCGGGTCATCGCGTGTTGAAGAGTGAGCGCAACTACAACAATGG
>DASRPN010000222.1:0-36388 GCA_035646355.1 Pyrinomonadaceae bacterium | reverse complement strand
GATCGTCATCGACAGTATTACCGCGCCGCGAGGTTCAGCCGGTTGACGATTCAGATTAAAGGAATAACCTGCGGTGAAGTCGAGCGTAACAAGACTGAACCGCACTCCCGCGCCCACCCCGTAATGGGTCTTGCCAAACCCCGGCGTAACGGCCGGACCAATCCGCGCAGCGTCGAATGTTACGACTGGCGCGATTTCGATCAGATTGATCTCGCGAAAGATCACGTCCAACGATCTGGCGGCGTGGGCGATGTCGCGATCGGCTTGTTGCTCGATCGAATTGAGCGGAATCTTGTTGAACACCTGACGTGCTTCTTTGCCGAGTGAACTCAACTTAGAGCCTTCGGCGAGCAAAGCCTTAGCTTCTGCCACAAGCCCGGCACTCGTGAGGGGCTGCTGAAGTCTCTTTACTTGAGTATCGATGCTGGTTGTAATCGGAGGCGCCAGATCGCCGAACCCGACCACCAGTTGATGGACAGGTCCGCGCACTTGATCGGCGTCGGCCGATTCGAAATCAGCGAGCGCGTCTAATGCGCTTTGCGCGTCGTTGAGATATTCATCGAGTTTGTCGAGCGTGTCGTCGAGCGGGCTCTTCAATATCAGGCGCGGAAAAGCTTCCGCAAGCAGCGCTCTATTCAGGGCGAGCAGTGCCGGGCCTTGCGGATTACTTTCGGCCAATTCCTCCGTCTCATCACTCAAGTTGATGTCTTTGAAACGATCCTCGGTAAATAGAGACGCCCCCGAAATCAAACGATTCAATTCGCTGGCCATGGCGCCAACTAGCTGGTCAGACGGTTCCTCTGTCTCTTTGTATGCTATGAGAAGTGCACGCGTTTCAGAATTGAATTGGGAGTTGAGAAATGCGGAGACAGTGTCCTGCGCATCGCGAAGCTTCACCGCCAACTTCGCCGGCAGTTGGATGTCGGCGGGCTTCAGCAATGCAGCCCGGCCGGGCGTGGACATCGTGTTGGCGCGCGTCTTGATTCCGGCGACGATCGTCGCAATCTGTTTGACAACGTCGTCCACGTCGTCAGATGACGCATCGTTCTTCACCAACGACATCACGGGCTTGAATACGTCGACCTTTACTTCGCCAATGCGCACCAACGTCGTAACCTGCGGCTCCATCCGCGCGTTGATCTGTTTCAACGTAGCTACGCTGTCGCTTAACTGCTTGGCGGGGACCGGCAATGAGGCGCGACGCAGCGAGTCTATAACTTTTTCCAAACCCGTTATGAGTCTGGGGATCAACCCTCCCATCCCCTTCCCCCCAATGATCAGTTGCCTAACCTTCGCCCTGAAGAAGCTTGGATCGGTTCGGGCACTTTCAATTGCTTCCTTTGAGTCGGCGACCAAATCGGCGCCAAAATCGGGATCGTCTCCAATCTCGCCAATCGCCTCCAGGACTTCCGATAACGGGTTTTGTGAATTCAGCGTCGTGAGCTGTTGATCCACCTGATCGACAGTCTGGGCGAGCTCAATCAGATTTCCTCGAACTCCGCCCGGAGGTGCCGGCGACGCAGCGGCATCACCAATTAAATCTTTCTGAATGGCGACGTACTCCGGAGCATCTTCCAGATAGGTCTTTACAGTGGCGGTTCTTGCGGTGCGAAGCGCACCACCAATCCCATCCCTGACGATCGACTCCTGAGATACCTCGTTTGGGACGGCAGGAAAGTTCCAAACCGGCTGCGACAGTGTCACGTTCGCCGAGAAAAAATGCTCTCCACCGAAAGGAGCATTCAGGCCGACGAGATTGAAAGACGTTTGCGAAAAACTCCGAATGAACGGAGCGCTGTTTATGATCCAGTCGTCACCGTCGATAAAGGGACTGATCTTATTGCCGCCAAAGAAACGTTCGGCGACCGGAACGGGTTTTCCACGCGTTCGTAGCAAACCTGCGGAGAACTGCGCCTCGAGCCGGAACGGGAAGTGTTCGCGCCAGAGATACCGCAGGCGATAAGCAGCGTCGAACAGGTGTTTCGTGTAATCGAGGCCAAGATCCGATCCGTCGTTGCTAAATTGCACGCCGTAAGAAGCGGACCACGATCGCCGCCCGCTATTCGCGGTAGCTCCCAGATAAGCTTTGAGTGCTCCGTAACCCAACAACTGGGCCAGTTCGGGATCGTTTACAGGCAATTCCGACTGGCGATTACCTCCTTCAACAGAAGCACCAAAACGGAATACGAGATCTCTGCGCCCGAGTGGTTTGCTCGCGCCGAAGATTTGGCCCAGTACGGTGGCGGCTTTGATTCTGTTGAGATCTGACGGCAAGTTGAAATAGTTGTAGCCAAGCCGCCAGTCAACATGGCTCAGGAAGCTACGTGTGAACTCCCGATTGCCGGCGAGATTGAAGTCAGCAGTTGCGCTGTTCCGTGAGCCGGTGGTGTCGAGCGCCATCTGATTGAAGATACCATTCTCCGAATTGAGAGCGGCTTTCCCGCCGGCAAACAGCTCGCGCTCGCGATCGTAACCAACGATCGGTTGCGGCAGTAGCTTGCCGTTCGTGTTGACGAGCGAACGGGCATTGCTAAGCTTGCCGGGCGCTACTGAACGGGTAAATCGATTGTTTGGTTTCTCAAAAATGCGGGACGCGTGGTAAAGGAACTCCGAACTATAGACCAGGTAAGCAAGCCCGACTGTGCGAGCGTCGTCGTCGCAGTTCTCGAACCGGAAAGTAACGAATGCGATTCGTATTCGTTCGCCGGGGCTGACGACCGCCTCTTCGTACCGCCCGTGCAAGAACGCGATCGCCGCGTTGTGAGCTGCGCGATCAAAACTGTCACCCTTTTTTAACGAGAGTTCCGCCAGCACCGCTGCAAACTCTTCCTCGAACTTCTTCTGCGAACCGAAGAGAAAACTGAGCGGCGTTTTGATCGCCAGAGGCGTCACGAGTCGCACGTCGCTGAGCTTATACCCAACGTACGAATCGACAGAGTCCCGGCAAGGCCTGGTTGCAGCGCTATCGCCCGCCGCGAAGCAGGACGCGGCGAGCATCAGCACGCAGCATACAGCCGACAAATAACGCTTGCAGCGAAGAATTCCCCCGCCCCGGAACTCGATTACTGCTTTGGCGATGAGCCGCGTCATTGTTGCAGTAATTGAGGAGCCAGTTGGTTCATCCGCGGATCCTGAACTTCGCCGGAATTGGGCTGCAGCCTGCCCATTCGGCTTGTCAGTGGGCCTTGGAGAAAATCGAGTTGAGCAGAGGTCAAACCGCGTTTCATCATTGCCTCGGCTTTGTCGTTAAACGTTGGGCCAAGCGTGACCCTCACTTTCACACGATCCTGAAACTCGCCGTTGATCAAATCGCGCAGCACGAAGATCATCGCGTAAAGGGGCGTGTTGTCGTCAATACAGCCCCGCATCATGCCAAACGAAAACTGTCGCTTGTTGCTGGGGGCGAGGACGGCAAGGTTGATCGAGAATTCTTTACACTTTCCCATAAACTCTCCTTTTTGTTTGCTAATGCGTGGTTAACATCGAGTGGCCTCTGCTAATTTCGGCTGGCCGGCGCCAGTTGGTAAGTTCGATGGTCCGAGGACTTTGTCTGAAGCAGATGAGCGGCGCTTACAATAGTAGATCTCTATTTATTCTTCAATGTTCTTCAGTAAACGTTCTGAATACTATGCACACAATCCACCAAAATGTTTCAGGAAGATTCGTGACGTGTGTACTATTGGCCGGACAAACATGACTACCTATCGATTTTTACAACTCGACGTGTTCACCGACCACGCGTTTTCGGGTAATCCGCTCGCCGTTTTTCCCGAAGCCAAGGGTATGAGTGATGATGTAATGCTGAAGATCGCGCGCGAGATGAACCTCTCTGAGACGGTCTTCGTGCTCGAATCTGAAAAGCCGGAAGTTTTACGGCGCTTACGGATCTACACGCCCACGCGCGAGATTCCGTTCGCCGGTCATCCGGTGGTCGGAACGTGGAACGCGCTTGCCCGCGAAGGTCTGGTTCCGCTGCCGGAGGGCGGGAATGGCTGGCAACGGATTCATCACGAAGTAGGAATCGGAGTGTTGCCGATCGATATCGAATTTAAAGACGGTCAACCGGTACAGGTCGTGATGACGCAGGGCAAGTTTAAAATACTCGACGACATCGACGATGGACACGATCAGGCCGAGATCGCCCGTGCGCTCGGACTCGCGCGGGAAGATCTCGACGAGAGTCTTCCGATTCAGGTGATTACTACCGGGCTGTCGTGCATGGCCGTGCCGATCCGTTCACTCGCGGATCTCAGATCGTGTCGCGTTAATGCGGCGCTGCTCGCCGAGATCTACACGCGCAAGGGCGCGACGGGCTGTCATGCGTTTACGCGCGAGACGATCGAGATCGGAGCATCGCGCGCACACGCACGTTTCTTTGCGCCCGCCGACAACATCGCGGAAGATCCCGCAACCGGCAGTGCCTGCGGCGCGCTGGGAGCGTATCTCATACATCACGGGGCGTTATCGTTGGAACCGGAGGACGATCGCTACAAGTTCGTGATCGAACAAGGCGATTTCATTCACCGTCCGAGTCGAATCAATCTCGACGTCAAGGGAACGGCGCAGGCGGTGGAAGAAGTCAAAGTTGGTGGACCATCAGTGCTCGTCGCGCGAGGCGAAGTCGTTTTCTAAACACGGATGATGCTGGATTTATTAATCATCGGGGCTGGACCAGCGGGTCTTTCCGCTGCTGAAGCTGCTTCGCTAGAGCGTCTGGATTATTTGGTAATCGAAAAAGGAACGATTGCCAACACGATTCGACAGTACCCGGTCGGACGTACAATGTTCTCCACGCCAAACGAAGTGGAGATGCATGAAGGCACCTTGAAACATGTGCTTGAAAAGCCGACGCGCGAAGAATTGCTTTCGCATTACGTTCACTTTGTTCTCGATCACGATCTGCACATCAACACCGGAGAGCGAGTCGAGTCAGTCGCTGGCGATTTGAACAACGGGTTTGTTGTTCGCACGGACTGTGGCGAATATCAAGCCCGCCGCGTGTTGTTTGCGATTGGCGCGATGGACCACCCGCGTCACTTGAACATTCCCGGTGAAGATTTACCCAAGGTCCATCATCGCTTTGTTGATCCGTACCCGTACGTCCGTCGTGACGCGCTCGTTGTCGGCGGAGGCAATAGCGCCGCCGAAGCTGCGTTGTACCTGGCGGAAGAAGGCGCGCGCACCACGATGGCAATTTGGCGCGAAGACTGGGAAAATCGTGATCCGAAAGCCGGCGCGATGAAGCACTGGGTGCGTACGCCGCTCGAAGAACAAATCAAGCTCGGGCGACTCAACGTCATTCTCTACAAACAGCTCGACGAGATTCGTCTGAAAGAAGTCGTGCTCACGAGCGAAGCAGGCGAATCGATGACCGTGCCGAACGACGTCGTCTTCGTCCTCACCGGCAGCGACGCGGATCTAACGTTGCTGAAAAGATTGGGAGTAGAAACGGAACGGGGAAAACTCACAGCGGTTCCGGTCTATGATCCTGAAACTTTTGAAACGAACGTGCGTGGAGTCTATGTCGCTGGTCATTTTACGCACGCGCGTCACATTAAGGCTGCGATCGACGTTCCCCGCCGCATCGTGCCACTCATTGCTAAAGAATTACGGGAGAAATCCTGATGATCCGTGTTTCCCTGCTTGTCGCGTTTACGCTCTGCCTGGCATCGGCAGCAATCGCCCAAGCGCCTAAACAACCAACTGCAACTTCGGCTCTCTGCACGCGAGCACACGCGATCGACAGCACTAAAGAACAGATACTGTTCACGCGCACGTTTGATCGCACTGTGCAACGAATCGCAGTGTTGCTGCGTGCAGCGGATCTGCTGTGGCCACATGATCAGGAACGATCGTTGGCGACGTTCATGGAAGCTTTCGATCTCGCAGTGCAGGACTTTAAAGAACAGGGCGATCAGATTCGCCGCACCTCACAGAGTCAATATGCGGCGGTTATAGCGTTGCCGGATCAACGGTTCAAAGTGATCTCAGCGCTGGCGCGGCGCGATCCGGCCAGGGCGCGCAAGTTGACGGAACAGGTACTCGACGAAGCGGCACGAGAAGCTGCCGACAAACCCGCCGCCGATCCCCGGTCACAGTTGACGACTGCGGAGAAATTGTTGACGTTGGCTCACGGGCTGGCGGCGACTGATGTGGCAGCAGCGCTGAGTTTCGCGCGGCAGAGTCTTCGTTACCCGGCCACGCTGCATCTCAACACATTTCTCTACCAACTCGCCCGAACGGATCAGCGCGCTGCCGATCTCCTCTGGCAGGAAGCGCTCGTTGCATACCGAGCAGCGCCAATGGACCAGTTTCTCTATCTCTCCGCCTATGCGTTTGGTAACACGCGCGATGCAGGCGAGATGCCGAGCTACACGATCTACGCAGTTCCCGAAGGTTTCAGCGTGAACGTCGCGCTGCCAAATCTTTTCACGAAGCAGTTGTTGGCGAGAGCCCAGGCTGGGCTCGACAGTGGTGTCGACGCAGCGGCACAACGTCTCTCGGACAACGCGCAGATGTGGCTCGCGTTGAACCGTTTGGAACCACAGATTCGAAACTTTTTTCCCGCTCTGACTGATGAAGCGGTTCAAGCGAGAGATCGCCTCTTCGCGGTACTCACTCCGCCTACGCAAGGGCGTGTCACTACTACGTTCGCGGGCGATAACCTTCCTAAGAAGACGTTCGACGAACTGATCGAAGCCGCTGAAAAACGTTCGGATCCTGGGAACCGCGATCGCGAGTTGACATTCGCGGCGCTCCAATCGTCGAAGAACCAACCGACGGAAAAGGTGCTCAGCGTCATCGACAAGATTTCCGATTCAAAGCTACGCGACGGCGTGCTCATGTGGTTTTACTTCTTCAACACGCAGTCGTTGATTAAAGATAAAGAGGTGGTCCAGGCGAGAAAGTCGGCGGCGAAAGTGGCAGACCTTGATCTACGCGCGTATTTGTTCTCGCGCATCGCTGAAGAGTCGATCAAGGATTCGGAAGATCAGACGCAAGCGCGGGAGTTGCTAAACGAGATTGCCGATGCCGCGGCTAAAGCGCCGAAGACGATCGTGTCCGCGCGCGCCCTGCTCGCGCTGGCGAATCTCTACGCGAAACTTGACGTCAATCGCGGCATTGAGGAACTCGGAAATGCAGTAAAGACGATCAATGCGATCGAGTCGCCGGACTTCTCGCAGCAGTTTACGATGATGAAACTCGAGGGGAAGACGTTTGGGAGTTTTGCGTCGTTTCCGACGCCGGGTTTCAATCCCGAGAATGCGTTTCGCGAGATGGGGAAAATCGATTTCGACAATTCACTTCAACAAGCAACTGCGTTTGCGGATAAATCACTGCGCGCACTAACGACGCTCGCGGTCATCGAACCGTGCCTCGAACTGCCCGCCAAGCCGGCGCCGAAAAAAGCGAAACAATAGTTTTTAAATGGGAACGACGCTAATTTGTTTTTTCATCAACTTTTGAACGCGCGACGCCAGTCTGATACGCAGCCACTTCAACTTCACGCGCTACTGCTTCCGCCACTCGCTTATCAAACACTGACGGAACGATGTACTCGGGGTGCAACTCGGCACCGCTGATGACGCCGGCGATCGCGTTTGCCGCGGCGAGTTTCATCTCCTCGTTGATGCGTCGCGCGCGACAACCGAGTGCGCCGCGAAAGATGCCTGGGAAACAGAGTACGTTATTGATCTGGTTCGGGTAATCGGAACGCCCGGTCGCCATCACTGCAACGTAAGGCGCCGCAGCCTCAGGCATGATCTCCGGCGTCGGGTTGGCCATCGCAAAAACGATCGGCTCATCGGCCATGTTCTTCACGTCGTTCTCGTCGATCACACCGGGTACTGAAAGTCCGAGAAACACGTCTGCGCCCTTGATCACGTCGTGGACCGAACCCAGTTCGAGGTTCGGATTCGTGTTTTGCGCGTACCAGTCTTTCACCCAGTTCATGTTTTCAGAGCGGCCGCGATAGATCGCTCCGGTCTGATCGCAACCGATGATGTTTTGCACGCCGGCCGCCATGATGATCTTCGAACACGCAACACCAGCAGCGCCAACGCCGTTCACAACGACTTTAATCTCGCCCACCCCTTTGCCGACGATCTTCAGCGCGTTGATCAGTGCGGCAAGCACGACCGCAGCGGTGCCGTGCTGATCGTCGTGGAACACAGGGATGTCGAGTTCCTCTTTCAGTCGCTCTTCGATCTGAAAACAACGAGGCGCGGAGATGTCTTCGAGATTTATGCCGCCGAACGTCGTCGCGATTGCTTTCACAGTCCGGACAATATCATTCGGATCTTTCGTGTCGAGACAGATCGGAAACGCGTCGACGCCACCGAATTCTTTGAACAACATCGCCTTGCCCTCCATGACGGGCAGCGCGGCTGCTGGTCCAATGTCGCCCAACCCCAGAACAGCAGTCCCGTCGGTCACAACGGCGACGGTGTTCTTCTTGATCGTCAGCGTATAAGCCTTATCAGGATCTTTGTAAATCGCGTCGCAGATGCGCGCAACGCCGGGCGTGTAGGCCATCGAAAGATCGGCGCGAGTTTTCAACGGCACCTTCGAAACGACTTCAATCTTGCCGCCGAGATGCATCAGGAACGTCGGATCGGAAACCTGAAGAAGTTCAACACCGTCGATGTCTTTGACGGTCTCGACAATCTGTTCGCCGTGCGCACTCGACGTGGAACTGACGGTGATGTCGCGAACGATGTAGTTGTTGCCGACAGTGACGATATCGATCGCGCCAATATCGCCGCCGGCGCGGCCGATGGCCATCGTTAACTCCCCAAGCGAACCGGCGCGAGACGAAAGGCGGACTCGTAGAGTCAAACTGTAGCTCGCTGTCGGCGTGGGTTGTTGCATTTGCCCTTATCCTATCAATCTCTTGATCCGTTTCACTACCGCCGGATCGAGTCGCGAACCCGCGAGGTCCAACGACCTAAGGCCAAGCAACCGGTACAGATCGAGCGCGGCCTGATTGTTTTTCAACGAAGCGAGATGGCGCTTAACCGTTTCGAGATCGCCGCGCGCAAACGTACCGGTGAGGGCGGCAGACGGATCGAGCACCTCGAGGTTTCTCACGGCGCTCGCGAGCAATGGCATCAACGCGCTTTTTGCGTGGCGTCGCGTCAAACCGCACTCGGCCAACATCTCGATCGCCACATCAAACAGTGCCGTGACGTTACCTGAGGCCATTACTGCGGCGGCGTGATACAGCGGTTTGTTTTCGGAAGTGATTGAAAAGCTCTTGCCGTCGAGATCGCGAACGATCGTTTTGCCTAGCCGGATAGCGCGTCTGTCGCCTTCGACACTCCAGAACGCGCTTCTGAGTAGTCTCGCGCCTGCCTTCGGCTCGCTCACCGAAACCAACGGATGAAGCGAACCGGTGCTCCAGCCTTTCTTTCGCAGCGGCGACAGGACGGACGCGGACAAGGCACCACTGGTGTGCAGCACCGTTGAATTAGGGCTGATGTCCCAGTCCAGTTTTGCAACGGTTTCCGCCACATTTGCGATCTGATCGTCCGGCGTGGCGATAATTAGAAGCGCCGGAGGGCGCAATTTGGCTAGTTCTTTTACAGCCAATACACGGGTCGATCCGTCTAATAAACGGCCTGGCAAAGCTGCTGCTCGCCGCACACTTTCGCGGCGATGAGCTACCAAAGCGCCGATCGAATAACCTTCCTCGGCGAGTGCGATAGCGAGAGCGGTTCCGAGCCGGCCTGTCCCAATGATGGACACTTCCGGTTTGGGCTTTTTGACCTTAGTCATGCGTGTTCCCGTTTTGTTTACTCTCCGGTGGGATCCGCGTATATTTGGAGTGTCAAAACGCTAAAGAATTGCTGCAGTGCCGCGCAACCTGTCCGCTGAACGCAAGCATCATAGACTGCGCGCCGTTCAAGCGTAAAATGACATCAATCCCCTGGCCTCAGGTTCTAATTGTTTTCTTTGGAGGTTTCCGAGATGAATAACTTCTCCCGCGCCACGAGTGCTTTGGTAGTAATGGCATCGCTGCTGCTCAGCTCAGTGGCTGCGGTCGGGCAAACCACTACTCAGACGCCGCAGGCTGAGCCGCCTGCCGTACCGGTCCTCAAGAAGACGCCGGCTCAAGACACCAAGACGCAGACTCCGACAACGGCCACGCAGCAGGCTGAAAAGAAGACGGATCGGGCCACACCGAACATCACAACCGCTAAGAAACCGTTATCAACAAACGAAGATCCCGCAATGATCGGCAAGCGGAACATCAACGGCGGTTTTGTCGGGAAGATAAGCGGTGGAACGGAGAAGGAAGTCCGCATGGGACGCGAGGCGGCTGCCGAAGTCGATCGCCAGGCGAAGTTCATCGACGACCCAATCATCACCGAGTACGTCAATCGCGTTGGTCAGAACATCGTTCTGCATTCCGACGCCAAAGTGCCCTTTACTATTAAAGTCATCGATTCCGATGAGGTAAATGCTTTCGCGCTTCCGGGTGGTTTTTTCTACGTCAACAAGGGATTGCTTCTCGCCGCTGACAATGAAGCGGAACTCGCGGGTGTGATGGCGCATGAAATCGCGCACGTCGCGGCTCGTCACGCGGTTGAGAACCAGGCCAAGGCGAGCTTGCTTGAATACGCGGCCCTTGGCGCATCGATTTTCCTCGGCGGAATTCCTGGTCTGATTTACCAGAACACCGCGGGTATCGGTTTGCTCGGTATCTTCATGAAGTTCAGCCGTGGCGCTGAGGAAGAGGCTGACAAACTCGGCGTCCAGTACATGTATGCCGCGGGTTACGATCCGGGCGCAATGGCGACGATGTTTGAGAAGCTCGAAGCCAAGAACAAGAAGAAGCCTGGTTTCATCTCGCGCGCTTTCGCAACACACCCCGCGCCGCCGGACCGTCGCGCTGCCTCGCTGGCGCTGGCTGCGAGGTTCCCGGAGCACGAGGAATACGTAATTAGCAGTTCGGAATTTCAACGAGTTAAGGGCCGGCTGTTGCGGCTTTCCAACGCGCGTGCCGCCACTACCGGCGCGATCGCTGCGGGTGAGGACGGCGGAGCGCCAGGACGTCCGACTTTGAAACGACGTCAACCAACGCCGGACGACAGCACCACGACAACACCGGACGGCGAGCAAAAGCCAGCCGAGTCGACGGCGCCGCCGAAACTGAAGCGTAACGACGTGCCGAAGAATCCTGATCCCGATAAGCCATAACATCGGTTACAATCCGAACTAACCAAGGCCCTTGGGCACTCAGCTCGAGGGCCTTTCAATGTGTCGTCCGCGAAAGTCCTGTCTGGGTTCAAAGGCGGAACGCCGATATTTTTCAAATCCATGTGTGGGTCGCCGGAGGTCCTGTCAGAGTCTAAACGGAACGTGCGACACTGCGCCAAGCCGCGTTGCTTGACAACGTTTTCGAGCCGAAGGTATTCTAGCCGTTCGCGTTTTATTCGCTGAAAACAGAGATAGTTAACTATGTCGACATACTTCCCCAGCGGTAAGGAACTCGCTGGAAGACGAAAATGGTACGTGGTTGATGCGAGTGGCCAAACGGTGGGCCATCTCGCTTCTGAGGTTGCTTCGATCCTGACGGGCAAACGCAGTCCCGAATGGACTCCGTTTCTCGACACCGGTGATCACGTCGTTGTGATCAATGCTCGCAACGCAGTATTGAAGGGAAACAAGGTCGATCAGAAACTCTATCGCCATCACACTCGGTACCCCGGAGGTCTAAGACAGACCACCGCACGGGAGATGATTGCCAAGAAACCCGAGCGGGTCCTCGAGCTGGCCATTAAGGGCATGCTGCCGAAGAACAAGCTCGGCAAGGCGATGGCGAAGAAGCTTAAGGTTTACGCCGATGCCGAGCACCCGCACTCAGCCCAGCGCCCGCAACCACTCGACCTTACTCACAAAGCAAATTCAAAGTAAACGGACCCGAAAGATAAGAAGGAAAGATTACTGTGGCTGAAATTCAGTATTACGGAACGGGACGGCGGAAGTCGGCAACCGCGCGGGTCTATTTACGACCAGGCGGCGGTGAAGTTAAGGTCAATCACAAACCTTTCGATCGCTATTTCCCCAACGAAACGCTGCGCATGATCATTCGTCAACCGTTGCAGTTGACGGAAACGACGAACAAGTTTGATTTGGTCGTTAACGTAAGCGGCGGTGGTCCAGCCGGACAGGCCGGCGCCATTCGTCACGGCATTACTCGCGCGCTGCTCGAATTCAATGCCGACCTCAGGCCGGCACTCAAACATGCCGGTCTGATCACGCGCGACCCCCGAATCAAGGAACGCAAGAAGTACGGACAGAAGGGAGCGCGGAAACGCTTCCAGTTTTCCAAGCGGTAACAAAGGTAATTTCGAAATTCGAATTTCGAAATTCGAATTTTCAATCCATTGCCGTGGCACGATTGGTTGCTTACGCAAAGACGAAGTCGAGTCTGCGGCGAGTACATTAAACCAATTAACGAGAAGGAGAGTTCAGTTTGGTTTCGGTAACCATGAAAGAGCTGCTGGAGGCCGGTGTTCACTTCGGTCACCAGGTACGGCGCTGGAACCCAAAGATGAAGGAATACATCTTTGGTGAGCGCAATGGCATTTACATCATCGACCTGCAAAAAACGCAGCGTATGTTTCGCGAAGCGATCAGCTTCGTCACCAACCTCATCGCTGAAGACAAAGGCAAGACCGTTCTCTTCGTCGGCACCAAACGCCAGGCCCAGGACGCGATTCGTGAAGAGTCGGAGAAGTGCGGCCAGTACTTCGTCAATCAACGATGGCTCGGCGGCCTCCTCACAAACTTTCAAACGGTCCAGAAGTCGATCAAGCGGCTCAAAGATCTCGAAAGCATGCAGACGGACGGCCGTTACGAAAAGCTGACCAAGAAAGAGCGCATCAAGCTCGACCGCGAACGCGAGAGCTTGAACAAAAACTTGTCAGGCATCAAGGGAATGTCTCGTCTTCCCGACGCCATTTTCATCATCGACGTTAAGAAGGAAGAGATTGCAGTCGCCGAAGCTAATCGACTCGGTATCCCGATCGTCGCCGTCGTCGATACGAATTGTTCCCCCGAAGGAATCGATTACGTGATTCCCGGCAACGACGACGCGTTACGCGCCGTTCGCTTGTTTGCCTCGCGAATCGCCGATGCGATCGTCGAGGGCAATCAGATCGCCACCGAAGGCGGCGTCGTCAGTACAGACACGGGCGAAGAAGGTGCTGAAGCTGCAGGCGCTGGTGGCTTGGGAGCCGCTGCAGCCGAGTTCGCATCAGACGGTGTCGATACCGATAGTGGCGGCGTAAACAGCCGGGAGGCGCAATCCGAATCCACGACAACGCCGGGCGCAAACGCTGAAGCAGCGCCCGATGAAAGCCCAGAGTCAGTCGTGGCAGCGAGCTAAGCAATATTCTTACTCATCGGTAAGCGCAGCCTTCAAGCGGACCCTCCGCTCGGCTGCGTTTTTCGTTGAAGAATCAAATTAATCAGTCCGGAGACATTGGCAATCATGGCGGAAATTACAGCAACGGCAGTCAAACAGCTTCGGGAAAAGACCGGGGCTGGAATGATGGAGTGCAAGAACGCACTCAAGGAAGCAGACGGAAACGAAGAGAAAGCAATCGATATCCTGCGCGCGCGCGGACTCGCGTCGGCGAAAAAGCGTGAGGGTCGCATCGCGGCGGAAGGCATTGTTGGTTCGTACATCCACATGGGTGGAAAAGTCGGCGTGCTAGTCGAGTTAAACTGCGAGACTGATTTCGTTGCGCGCGGTGATGAATTTCAACAACTCGTGAAAGACATTGCGATGCACATTGCCGCCGCCGAGCCGCGCTACGTTTCGCGGGAAGAAGTGCCGGCGAGCGTGCTTGATAAAGAGCGCGAGATCGCGACGGCCCAGGCGAAGGGCGATCCGAAGAATGCGAACAAGCCCGACCAGGTGATCGAGAAGATCGTCGAGGGCCGGTTGAACAAGTTCTACGAAGAGCAGGTGCTGCTGGACCAGCCATTTGTGAAGGCTCCGGAGAAAACGGTTGCCGAGTTGGTGACTGAGAAAGTTGCCAAGACCGGCGAGCGAATCGCCGTTCGCAGATTCACGCGTTACAAGATGGGTGAAGGCCTTGATCGTCGTGCTGATGACTTCGGCGGCGAGGTCGCGTCGCTGGTTGGCTAATTTCGCCGGGTAATTTCGGCAGCTAAATTCGATGACTACCGCTCAGAAAGAATCCAACTTAGCTTATCGCCGAGTGCTCTTGAAGATCTCGGGCGAGGCGTTGATGGGCGAGCAGAATTACGGCATCGACGTCGACGTCGCTCGCAGTGTCGCCGAGGAACTGAAAGCTGTGCACCAGATGGGTGTGCAGGTGGCAGTCGTCGTTGGCGGCGGCAACATCTTTCGCGGTGTGTCGAAGAGTGCGGGCAACATGGACCGCTCGTCGGCTGACTACATTGGCATGCTCGCGACAGTGATGAACGCCGTCGTACTGCAAGACGCGCTTGAGAAGATCCAAGTCGATACGCGAGTGCTTTCGGCGGTCGACATCCCGCAACTGGCGGAGTCCTTTATCAGGCGTCGCGCCGTCAGGCACCTTGAAAAAGGGCGTGTCGTGATCTTCGCGGCCGGCACCGGGAATCCGTACTTCACAACTGACTCGGCTGCGGCGTTGCGCGCTTTGGAGATCAAGGCCGACATCATTCTCAAGGCGACAAAAGTTGACGGTGTTTACTCTGCGGACCCCGTGCTTGATGCAACCGCGGAGTTGTTCGACGCGATCAGCTACCGGCAGGTGCTCGAAAAAGAACTCAAGGTGATGGATGCTTCGGCGATCTCGTTGTGCATGGACAACCAGTTGCCGATCATCGTTTTCAATATGCGGCAAGCGGGAAACATCAGGCGTGTGGTTATGGGTGAGGCAGGCGTCGGCACAAAAGTCGGCTAACCAATTCTTTCAACGGAGTTCGGCAAGATGAGCGAAAAGGACGTTATCAGAGAAACTCGCATGCGAATGGATGCGGTGATTGAAGACTTCAAGCGCAAGATCGCGGGTGTCCGCACCGGTCGTGCCGTCGTGAGCATATTGGATTCAGTGCTGGTTGATTACTACGGCACGTCGACGCCGCTGAACCAGATGGCGTCGGTCCATGCGCCAGAGCCGCAACTGCTGACGGTCCAGCCGTGGGACCAAACGCAGGTCGGGCCGATCGAAAAGGCGATTCGCGCTGCCGATCTTGGACTCAATCCGTCGAACGACGGTAAGCTCGTGCGCGTTCCGATTCCGCCGCTCACGGAGGAACGTCGCAGGCAACTCGCCAAACAACTTCACGATGTCGCGGAAGATCATCGCACGGCCGCGCGAAACGCTCGACGCGATGGTAACGATCGTCTCAAGAAGATGCTGAAGGATAAGACAATCTCTGAAGACGCCGAACGCGACGCGCTGCAGGAAATCCAAAAGCTCACCGACGGCTACATCGCCAAAATCGACGAACTGCTTAGGATTAAGGAAAAAGAGATCACCAGCGTCTAGCGCGCTCAGTCAACGAGCGTCGGCGTAGTATCCTAAGGTCGAGGTGTGTCATGGAATTCGAACTGGATAAAGCGAAAGAAGTCTTGCGGCGCACGCCCGCGACGCTGAATACGCTGCTCAGCGATCTGCCCAACGACTGGGTGCTTGCGAATGAAGGCCCGGAAACGTTCAGCCCGTATGACGTCATCGGGCATTTGATCGAGGGCGAGGAGAATGATTGGATCCCGCGCGCGCGGATCATTCTCGAACAAGGCGAAGCACGTCCCTTCGACAAATTCGATCGCTTTGCGATGTATGAGAAGTCGCAAGGTAAATCGCTAAGCGAGTTGCTAAACCAGTTCGAACAACTACGCGGCGAGAGTCTTCGTCAGTTGGACGAGATGAACCTGACTCCGGAGCTATTGCAGAAGCAAGGATCGCATCCGGCACTCGGCGTTGTAACATTGAGCCAGTTGCTGTCCGCGTGGGTGGTCCACGATCTCGGCCACATCCGCCAGATCGTCCGAGTGATGGCGAAACAGTATCGCGAAGCTATCGGCCCCTGGACCGCTTACCTTTCAATCGTGGAAAAGTGACGCGGGGACGCGGTGATCATCTCCGTGTCACCGCGTCTCCGCATCACCTCGTCAAGAACTAGCGCGGAATCGCAAACGCATCGTCGCCGAGCGGTTGATTGATCTTCACGTCCTTTGCGCTGAACTCCGCAAAGAATGCACCCATCGGCATCTCGAACTTCTGCGAGAAACTCCACGGCACCAGCACGCCTTCGATCTCTTTAAACTTGCTGTGCTCCGTTCCAAGCGTGAACCCACCGAAGTAAAGCAGAAAACTCATTACTCGCCCGGTCGTGGGATCGATGTAGAAGTCGGTCGTGTAACCGTCCGGGTCGACAATCCGAAACGCGCGCTGCTTCTTCTTGTTCGCTAAAGCAGTGATCTGAAATCCAGGCTGATCGTACCGAGCCAGCGCACCCAGACCAAACTTCGTGAGTGGCGGCATCTCAACGTTCGGCATCGAGCTGTAAGAATTCTGCCCGTCGAAGATCTGCTTGAAGACGATCGCGGGTCGCGCGTCAATCTCCATGCGCAATTTCGGTCCCGCAGTCACGAGCGAAAACGATCCAGGAATCGATTGCACGCTGTTCGGCGGATAAAGCTGCACCGATCCGCGCATCACGACATTTTGCAGGTTGCGAAACTTCTCGCCGCCAAAGGCCAGAAACGCAGCGCGAGCGAGTTCGGTTGGCGTGCTCTCAGCAGTGATTGTTATGGCCGGCGTTGGTGTTGCACCGTGCGCGGGTGCGGCAGCGGATTTCTGTTCCTGCGCACAAACGGGTGCGACTAAGAGAAACATTGCAAGTAACGCAACAACAAACGTCTTCATTTCCCCAAAAACCTTTCTCGTTAGAAGTTCAAGCGAAGCTGCGCATAAATGCGACGATTTCCGGCTCCGGCGCTTCCCGCGGCGCCCGGTCCACCGAATTGCGTAGCGGTGGTGCTGAGACTCAGCGACTCGCCAAAATTCGGCGAGGACAAGTTCCCTACCGGCGTCCCAAGATTCACATGATTGAAAATATTCTGAATGTAAAGCGAGACGTTAAGATTAAATCGCTTCTCGCTCGGTGCACCACTCGGCCCCTGTGGACCACCTGGCCCAACAGCCGCTCTCGGTCCGCCGCCGCCAGCCGCTACCGCCGTTGGACCACCAGGCCCACCGGGACCTCCAGCCGCAGGTCGGGCAGCGGCAGCATTGCCGCGGTTGACAGAACCAAACGAGAACATACGGCCGATCCGCAGATTCACGACCACGGAACTAGGAGACTTTCCAAAGTTTCGCGGAATAATTTCCTCACCCGGAAGCGGCTGGAGATTGAAGTTTCCAAAACGCGTGCACCTAATGGGAAGGACACAAGGTGCATTTGCACTAGCAAAGCTCGGCCGTTCGTTCGTCTGACGGTCGAAATTCAGATCCTGCCCGGTAATGATATTGAACGGTGGACCACTGTTCGCCACGAGGAACGGATTGACTACGATCTTCCGCCACGGCAGATTGATCGTGCCGAAGATCGTGAACCGATGACGAATATCAAATGAACCGCGGCCAAATTCGCCCGACGTGTCATACGAGTTCATCGGGAACAGCGTGCTACCCTGACCGTCCGTGTCGTTCGTCGTCTTGCTCAGCGAATAGTTACCGTTTAGTTGGAACATCCTGCTGAGCCGGGTATTGAAGCCGATGAAGAACTGTCGCTGGTTGAACTGGCCACTCGCTTCGAAACGATAGACATCACCGCGCGTCGGATCGGGTCGAACGCCGAGTGGCGTCAGTTGTGTGATGGTCCCCGGCAACGGCGCGTTCACGTCGCGTGCGCGTATGACGTGGACGATTCGAATGTTGTAGAAGCCCGCAAACATCGTTATGTTGCGCGGCAACTGGCGCTCAACCTGGATTCCTGTCGCAAACACTGTCGGGTTCTGGATATTCGGATCCTTCTCCCAAACGATCTGCTGGTTGAGGGGAACGCCGCTGAGATTAGGAATGGTCGTCGGACTAAACTGGTTCAGGACCGCATAGGTGGCGCCGACGCTGGGATTCAGCTGTTCGGCAACGGTCCGGGGCTCAGGTCTTCCCGCTTCTTCTACCACGAAGACTTGCCGCAGGTTCACGCCGTTGTTGCGATTGACCGTCAGCGTCGAACCTTCGCTGAAACGGTTGTAGAAGAAACCGGTGCCGAGGCGAATCACCATCTTTGGCGGTCGGGCGCTGTTTGCTGCACCCGGCGACCATGCGACAGCCACGCGTGGCGCAAAGTCATACCGGCTGGCCGTATTAGTTTGGACCTCGTAACGCAGACCGTAGCTGAACGTAATGTTCGGTCGCACGCGCCAGTCGTCCTGCAAGAACACGCCAAGATCGGTTTGGCTCACATCGGCGAATGGATTTCCGGAGTTCATACTGAACGACGCGGCGCCACCTTTGGCTGCGCGAATCTCCGCGGGCGTCAGCCCTTGCTCTTGCAACCTCAACGTTAACTGGTAACGCTCGATGCTGGTCAAACCGAAACCACCGGTGAACGTCCACGTGCCGCCAAAGTTGTTTTCGTTGTTATCGTCAAGACTTATATGACGAACGCGTCCGCCAAACTTGATCGCGTGCGTTCCCAACTGTTTGGCGGTGAAGTTGTTAAGTTCCCAACTCTTGCGTTCGTTGAACGTTTGGCCGATTTGCGAACCGCCCGAGTTGAACGAGCCACTGACATTCAGCGCCGGGATGGAATTATCTCCGGTGTTTTCGTTTCGCCCGGCCGAAAACTGGAAGCGTGTTTCGTTGACGGTGGTTGGGTTCAGGATCGCGGTTTCCGTCAACTGGATGGTGTGGTTCGTCGAGACTGTGTTAAAGCCGCGTTCTGGCAGGTTGAATCCGCCAACGCCCTGGTTCTCGAACGTGAAACGATTGAAGTTGTAACGCGCGACGAGCGTGTGATTGGTATTGATCGCGTAGTCAAAGCGCGGACTGAAGAACGTGTTGCGTTTAGGTGTTAGAAACGCGTTACCGACTTCCAGCGTGTTGAGGTTCTCGTCGAGCACAGTCGCGCGAATCAGTTCGTTATCGTTGGTTTCGAGACGTCCGAAGTTAACGAAGAAAGAAGCCTTCTGTTTCACAACGGGCCCGCTCAGGTTCAGGTCGTACTGGCGTACCTGAAACGGCGCTCGCTTGCTGGAAGTGATCGCGAACGGGTTACGCGAGTTCAAACTCTCGTCAGTGAAATTGAGCGAGCTGCCGCCGCGGAACTTGTCTGTTCCGGGTCGCGTCAGAATATCGATACGACCTGATGGCTGATCGTTCTCCGCAGCGAACGGGTTTTGGTTGATGCGGATCTCGCGAATCGAATCTTTCGACGGCATGTTCCCGCCGGTGAATCCGTCGATGAAGATCTGACCACCGTTTGGTCCAACTGATGGTCCAGCCAACGCTTGCAACGCAGCCGCGAGTTCGTCTGGATCGTCGGGCAACGCATCCAAATCTTTTCCGGCTATCACTGTTTGATTCGCATTGGCCGTTGCTTCTGTGCTGACGGCAGTCTGATCAATTGTAACCTTCTCCTCGATCGTCACTCTCAGCGTGACGTCAGCAGACTGGCGTCCGGGAGTTACGTCGATCTCTTTACTCTCCGATGGTGCAAAGCCCGGCGCAGTCGCCGTGAGCGCATATTTTCCCAGCGCAAGGCCGGCGAACGTGTAAATACCTTCGGCGTTTGTCGTCGTCTTCTTCTGTACTCCATTAGCGTCGGTTAGGACAACGTTAGCGCCGACGATCACGGCGCCAAGTTCGTCGGTGATCGCACCGCGCAGTGTCCCTCTGTTCTGTTGCGCCGCAACGACGAGCGAAGCCAGGAGGATAATCAGACTGGTGACGAGAAGTTTTCGGGGGAGCAGCCGGGTAGCATTCATTGCAGAAACCTTTGGGGAAAAGGCTAAGCCTTGGATTGGGGATAACCAGGCTTTCGACACTCAGGTAGAGGCGAAAGCCTGGCGTTTTCGGAGTTATGGCAAGCCGATGCCGAATGTGATACCGCTACTGCCGAGGCCGGCGGCGGGATTTGGCGTTGCCTGTCCCGCTTGCGGACGCGGCGCAAGCATGGCAAGCAGAGTATCGGCGCCCGCGACCAGCGAAATTGCGGTCAGTCGGGTCGGATCGACACCCTGCGTACTGGAAACGATGATAGTGTCGCCGACCTTAACATCCGCGACTGAAATAACCGGCAACCGCTCAAGCATGTCGTTGATGTTGAATCCACCACCCGGACGACCACCCGGTCCACCCGGACCCTGACCGGCCGCACCTTGGCCCTGCGGACGTGCACCAGGTTGACCCTGCCCAGCCGGCGCTTGTCCTGCCGCAGGTTGGCCGCCTCCGGGAGCGCCACCTGGTCCACCCGGGCCACGACCGAAGCCACCCATCATTGCGCCCATATCCGCCGGAAATCGTCGCAGCACGGCGTCCTGCTTGATGATGATGGTCAACGGAGTCTTCTTCTCGAGTTCGTTGATCTTGATTTCGCCAGTGGCTGGATCAATTGCAGTCACAACGCCGCCAACCGTGCGGAAACTTCCAGTTACAACCTTTTGCGGATTGAAACGAAGCGGGTCTTGGGTTCGATCGCCGAGCGCACGCAACTGATCGCCAACCTTCAACTCGGCGAAAGTACTCGGCTTCGCATCGCCGAACTTGATTGAATCGGGAGCGTAGCGTTTCATTTCTGTCGTATCGCTGACGGGAATAACAACCGACTGTGTTCCGGCCATCGTACGGTTATTGATCGTAATCTCTTTCGTGTCGGGCTTAAGTGCGGTGATCACGCCGAGAATTCCACGACGGCGCCACTCGAGTCGTTCCGCTTCCTGCTTCTTCGCGAGGTCGCCCTTGGTCATGACGATTATCTGAACCGCCGGCACTGATTTCTTGTCTTCGGAAACAGTTCCTCTCGCCATGATGCGATCGCCTTCCGTAAGTTCCGCGAAGGTAACGTCTGTGGCGTTCGTAAGCGTCGTTTCCCCGGGCGCGAGTTTCTTGTACGTGGTCTTTTCTGTTGTAGAAACGGCCACCACAGAACCCGCATCGGTCTTGATCGTCACTTGTTTCGTCGCCGCGTCGATGGTTTTCACCTCGCCAATTGCATGTTTGGCGGCAATCGACGGATCAGTCTGAGCAGCGACTGAGGTTGCAAAGGAGAGTGTAATCAGTGATATGGCAGTGAAAGCCAGCGCTCTCGTCATATGTCCCTTCCTTCTTCTAAACACCACCGGATACGATTTTATGGAGATTTCTTCAATCCAAAGATTACACGGATTTCCAGCCAACCCGATAACGCGCAGTGAGGGCCAGGCCAATACTAATGATCAAAATGGCCATCGCCAAAAACGGCCAAACGTAAGGAAGTGAGGTCAGCACCACCCAGAAACTTGTTCCCAGCAATAACGCCACGGCTTCGGAGTTTTTACCGAACGTGACATATTTCCGCTGTAGCCACCGACCGGTAGCAGCATAAAGAATCACACGGCCGAACACGCTCGCCACAATCAGCAACAACAGCGCCAACAGACCAACCAAAACTCGAATTGGTTCGGGCATGATCCAGAGCGTCAAAGCGACGCTCGCGAAAAGAACAACGACTCCGATTAGACCGATCGTCGCTACGCGCAAACTCGTCAACTGCAATCTCGCCACGCCGCGGCTGACCGTGCCGGGCATTACTGCCGTCAACGCCAGGGAGACGATGAACCAGAACAGCACGACCAGCAATCTCGTTCCCAAAAACGTCGGAGACCAGCGCGGGCTGAGTAAACCAGTGGGGTCGCGCATCAGGTCGCGCAGTTCCTGCTGGTAACCGGCGTACATGATGGTCTGAGCACCTTCAGTGCGCTGTGCGGACGCCTCGGCGTGGTACGTTCCACCCAATACAATTACGTCACCGCCAATTCTCGACCCTGCACGCTGAATGACGTTGCCTCCGATGGCGGCGACGTCGCCTTCCACGACGCCCTCGACGATCACGTCGCCGCCGAACGACATGGCTCCCTGTTTGACCGTGCCGGTAACGCGCACTGAGCTCCCGACTCCGAAAACGGTGCTATCGGTGACTTCATTAACAAGGACGACCTTTTCTTCGGCGGTTGGAGTGGTGGAGGTTTGCGCGTACACAGCGCTCATCAGCACAAGCAGCCAAACAAAAAGCGCAAATAGACGTGTTATCCCAAACTTCCTGAGGGTGACAGGGATATGGGGAACGGGAGTTGGAAGGTTGGCTTGTACGTGAGTAGTAACCATTGCCAACAGGCGACCCTTCTTACTCGGTTGCGCCAGTGCGGTGATAGTTGGAGATCATGCGCGAGAGAATCAGAATGGCGACGACCAGCAGGACCAGGAGTGGAACCAACGACCCGCTTTCGACGATTAGCTTCCTGCTCAAAACGCCAAAAACTACCGCGACAGTTGCGCCGGCATCGTAGACGACACTCGACAGGAATTCGCCGATGCTAACTAGCCCGCCGACAAAGTTTCTGCCGATCGCAAATATCGCATCTCGTGCCGACGCCCCCAGCAGAGCAAAACCGCCGAGCGCGAGGACCATACAAATGCCCAACGCCTTGCGATGTTCAGGACGCGTGCGCACGCCACGCATGTCGGTGGTTGCGCGTGCCGCCACCATTTTTGAAAAACCTGCCGGCACCGAAATCTCAACGCTGTCCGACATCGCCGCGTCGAGTTCGCATACGAACAGGCGATGTGCCTGCAGTTCCGCGCGACAACCGGCACAGCCCTCGAGGTGTTGTTCAAAAAGAAAAGTCAGATCCGCGTCGAGCTCGCCATCAACGTACGACACGCACAGGTCTCTTTCGCAGATTCCTTTTTGACTGCCGGTCGGCATTTAAATTCCGGTAATTCCCTTCTCGACAAACTGCTGCCGCATCATTTCGCGGGCGCGAAACAGCCGGTTCTTGACGGTGCCAAGCGGCAGCCCGGTTACGTCCACGATCTCTTCGTAGCTGAGGTCCTGCGAGTGACGGAGGATGATCAGTTCGCGATAGTTCGATGGCAGAGCGCGTACGACCGTTTCGATTTCGACTCGCCGTTCACGCTGTTCGCTCTCCTGTTCAGGACTCAACCGCGTTGACTCGATCGGCAAGTCAAACTGATCGCCTTCCGGTCCGACTAAGAGCGACTGTTCGCGAGTCGCTGTACGGCGAAGGTGATCGACGGCCGCGTTGTGAGCAATTTTGTAAATCCAGGTGGAAAACTTGAACTCGGCGCGATAGCGTTCGAGCGAGCGGTAGACCTTGATGAAAATTTCCTGCGTCAGGTCAAGTGCCGACTCATAGTTACCCACCATCCGGTACACGTAGGCGGAAATCGGACGCTGATAGCGGCGGACGAGTTCCTCAAAACTTCCCTCGAGGCCACTTACGGCGGTTGCGACGAGATCGCGGTCGGCTACGGAGGCAAGATCGCGGGAAAAAATAGTAGAAACGGAGGAGGCAGCAACACTCATGATACCAGGGTGTTACGTTCGGGTAACACGTATTGTTTCAAGGTTCCCGCAAAGGCGCAAAGGCGCTAAGAGAATTGTCCTTGCGAGTTTAGAGTCCGCAGACTTTCGGACAGGCTGGGAAAGGATTCTCTTAGCGCCTTTGCGCCTTTGCGGGAACTTACCAGGAAAGAGTCGCCAATCCGGCAGGCGCCGCGATGGAGTCGAAACTGAATTCGCGGCTGGGTAACTGAAGACCCAGATCGTGTGCTTCCAGGGGCCGCAAATCTCCGCCGGTTGTCTCGTTAACGATCTCGCCCGCGCGTTCCCTCGTGATTCCCTCGCCCATAACCAGCAAGCGGGACAAACGGGAACCGGCCTCGACACCCTCGGGCAGGCTGCGGTCGCGGTAAAAGAGTAGAAAACGGTAGAACTCGTCTTCAAATTCGTCCGGCGCGCACGTCACTGTGCGAACGATCAGCGGATGTTTATCGCGAAAGATCACGCCGGTGAATCCCTGGCCAAAACCGCTCAACAAGAGCGAATCGCCGCCGCCGCCGTTTCGTACCAGCCACTGGGCCTCGCCAAGATGACGCGGCAGAATCAAACCGGTCCGCCATCCGAGCGAATGAAGGACCGATTCATATTCCGCCAGTACATCTTTCCTTACCGCGACGACAAGGTAACGATCACGTCCCTGCGGATCCTTTTGGATCTTCTCTCTCGAGACAGAAAGCTCTTCGAGCGGCGCGCCAAAGCCGCGTTCGATTTTCCAGTTCAATACTTCCTGCATCTCGGCGCCGGACTGCGCACCACTATCATTCGTGACGACGAGTGTGCGCGTAGTTGCTTCCGGCAAACTCAAGGACCAACGTTTCTGTCGCAAGAGACCGGCACTCCCGGCGAGATCGTTCAGCACGGTCGCGAGTTGCGCGCGGTCTTCGATATTTGGTTCGTCAAAGCTGGGCCGAACGAGAGATTCGGCGATGTTGAAAGTCGCTGCGCGACGAAGCCGGGACGTGCCGTCCTTTACGCGTTCGAGATGGACCACGGAGGCGACTCCCTGCTCGAGGCCGATGGCCGTGGCTGGATAGCGGGGATTGACAAGTTTGGAAACGACGTTAGGCATTTTGGACTTTGGTCTCAGGTCTTGGATCTTTGTGCTTTGTACTTAGAGCTTTGTACTTTGTGCTGTGTTTTGATCTCTATGCTGTAAACCTATCCGCACGTTCGGGAAAAACTAAGTACAAAGTACCAAGCACAATAACCAAAGACCTAAGACCAAAGACCTCTGCTCACCATTCGCTGTAAGTATTACCCTGTGACGACGTGTCGGCAGAAGCGCTGTGAATGTCAGTTAAACCAGAACCACCGTCGAGCGAATTCGGATCTTCACCCATTGTCGGCGCCCAATCCTTTTGTCCCGTCATCGGATCGACCGGGACTTCGCGCATGTAACCCTCGCTGACGATCTCGTCGAGCGACTGTGGCAACCGTCCTTTGTCGGCCGCGAACTGGTCGATCAGCGAACGCATTTTCCAGAGGTTGTCACGCAACACCGTCTCGCGCGTGTGCATGATCGTCCGCTGGTACTGCGGCAATGCAATAGAAGCAAGAATGATAACGATCGCAATCACGATCATCAGCTCGAGCAACGTAAAGCCTGCCGCCGCGAATGAACGTGAACCCTTGTCTTGAAACTTACCAATCACTGTACTGCTCTCCGTTTAATGCTGTCTCTTTTGACTTCGAACGCACGTCAAAGACGTTTTCACCGCCCCAGGAATTCGCGTCGGCAGGATCGTAAGAGGATCGTAGGTCCCACTCAGCTTTACCGGTTATCGGGTCGACGGGTATGGCCCGCAGGTAAACTTTCAGTTTGGTCGATAACTGGCTCTGCTCGCTCATCGGTCTCGATCCACCAAGACCCTGGCCACCGAATTGCCCGGCGCCTACTCCTCGCGGAATCACATTCACACCCTCGACCAGCGTATCCAGATCCGGAGGGTAGTGGTCCGGATTGTCGATACCAAAGATCGTGCAGTCGCTGATGACCACTTTGCTGCGCGGATCGAGGAAGCCGCCACCGCCGGGTGGCTGCTGCGGTCCTCCCTGTCCCCCGCCTCCTTGCAGTCCCTGGCCACCAAGCTGTCCCGTGCAGTTTATGCCGATCGTGTCTCGATGAAACTCATCGATGGCGATGCGGATCTGCCTCAATGTGTCGCGCAGTCGTTGTTCCTTCTGGCGCTGGACGGAGACTTTTACGAGAGGCATCACGCCGAGCGTCATGATGGTCATCACGGTTATGGTGATCACCAACTCGATCAGCGAAAAGCCTTGCTCTCTTCGCCGGAGCGTGGCGCGCAAAGGAACGCGGCGACCAGCATTAACTCTGTTCACCCAGTCGCCGCGTTGTTGGGCTGCGTACTGCCTATACCCGTTCAACATTTTATTGTTTCACTGTTGCGGTCCCCTGGACCACCTCCGACACCACGTCCTTTGCGTCAGTGGCAACCAGGTGCAACCTCTCCTTGTCGAACACGAGCGCGGCGTTGCCTGCTCCGATGGCTTCGACGTCGATGAAGATCAATGGCCCCGATCCGCCGAACGAAATCTTCCCATTGAGCGAAGAGATCGATATCAGGCACACGCCACTCGCATCGATCGACGGTGTAAAGAGTGGTGCCGCATCGGTTGAAGTACCAATCAAGGTGCCGGCGGTAACGGCGTGTACCTTCACCACCTTCGGATCAAACCTCAATGCGAGTAATGCGAGACTTAACGGAATATCGGAGTTTAATTGAATTGCGTAACGACGCTTCTCGCCCAGTTTGAGTGACTCCTCTCCGGGCAGGAAGCTAAGTTGCGCAACACGTTTCGCACTCAACTTTGTGTCGAATGATGTTTCCGCAGGTTTCGGCGCCGAGGTGAGCACTGCGTTCTGAGCACCAGCGGCACTCGGATTGACGGCGGCAACGGCCGAAGCGTCTTTCTCACTGATAAGCGGCTTCGGAGCCGGTACGAACGGCGGTAGCTCCTCCATCGCTGCCGGCTTGTTGTTCTGCGCCTGCACCGGCGGTGTCACTTGCACCTGCGTTGTCGTTGCCGGCGCCGTCGTTGTGGTAGCGGTTTGAGTTGGCGCTGCTGCGGTCGTGCTGTCCACAATCGGCTTGGGCGCGTTCAGCGTCGGCTGGATGGCCTTGGCGACTTCCAAAGGTGCATCCGGCAGTTGAATGTTGGCGTGTCGCGGCAGCGATCGCGCGGCGGCGATCTGATCTTCGCGATCCGCCTCACGAATCATTTCGGCCAGCGATCCAGTGGTCGGCGACTGCAACGTTCCGCTCGGACGCATCTCCTCGTCACGCGGAGTTACATTCGGCGCACGAAGCACGCGCGGTGTCACGCTGATCACAATGTCGACGTGGCGAATGTCGCGCGTCGGTGCACTGAAGAGACGGCCGATCAACGGCAGACCGCTGATGAAAGCGATTCCGCGACGGCCGCGCGTTTCGACGTTGGTCGAAATGCTCGCCAACATCATCGTGCGATTGTTCTGAACGCGGGCCGTGCCGGTCATCGTGCGTTCCGTAAACGTCGGCGTCAGAGTGCTCGCACCGAGCACGTCCTTCTGCTCGATGTTCATCTTCACTTGCACGTCGAGGTTCGGAAACACTTGCGGCGTGAACTTCAGAGTCAGACCAGTCGGCTCATAGTTGATAACGGGGAACCCCCCGCTCGGAAACGGATTGCCGACGTTCTGCTGCGGTGTGCCTGTCTGAACACCAAACGGATAAGCCTGAGCGGTTTGCACTGGGACGCGTTGTCCGATGCGGGCCGTCGACTCTTCACCGTTGAAAGCGTGAACCTGAGTCGAAGCGATCAGCTTGGTGTTGTCCTTGCTTTGGAACGCACGCAGGATCGAAGGCGGAATCACGAGTGCCGCGGCCAACGAGGTCGGAACGCCGCCCACCTGACTCGCCAAGCTGACGCCACGAGCAGCGGAACTTAGCACGCCGTTGTCGGTCAACACCGAGAAGCCCGGCGATCCGCCGAGACCGTTGTCGAGCGTCGCGTTGATCTGGTTACCGAACGAGAGCAGGTCGTTCTTCGACACCTCATAGATGTTTACGT
Source organism: Pyrinomonadaceae bacterium (assembly GCA_035646355.1). Classification (GTDB taxonomy): domain Bacteria; phylum Acidobacteriota; class Blastocatellia; order Pyrinomonadales; family Pyrinomonadaceae; genus PSRF01. Next base: position 8,713 of record DASRPN010000222.1, on the reverse strand, counting down.
CCATCACGACTTCGGCGCGATCCTTGTCGATACTTTTCAACAGGTCGCCGATGAGTCGAACGTTCTCTGCCGTGTCGCGCACTGTCAAACTGTTAGTCGCTTCGTCAGGCACGACGATCGTCTGTGGACGGCCGACTGATGGGGGAATCGCCTGTTGGACCAACGTGCGCGCGTCGTTCGGTTTCATGTTCGATAGGTAGAACGTGCGCAGCACGAGTTGTTGATACTGTGGGCGACGCGCTTGATCGGCGACGAGGATCGTTCGCTTGCTGAGTTTCTGAAAGAATAATCCTTCCTGAAGGAAGACGTAGTCGAGCGCTTGCGCTGTAGTCACGTCTTTCAGGTTGATGTCGATTGGCCGTGATTGCGTGAACGATTGCCGGTCGAAGATAACGTTGAGACTCAATTGATCGGCAAGACTGCGAATGAGCGTCTTGAGATCGCCGTTGTAGTTAATGATTCGCAGTTGCTGTGACGGTGGTGCGAAGTCTTGCGTCTCACCAGTTCCTGACGCGGGTGTCGCACTACCGATCTCGGGTTCGCCATTCTTGCCATGCCCGTTGCCATTCCCACTCCCATTCCCGGTCCTGCCTTCCTTCACGGCCTGCAAGCGAAGCATGCGCTCCATCTCTGACACAGCGAGCTCGTTCACCGGGTCGTAGCCGTAAGCCTGGCGGAAGGCGTTGTATGCGCCAACGAAATCCCCGCGCTCGGACAACGACCGGCCTTGCTGCATGTAGGTCTGAGACGCATTGAAACTCGCGCGCCGGAAGTGGAGGTGATACTCCATATTCGACGGGTCAGCAGCCACCGCAAGGGTGAACTCCTGGGCCGCTTTGTCCCACTGCTGCGCCTTCTCATATTGCATGCCACGCTTGAAGTTCTTCTCGCCCTTTTTGGCAAACGCCGTAATTGGCAGCGAGAGCAAGCAAGCGGCCAGAACGAAGGAGATTAGTGTTCGAGTTCTTGTGTTTATTCTCATGACTTTTTCGTCCGGAAGGTGGAAAGTTCAGCGACCCTAAAATGGCGACCCTAATAATGCTACCGAGACGGCTAAGATGCAAGATCCGCGCTGCCGATTTCCTTACACGCGAACCCAAAATTTTGGTTCCCTTTAGCCAGCTACTTTTACATCCAGTCGGGGGGTTTTGAGTAATGACAGCGGGGAAAACTGCGAAATCCCTACTTTGTACCGGTCAACTCTTCAACAAAGGTCACGCGGTTTATCTCGTGCAAGGTCGAAATGCCGCTGAAAACCTTTTGCAGGGCCGACTCTCTCAGGCTTGTTAACCCTTCGGCTTCGGCCGCCCGACGCACCTCTGAACCAGGTCGTCGCTCTACAATCATTTCGCGGATATTATCCGACAAATCCAGCAATTCGTGAATAGCAGTTCGACCACGATAACCGGTGTGGTTACAGGCATCGCAACCGACATTCATATAAAAGGTGCGACCGGCATGTTCTTCTGGCCGAAGACCTGATTCTGCCAGTTCCGCCTCGCTCGGATGATACGGCCGCTTGCAATACTGGCATAGCATGCGAATGAGTCGTTGCGCCAGCACGCAGTTGAGCGAAGAAACAAAGTTATACGGCTCAACGCCCATGTTCAGGAATCGGCCGATCACGTCGATCACGTTATTGGCGTGAACGGTCGTGAATACGAGGTGCCCTGTCAACGCTGACTGAATCGCGATTTGCGCGGTTTCCGTGTCGCGGATCTCGCCGACCATGATCTTGTCGGGGTCGTGACGCAGTATCGAACGAAGACCGCGATCAAATGTTAGACCTTTCTTCTCGTTTACTGGTATTTGTGTGATCCCGTGCAACTGATACTCAACCGGGTCCTCGATCGTGACGATCTTGTCTTCTTCGTTTCTGATCTCGTTCAGCGCGGCGTAGAGCGTGGTCGTCTTACCCGAACCGGTTGGCCCAGTCACCAGCACCATGCCGTACGGCTCGGCGATGTAACGACGAAACTTGCGTAAGTCATCATCCGAGAACCCGACCACATGTAAATTGAGGTTGCGGAACTCTTCGTTGATCTGCTCTTTGTCCAGGATACGAATCACCGCGTCTTCACCGTGAATCGTCGGCATGATCGAGACACGGAAGTCGACGTTGCGTCCTTTATAACGAACGCGAAAACGACCATCCTGCGGGATGCGACGCTCGGCGATGTCGAGCTCGGACATGACCTTGATACGCGAAATCAACGTCTGATGATAGGCGAGATCGATCGGATCGACTTTCGCGTAAAGCGCACCGTCGATGCGGTACTTAACCTGCACTTCCGTGTCGCGCGTTTCGATGTGGATGTCGGAGGCGCGCGATTCCATCGCGTTGTAGATGATCGTGTCGACGAGTTTAATGATCGGCGACATGTCGGAGTCTGTCGCCAGACGATCAAGATCGAGCACTTCCTCGCCGTGCTCGGTTTCTCTAACAAGTGAGATACGAAAACCCGACGCCGCTTCTTGCAACACGCGCTGCGTCGTGTCGCTTTTTCGCAAAACGACTTCCACCGCACCGGCGGTCGCAACGTGCGGAATCACACGCGTGCGCAACGTACCCGAAACTTCGTCGAGACGCTCGAGATCGGTCGGATCCGCCATCGCGATGTGCAATCCCTTGCCGTCGCGTTTGAGCGGAACAAACTGGTGCCGGACCATCAGATCAACGGGCACTTCAGCAAACAGTTGATAGTCGATTGGCGATTCGCGATCGGGCGGCAGGAGATCGACGAACGGCAGACGATAACGGCGCGCGAGTTCCTTCGCCGCTTTCATCTCAGGCGGCTCATGGTCCCCGTTCTGATCAACGTTTTCGACAGGAGAAACCACCGGCTTAATGACGGGGTTCTCGTTCTCGGACCTTTGCTCCATAAACGCGTTCTGCCTGGGCCGTCAACGGGCCCCGGTGACTCCTGATCCACTCGATATCGATTGAATGATCGGCAGGTAGATTGCGAGGAGAATCGTCACCACTACACCGCCCATGACCACAAGAATCGCAGGCTCAAGCGTGGTCGTCAACTGTTCGAGCCGTACTTCGGATTCGGCGTCGTAAAAGACGGCAACTTCATCGAGCATCTCGCGCAAACTGCCGGACCGCTCGCCGATTCCAATCATGTCAATCGCCAGCAGCGGCATCCACCCCGCTGACTCCAAACTTTCAGTAAACGAACGCCCCTCGCGAATCATCGGCAGAATCGACTCGCTGCGACGCCGCAGTTCCAGATTCGTAATTGATTCAGACGCGATCTCCCACGATTCGACGAGTGTGATACCGCCGGCTAACAACGTCGCCAACGATCGCGTCGCCTGGGCAACGGACAGTTGCACCGCCAGGCTTCCGGCCAGGGGTATCTTTAGAATCAAAGCGCTAATCTGGAGTTTGCCGCGAGGTGTCCGCGACCAGATAAAAAGTAAGATTGACCCGCCGATGACGAGGGGCGCAAACCAGAACACGTTTGTTTGCATCCAGCGCGAGAGTCCGACGACGATTTGCGTTACCGTGGGCAGTTCGTTACCAAAGTTCGCAAAAAGGTCCGACATTCGAGGCACGACATAGATCGTCAGGAAAATCACCATACACGCCGACGCAAACAACAGAAACATCGGATAGGCGAGTGCGCCGCGAATCTTTCGTCGCAGCGCAACGTTGCGTCGCATGTAGGTGACATAGCGGCTCAGCACTTCGTCGAGCGCGCCCGATCGTTCGCCGGCAAGAATCGACGCGGTGTAGATACGCGGGAAGATTGGACCCTGAGACGCGAAAGCCTCCGACAACGCGGCGCCGCCGCGAATCTGTTCTTCAACGTTACCCAGCACCGTGCGCAATTTGGCTGACGCTGCGCGCTTGCGAAGCATCGAGATCGCCTGAAGTATCGGAATACCTGCGCGAACAAGAGCGGCGAGTTGTTGGTTGAAGAGGAGAAAATCGTTGGCTTTGACGCGTGGGTGCCCGCCGCCGCGGCCAAGAGCCGTAAGCGCTGTGACGCCTGAGGTTTTCGGTGGGGTAACGTTGAAAACGCGAAAGCCTTCACGTTCGAGGCGCGCTCGTGCTTCGTGAATCCCTGAAGCCTCGATGGTGCGCGTCACCACCTCGCCTCCCGGCGTACCTAATCGACAAATAAACTCAGCCATAGTTAGGAAATAAGCACTTCCGAGTGAGCCGGGAGTATATCACGCGGGTCTTCGCCGGAAGTTGCAGCACGTCGACAAACAATTGCCTTGGTATTTTTTTTCACGCCTTCTCGCGTTCTTAACTGGGAACAAAAGACGGTGAATTTTTAAGGAGATCTATCAGTGACAGCGTTTCAACTAAACCCTGAGGACGCTGCGGGCTTCGACGATGCGATGAGTGCAATGACCGCAGTTTTGAACGAAAAAGTCACATCGCTTTACGACTTCTCGCGGTTCGATAAGATCGTCCAGGTGGGTTGTGGGCACGGTGGGTTAATTACGTCGATCCTTAAAGCCAATCCGCGGGCGTTTGGCGTCTTGTTCGACGCTGAGGAAGTAATCGCGGGGGTACGGCCGACACTCGAAGCGGCTGGGATCGCAGACCGGTGCGCAACTATGGCTGGCGATTTTTTCAAGTCGGTTCCGGCCGGTGGCGACGCCTATATCATGAAGTGGATCATCCACGATTGGGACGACGCTAGCGCGATTCGGATCCTCAAGAACTGCCGCAGCCAGCTGCCGCGAGACGGTCGAGTGATCATCATCGATTGCGTCGTTCCCGAAGGTAATGACCCTGACTTTTCGAAATTCTTGGAGCTGAAAATGCTCGTCATGACCGTTGGAAAAGAACGGACCGCGAAGCAGTTTGACAAGCTTCTGGCCGCCGCAGACCTCCGTTTCCTCCGCGTGATCCCCACCGAGCTACCGACCAGCATCATCGAAGCGGAACCTCTCTAGTCAGCGCGCAGAAATAACTTGAAATCCGCGTTCCCTTAACCGTTTACAAAGGGAACACGGATGTCCTAGAATGGCCGTGTTAACACCGATAATGAAACGCGCGCGGCCGTCTCCCCGCAAACTTTTCAAGCCCCGGAAGTCAGTATCGGGCATCACTCGTTCCCTTGCGAGCATCTGTGTTGACAGTTCCCTTTCTACGACCCTGACCGGTGTTAAAAATTTAGTCGCATGTAACCGGGGGTGACATGTATTTTCCGACTCGTTACGCCACCAAGTTGGCAGCAACAGCCTTGTCGCTAGTTGCGGTGACGTTTGGGTTCACGCTGATAGTAAACAGTCAGGAACCCACTCAAAAGAAGCCAACGCCTGGAGACGAAAAGGCTACGACCGCCGCGCCGGCCGATCCTGCGCCAACAGCAAAGCCAAGTCCAAGGCTCGGCAAGGAACTCGATGAACGAACGCTCGTTACCAATACCGATCTGATCACCCTGACGGTCACGGTAACCGACACTTACGGGCGCTACGTTTCCGGTTTGAGCAAATCCGCGTTCGCCATCTACGACAATAAGCAACAACAGGAAATCACCCACTTTAGCGACGACGACTCGCCAGTTTCGGTAGGCGTTATCTTCGACGTCTCCGGATCCATGAGCGGCGACAAAGTCAGACGCGCCCGCGACGCTCTGGCCAAGTTCATCCAAACCAGTCATGACTCGGACGAGTATTTCCTGATTGCATTCAATTCGCGCGCACAGTTACTGAACGACAGAACGCGCGACGGCGACGCAATTCTCAACAGGCTGACCTTCGTCGAGACCAAGAGCCAGACGGCCCTCTACGATGCCTGCTATCTCGGGGTTGAAAAAGTTCAGCGCGGTGCACACCCCAAACGCGCCCTTCTTTTGATCAGTGACGGCCAGGACAACGACTCCCGCTACACGTTCAACGAGCTCCGGAAGCTTCTGAAAGAATCTGACGTAACGCTCTACGCAATCGGGATTTTGAGTGGCAGCGACGCCGGCAGTTCTCTCGGCATGGAGGGACAAGGAATTCTGGACGAGTTATCCGGTGTGTCCGGCGGCAAGGCGTTTTTCCCGCGATCGGCCGCTGAAATGGACGATATCTTTGAACAAATCGCCCTGGAGTTGCGACACCAGTACTCCATCGGCTACAAACCGGACACGTTCATTAACGACGGTAAGTGGCACCGGGTTAAGGTCAAAGTCACCGCACCACGTGGTTTGCCGCGCCTGTTTACTCGGTATAAGGAAGGATACTACGCCACGTCGGGAGCCCGTTAAGTCTATCCGCCAGCGCCCGGCAACGCGGAATTGACTCCCCTGCATCTGTTTACGTGTGCGTCTTGTGTCCGCATATAAATGCGACGCTGGTTGCCCCAGCATCGCCCGCTTGTCGGTGTGAAACGCTCTATTGACGCTCCCGTCCCGATCCCGGGTCCGAGGAGCGTTTCGTGTGATGAGGAGTTTCGGATTGGTTTGTAGTTTAAACGTGCGACGTACCGCGATTCTCGGAACGTTCGCATTACTTATTGCAATATTCGTGTTCGGCGCGGATGTCGAAGGTCAGGATCGTCCGCGAAGCACAGCCCCCGCAACGCCGGCGGCCAGTCCGAGCCCGACTCCAATCCCGCAACCTCAACGTCCCGGCGGTCGAACCGCTCCGACACTGGGCGAACCACCTCCAGTACCTAAACTCAAACCGACGCCCACGCCAACTCCGCCACCCGAGATGGACGAGGGCGACATTCTCAGAATCAACGCCGACCTGGTCCAACTTCATGTTCGCGTGATCGATCGCAACAATCGTCCGATCAATAACGTGACCCAGAACGAGTTCCAGGTGTTCGAAGACGGTGTGAAGCAGCCGATCGAATACTTCACTCGCGAGGAAGTGCCAATCAGTTATGGCCTCGCGGTCGATACTTCGGGTTCGCTGCGTACGCAACTAGCAACAGTGCTTGAAGCGGGCAAGACGATCATCAACGCCAACAGACCGGGCGACGAAACGTTTCTTGTGCGGTTCGTCGGTCGTGATAACACTGAAACCGTCCAGGATTTCACCTCGAGCAAAGAAGCGCTGGCGGACGCTCTCGACAATATGTACACCGAAGGCGGCCAGTCAGCAGTTGTCGATGCCGTTTATCTGTCGGCCGAGCACGTCGCCGAATATAAAAAGGGGGATGACAGCGACCGCCGTCGCAGGGCGCTGATCGTTATCACCGACGGCGAGGACCGCAACAGCTACTATAATCAGGAACAACTCTTCGCTAGGCTGCGCGAAGAAGACGTGCAGATCTTCGTGATCGGGTTTGTCAACGAGTTGGACAAAGAGGCGGGACTGATTCGCAAGAGCCCGCGACAAAAAGCCGTCAACCTGATCAACAGGCTCGCTTCGGAAACTGGTGGGCGCGCATTCTTCCCCGAGTCGCTTTCCGAGTTGCCGCAGATCGCCAACGAGATCATTCGTGATCTCCGCACTCAGTACGTGATCGCCTACAATCCTACAAACAAAACGTCTGATGGCACATTTCGCACCATCAAAGTCACCGTCGATCAACCTTCCGGCTCTGATAAGCGGATCGCGTTAACGCGCAACGGACGTCTCGCTCGCAGAGACGGCGGGCCCGGCGGACCGAAACCTCCGACCGTGCGACTGCCGGCTACGGGCGTGAAGAAACCGTAGTCATCTTCCTTTTGTCATTTGACGTTTGTCATTTGCCATTTAGGAACTTCTCGCGCGTTCAAATGAAAAATGTGAAATGACAAATGGAAAATGGTAAATGACTACGGCTTCTTCTTCTTATACTTCCTGCCGTGACTTGTTGTGGCTTCCTCGATCGAGTGGGTCGCGGTGAGGTTCTCGTCTTTCTTCGCGAGTTGAATGAGCTGCAGATAGTAATTCCGTAACACCGCGATCTCGGCTTCGCTTAAATCTTCAACGTCGATGAGGCGGTTGCTCGCGCCGTCCATCGCCGCCACGATTTCGTTCAATTTTAGATGGATGGCGACGGCGTCTTTGTTCTGTGTCCGTTGAATCAGAAACACCATTAGAAAAGTAACGATGGTAGTTCCCGTGTTGATGACCAGTTGCCACGTGTTAGAAAAACCAAAGAGTGGTCCAGTTACGGCCCAGATCACGATCACTGCCAACGCGACGATGAAAGCGTACGAGGTTCCGCTAGCCTTCGTGGCCTGATAAGAGAACCTCTCAAGCAAATCGGGCCTTTTGGTTGTTCGCGCCATCGCTAACCTCCCTGGGCTATGACATCATCCCTTTGGCCGCACCGATCCGCTGATCTTCTTGCGCGTCGTTTCGCCTGTGTGCAGAACGGGAAGGCCCTCGTCCACGTCTGAATGCGGTTGAGGAATGACGTGCGTCGCCACGACTTCGCCGACTCGTTTCCCTGCCGCCGCCCCAGCATCGACCGCGCTACGGACCGCAGCGACGTCGCCGCGCACAATCGCCGTGACCAGGCCTGCGTCGATCTTTTCCCAACCGACCAGACGAACGTTTGCGGCTTTAACCATTGCGTCAGCCGCTTCGATCATCGCTACCAGTCCGCGACATTCAACCAATCCGAGTGCTTCTGGCATACAAGCGTCCTCCACTAATGATCGATCAATATAACTCAGTTGCGGAGCGAATGAATCGGGGCCGGTATGCGGCCTCCGCGACGAATGAAGACGTCGGAAGAAAAAGTACTGACCGGCATAATTGGCGCGCTGCCTAATAAACCACCAAAATCTACCATGTCGCCGACGTTACGACC
>DASRPN010000221.1:0-23820 GCA_035646355.1 Pyrinomonadaceae bacterium | reverse complement strand
TGTCCCACCCGGCGATCAGACGTCCATTCTCAGGTACGAGGTTCATGAAACGGCGAAAAGCGAGCTTCACGGCTTCGAGATCTTTGTAGATATCGGCGTGATCGAATTCGATGTTGTTGATGATCGCCAGTTCAGGCAGGTAATGCATGAACTTCGGGCCTTTGTCGAAGTAAGCCGTGTCGTACTGGTCGGCCTCGACAATCACGTAGTCACTTTGCGTTACGCGAAAGCTGCTGCCGAAATTTTGCGCCACGCCGCCGATTAGAAAGGTCGGATCGAGTCCACCCTGATCGATTACCCAGGCGGCGATGCTGGTGGTCGTCGTCTTCCCGTGTGTGCCCGCGACGGCAAGCGAGTGCCGGCCACGAATAAACTCCTCCTTTACAGTCTCGGCCTGCGAGCGATAGAGCAGTTTTCGTTTTAACGTTTCTTCAACTTCAGGATTACCGCGCGGGATGGCGTTTCCGACGATCACACAATCAGGCGCGGGCGTGAGGTGCTCGCGATTGAAGCCTTGCAGGACGTTGATGCTGAGATCGCGCAACATCGTGGACATCGGCGGATACACGTTTTGATCAGATCCGGTGACGTGATGCCCTCGAGCCTGGAGCATCCCGGCGAGGGAAGCCATCGCAGTGCCGCAGATGCCGATCAGGTGGTAATGCATGTGCTCAGACTTGTGCTTAACAATAGCTGATCCTCAGGCGCGAGCTGGCGGCCAGACAGTCGCCGGTAGTGCGCCCTGAAAATACCAGCCGTGTGTTCCCATTTAACACTACTGACACGTTTTCGCGCGCACTCTGCTAAGTGTTCACGTAACGCGTCATCTGACCATAGGCGAAATAAAGTTTGGGCCATCTCTTCGGTATCCTGAGGATCGAAGATCAATGCCGCGTCGTCCGCCTGTTCAGGCAACGAGGTTACGTTGGAACAAGCAGTAGGGGCGCCCATGACAAATGCTTCCGAGATCGGCATGCCAAAGCCTTCAAACAAACTCGGAAAAACCATCGCGCAACACAGCCGATACAAACACTGCAACTCTAATGGACTGACAAAATCAAGAAACTGGACCTGGTCGCGGAGGTTTAATTCGGCGATTGCATTTTCGAGCGTTGGAAAGTAGTCGTTGCGTTTTCCTGATAAGACGAGTGGGATCTTCACGCCCTCACGATCACGAACAAGCGCGAGTGCTCGAAACAGGCCGACGTGGTTTTTGTGCGGCCAGGTTTGCGCCGGATAAAAGAAAAACCGCGGCGGCAAATCGAATTTCTTTCGCACCTGTTCGAGATCTGCTTCCGTCGGCATTGGATAAAACTCGACTACGGGCGCGGGCGCAATCACCTCCACCTTTTCGGCCGGCAATTGGTATTGCTCGATCAGGTCTTGCTTTTGCCAGGACGTTGGCGCAACGACCATGGCAGCCTGCGCACAGAATGCACGATACTCACACTCCCTTTTCTGTATGACTTCAAGAGTGAAGTATTGCGGCAAATGCAGGTGTTGCAGGTCCCATGGATGGTAGATAGAAGGTACTTCTGTAAGAAATGCATTTTGGGTCGGAAAGTGCATCACGTCGAACCCTTCACTCTCGATCAGACCATCTGACTTCGGAGGAGCAAGAGGAACCGCATCGTGTTTCTGCTTCCGCTGACGAATGGGATTTAACAGTTTGTAGACCGCCGCACGCACGAATGGCGCTTTTCGTAAAGCCCGAGACCATCCTGGAAGTCGCGTTGCCCCAAACCCATGAATTATTCGACACGTGCCGCCGATATATGGCCGCAGCCATTCGTCCCTGTTGGCATAGGTAAGAAATGAATACTCGATCGTTTCGTCCGCGAGTTGCGACAAGCCACGCGCGAGTCCAATAATAAATTGCTCAACACCGCCAACCACGCCACTTCCGGTCAATCGCGCATCGATGCAGACGCGCAACTTCGCATCTGAACGATCCGGCCGCTGCGTTTCTTCAGTCAACGTTCTTGTGCTCCGCCTTGCCATCCAACATGTCGTAGAGAAAAACTTCCAAACCTGTGCGGGGCGCCCATCCGAGCTCGCGACGCGCGCGCGATGAATCAACGCTGATCTCCACCGGATCCGCAGGACGAAGTAAGTCTCGATTCACTTCCACGGCCGTTCGGCCATCGGCACGAAAACGCGCCTGCCAGTTTACCGGGTCCGCATCGTCGAGCTGCCAGTCCAGTGGATAGCCGCCGAGTGCAAAGGCCGCGTCGATCAATTCCCAAACTGCGTAAGTGCAACCAGTGCTCAATGTGTAGTCGCGATAAGCGTGCCCTTCGTCGAGCTGAGACGACGAGTTTTCCGTTCCTGTTACGCGCGCTGCCCTTGCGGCGACCTGACGCAATACGAGTTTGATTCCGTCTACATAATCTAGCGCAAAACCCCAGTCGCGCCGAATCTTCAGATTGCCAACCTTCAGTGGCGCCACTGACGTCCCGCTTGTACGAATTGCCCAAACGTGATCGACGATCTTCCGTGACAGAAAATGCTTTCCGCGCCGATGTGATTCGTGGTTTGCGAGAATGCCGCACGTGATACGCAGGTTGTAGGCCTCACGATACGAGCGACAAAGCAGGTGCGCCGCGACTTTCGCACTGGCATATGGGCTCTGTGGATGCAGTGAGGACTCCTCGTTATAGACGACCTTGCTCCCGGACGCGCCACCAAACATATCAGTGGATGAAGCCTGGTAGAACCTGCTCAACGGACTGCGCAGGCGGAGAGTCTCAAGGATCACGGACACAAACTCGGCATTCGTTAACCACGTCAAACGTGGCTCAGAAAAGGACCGCGAGACACTCGATTGACCCGCGAGGTTGTAAACCTCTTCAGGTTGGACTTCGGCGATTAGATCGAGGAGTTTCGCCGGTTGAGCAACGTCCACTTCATGAACGTGCATGGTTGTCGATGCGTGTCTTAAAGTGGAAAGCTCGTTGCGCGCTTCAGGCCGTCGCAGGATCGCATGGACCAACTTTCCTTCCGCCAGCAGAGAGCGGGTAAGAAAATACCCGTCCTGCCCGGATGCACCGATCACGATAGCTGTCCCCGGATGAAGACTGGTCATCGTTACACTTTGATTGCCAGGAACGAATATAGCCTTCCGGGCTCGCGATTAGCGCGAATTCGTCGCCAGGTCAGGGAGTGAATACCGGGAATGAAACGAATCAGAGTTGCGAGATGGCTGAAGCGCTCTGCCAGTAGCTGTTCAGGCAGTCGACTTAATTCTTCGTTGTTGCGCGCTTTTGGAAAAGCATTGATGATCGAATCCCACGGTCCCAGAACTTTTGTGAGCCGCAAACCAGCTCCCGAGATCGCCTGCTGATACGTGTCTAATGAATAGGCATGTTCACCTCCGGCGAGTTTGTGAACAGGATGTTCGTGCAGGAACTGATTCAACTGTTGTTCGTCATCAACCACGTGTTCGCGGCAGATCAGGACCATCCCTCCCGGCTTCAATACCCGCTCACACTGCTGCATGACTCTGTGCAAATCTCTGGTGTGATGCAGTACCTGGCGGCCGTAGATGATGTCAAGCGACTGATCGGGAAGCGGAATTGCTTCACCAAAAGCATCCAGTAACTCTACCGGCATGCCGTTCACTATCTGACTGATAGCTCCTCTTCCGATATCGCTGTCGTCAGGTTCGAGCGCATACACATGCGCGCCTGCGCGTGCAAACGCATAGGATGCGATGCCCGTCCCGGCACCAAGGTCAAGTATCCTGGCGCCATTGATTTGCCCACCAAGCAGTTGGCAAACCTCACGGAATTCGGCGGACTCGTAGAAGCGTTGCGCCGCAGCAAGCACATCCCGATCGAGATACGAATCGCGAATCAGGTCGGCGTAACGGGAGTCGCTCCTGAGGCATGAAACAGCCGCCGCGGTAGTCATTTTGTTCGGCTGGATCATTGCGAAGATACCGTTCCGTGTGAGTTCGCGACCGTATTTAGGATTCGCGACACCTTTCCACGTATCCTGGCATAAAGTGTCCGGTCGCCCTGCGAGAACAGATGGCGCATTTCAAAATCGTCTGCCTCGCGATTGCGCTCGACAGAGGGCGGATGCGTGAGCGGAAAACCGATGTCTGCGACTGGTAGATTGGCCACGTCGTGGTTTATCGCCGCCGTATGAGTGGCACTGCTACCGAAACCAATGTTCGACACGAGATTGATTTCGGGAGTGATGCTGAGCCCCCGTTTGGTCCAACATGAAAAGAGCCACTGGAGGTCCCAGGTATCGATCTCGTGAGCAGCTACTTTGTCGAAGAGTTCGCGCCAGTACGCAGCGTCCTGTTCCCTTTGGAACATCCGGTTGAGCCAGTTTGTGTCGCGCAGCGTGGGCCACTGCTTCATCTCGACGTCGTAATGTTTCCACGCGCGCCGCCATGACGCCCATCCCCAAATATGTACAAAGCGCGAGAAGAAATAACTGGAAGGAGTGTACCTGCGGCCCGCGTGAAAGTTATCGCCGCTGATTGCCATTACCTCTTCGTTGTCGCGATATTTCTTCAGCAGAGACTCGCAAAACGAAAAGAAACTTGGATGCGGCAAACAATCGTCTTCGAGGACGATTGCCTCTTCGGCGTTATCAAATACAAAATCGAGACCGCTCGACACCCGCGTCCTGCAGCCGAGGTTCCGATCTGAAAAATCTGTTACCACTTCGCATTTCCAGTCGACGGCTTTAATCACTTGGCGAGCGCGAACACACAGTTCTGCTTCCCCGGGTACGTCCGTTCGTGGTCCATCGGCGACGACGATCAACCGGGAAGGACGCGCCCGCGCGATCTCCGCAAAAACGCGCGCGGTCGTCTCCGGACGATTGAAAATGATGAAAGCAACCGGGACCTGCAAACTCATTTAATGCCTTCCATGTAGAGAGTCTCAAAAGCTCGCGCCGGTGTGTCCAACCGTCGCAGCCGCTCGTGTGCGGATTCACTGAACTTTTGCTCGACAATAGTTGAGAATCCGGCCCGCCTGAGCGCGAGCGACAGCGACTCGCGATCGTAAACCCACAAATGTTGCCCGTGTTCGCGCATCATCAGGTTTATACGATCCAACGCTGTGTCAATCGGTTCCGCGAATCCCGGATCGCGTAAAAACTCGCCGTTGCCCGCGTATGAACGAATAAATCGCTCTGCGTCCGGCGTTGACACGCGCATCACACCGCCTGGTTGAAGTACGCGAAAACACTCGCGCAGGAAGCCGGCGCCGTCGGCTCTCGATAAATGTTCGATCACGTGTTCGCAGTAGATGACGGCACAGCTTTCATCGGGAAACGGTAAACTCTTTGTCAGGTCCCAGACGACATCGATCTCCGGCCCACGAGCGATGTCGACGTTGATCCAGCCAGGCAGAGTTTGTGGGCCACAGCCGAGGTTCAGGCAGAGATCCTTTGCGGGTAATGTTTTCAGCCGCTCCTCTGTACGCCTGCGTGCTTGCCGGTCGTAATAAGATGCAGTAATCCGGTTTGCTCGCTCGCGACCAATAATTTTAACGGTCATCCGTTTCAGCGACTGAGTCAGACTCATGAGCGGAGATGAAGACGTGCCTCTTTGATGACTGCCGCGATCCCTTCCTGCAGGGAAACGCGCCGGGTCCAGTCCGAAAGTAAGTCAGTTGGGTCTACTAAGAACTCCGAGTCTTTCATAGCCCCAAAACTGTGTTGAATCTCAAACCAGCCTTGGGTGCGTCCAGTCTGATGTGAGCCTCACAATACCTCCGACGCCATCCAGCCAGGCGTTCTGGGTGGAATCACTATAAACTTCAAACGTCATCGCGTGCACAACGAAATCCAATGGCTTGCTCGCACATCCAGTACCGATATTCAACAAGTAAAGACCGGGACTAAGGATATTCTGCTGGATTCGACACTTGATCGAATAGTTTCCGCGCTCAAGCCGTTCAATGGCGCCGTAAGAATGACTGCTGCGCCACTCGGTGATGGCCACGTTGTCGGCCGATAACAAGCGCACGCCGACGACAACCTCCTCGAGTGGATCGGAGACTGTGAAGTCGATCTCGAATTCCATCGGGTCGTCAGTGCGGACTAATGGGCGTCCGTCCCGGGACAACAGTCGGAGTTTGCAGAGCTTCAAAGTTGTATCAACACCGCGAGCCCGGCGAATGCCGGTAAGATCGACCTCGTTCGAAGCGTGTTGTGTGACTTCCGCCAGATAACGATCGACACATTCACCCGCCGGACCTTCAAATACTTTTGTGCCATTCGCCAGCAGGATCCCGCGGTTGCACAGGCTTCGTATCGCTGCCATGTTGTGACTTACAAACAGGACCGTACGTCCTTCAGTCGAGATATCACGCATGCGGCCCAGACACTTTTTTTGGAAAGCGGCGTCACCTACGGCCAGTACTTCATCTACGACGAGAATCTCTGGATCCAAATGTGCGGCAACGGAAAAAGCGAGACGCATGTACATCCCGCTTGAATAGCGTTTCACTGGCGTTTCGAGAAACTTTTCCAGCTCGGCGAAAGCTACGATCTCATCGAACTTTCGCCCAATCTCCGGCTTTGTCATGCCGAGGATTGCGCCGTTGAGATAGATGTTCTCGCGCCCGGAGAGCTCAGGATGAAACCCCGTTCCTACTTCCAACAAGCTGCCGGCGCGTCCATACAATTCAACGCGGCCCTGAGTAGGTTGAGTAATACGCGAGAGGATCTTGAGCAACGTCGATTTGCCCGCGCCATTCTGTCCGATGATTCCGAGGGCCTCGCCGGCCATCACCGTGAAGCTCACGTCGCGCAGCGCCCAAATACTCTCATTTGTCTCTGACTTCCTTCGCAGGCTGCTCAATGGCCTGCGAAAGGCGTTCGTCAAAGACTCCCGCAAAGTCGCGTAAGCTGCCGGTGCGGCGCCGATTTGATAATGCTTGCCGAGGTTTTCAACTTTGACGATCGCTGTCACAGAAAGCAGTCTCGCTCCTAATTCCGAGCTCTAGTTTACACTCATTGAGGATTGATTAGACGGTCGTCCCCCAACTGGCGTTGGGCTGGGGCGAACCCTCAAGCTTTCGCAGGCTTTCAAGGCGAGCTAACTCGAGATCATGGTCAACCATGAGCCGCACCAACTGTTTGAAACTGACCTTTGGTTCCCAACCGAGAACACGGCGTGCTTTTGAAGAATCGCCTAACAATAAATCAACTTCAGCAGGACGGTAATATCGCGGGTCAGTTTCGACGTATTCTTCCCATTCGAGATCCAGATAACCAAATGCTTCGCTAAGAAACTCACGCACCGAATGCGTCTCACCGGTGGCGATCACAAAGTCGTCGGCTTCATCGGCCTGTAGCATCAACCACATTGCCTCTACATAATCCTTTGCGTATCCCCAGTCGCGTTGGGCTTCCAGATTTCCCAGGTACAGGCGTTTCTGGAGTCCCAGCTTAATACGAGTGGCGGCTCGAGTGATCTTACGAGACACGAACGTTTCTCCGCGCCGTTCGCTCTCGTGATTGAACAGGATGCCGTTGCAGGCAAACAGACCGTAAGACTCGCGGTAGTTAACCGTAATGTGATAAGCGTAGGCCTTCGCACATGCGTAAGGCGAACGTGGATGGAACGGAGTTGACTCGGTTTGCGGCACCTCACGTACGCGGCCGAATAGTTCTGAAGAAGATGCCTGGTAAAACTTGGGTTTGATACCCGTTTCGCGTATCGCCTCGAGAATGCGGACCGTACCAAGCCCAGTTACTTCTCCAGTGTATTCGGGTACATCAAAACTTACCCGGACGTGGGACTGGGCGCCGAGGTTGTAGATCTCGTCAGGCTCGGTCTTGCGCAGGATCGTATTCAAGGAACTTGAATCATTCAGGTCGCCATAAAACATACGCAGCCGAGCGCCCGGTTCGTGAGGATCCTGGTAAAGATGATCTATGCGGTCGGTGTTGAAGGAAGACGAACGCCGGACGATTCCGAAAACTTGATATCCCTTTTCGAGGAGAAGTTCAGTTAAGTATGATCCATCCTGGCCTGTTATTCCTGTGATCAATGCGCGCTTCATAAGCGGTATACCTTACCTTATGGCCGTATTTCTCGGCAACGAGGCAGTTGTCAATAATATCCGTGTTACCATCACCTCAAAATTCATTATCTACACGAAGGACTCGCATGCAGTCGCTCGACGCAGTATTCCCATATAAAAAGGTAGTCGTAACTGGCGGGGCAGGCTTTTTGGGCCGCTTCGTGGTCCAACGGTTGAGAGATTTTCCCGGTGTCGAGATCGTCGTTCCTCGCGCTCAGGAGTACGATCTCGTCAAAGAAGAGAATGCGAAGCGGTTGTTGGCAGATGCAAACCCTGACCTCGTCATTCATCTGGCGGCTGTGGTGGGTGGGATAGGACACAATCAAAAGAACCCGGGCCGGTTCTTCTACGAGAATTTGATGATGGGCACTCAGCTCATCGAGCAATCCCGACTGCACGAAGTAAAGAAATTCGTAGCTATTGGAACTGTCTGCGCCTATCCGAAATACACGCCCACGCCGTTCAGGGAGGATGACATTTGGAACGGTTATCCTGAGGAAACCAATGCGCCTTATGGACTGGCGAAAAAGATGATGCTCGTGCAGTCGCAGGCTTATCGCGAGCAGTATGGCTTCAATTCGATCTTCCTGTTGCCGGCCAATCTTTATGGACCGGGTGACAATTTCGATCTCGAAACATCGCATGTGATCCCGGCACTGATTCGTAAGTGCATCGAAGCGCGTGAGCGTGGCGAGTCGTTTGTCGAGGCGTGGGGATCTGGTAGCGCTTCACGCGAATTTCTGTACGTTGAAGACTGTGCCGAAGGGATCGTGCGCGCCAGTGCTTTGTATGACGAACCGTTGCCGGTCAATCTCGGCTCCGGAAACGAGGTGGTCATCACAGACCTGCTTCAATTAATCGTTCGGCTCACTGGCTTCGAAGGAGAAACCCGCTGGTGTTCGGATCGACCGGATGGACAGCCGAAGAGGCAATTGGACACGAGCCGCGCACTCGAAAAGTTTGGCTTCCGCGCGCGCACCAGTCTCGAGGAAGGACTCAGAAAGACTATAGAGTGGTATGAGCGAACACGTCTCAAGCGATGATACTCAGATGATGTCGGCGAAACTTCGTTCTGCCTTGCTAAAAGAATAGACCGCGTAGAACAGCATCACGATCGTCAGCACGCCGGCGATGCCGAGGGCGGGCCAGTCAAACGGAAGTCCGAAGAGTGCGGAGCGATAGCCTTCGATGATTCCAGACATTGGATTGAGCATCAGTATCCAGCGGTATTTCGCCGGCAATGAAGACGATGGGAGGATCACGGAAGAAACGAACATCCACAGTTGAATTAGAAACGGCAGCGCGAAGCGCACGTCGCGATACTTCACGTTCAGCGCTGACATCCAGGTTCCGACTCCAAGTCCGAACAACGCCGTGAACAGGACCAGTATCGGAAGGAAGAGAACCTGGACCGTCAAAGGAACGCGATAGTAGATCATCATGATAACGAGCAGCATGAACGCGAGAATGAAGTCGACGAGTCCCGCCATCATCGCCGCGGCCGGAACGATCAGACGCGGGAAATAGACTTTCGTGATCAGGTGAGCGCTGCCGACGAGACTGTTTCCACTGGCCGTGATCGTGTTTGAAAAAAACGTCCAGGGGACCAGCGCGGCAAGCGCGAATATCGGATACGGGAGACCTTTCGAATCAATTCCGGCAAGCCTGCCGAAGAAGATCGTAAAGATGATCATCATGAATAGCGGTTGGAGGATGGCCCACGCTGCTCCCAGTATCGTCTGTTTGTAGCGCACCTTCACGTCGCGCCAGGTCAAAAAGAACAGCAACTCGCGATACGCCCAAATGTCTCGGAGGTTGATTAGCTGCCATTTGCTGCCTGGCTGAATGACAACCAGTGGCTCGTCGGGCAAATGAAACGTCTTGCCTGATGCTGGAGAGTTCTCGGCCGAGATCGTCGTATTGGCGGGAATTGTTTGGGTGGACTTCATTCCAGAATTCGTCAGTCTAGCATGCTTTAACACGGATTTCTTCCAAACGGGCTTGGATCTTTTTCCCGACAGCTTCCGCGGAAAAGTCGGAGTTGATTGTTTCGCGGGCGCGAGCACCGATGCGATTTGCGAGATCCTGGTCGTGTGCGATTTTTTTCATCCAGTGGGCGGCTTGGTCGATGTCTGGCTCCGCCCAGTGCTGATGCGCCTTGTACGGACCGAAGTCCCTGCCTAACTGAACCAGCTCGTAATCTACGGGCAGGCAATTATCAGCGGTCATGTAATCGGTATTGCCCGACCAGTTGGTGATTATCGCGGGCTTGCCCAAACTCATCGCCTCCGCAGGTCCGAGACCAAACCCCTCCGCGCGATGCAACGACACAAAGCAATCAGACGCGTTAATCAGCGAAGTTACTCCATCGCGATTCATAGAACGGTCGAGCACAACGACGCGATCGTCATCTGCGATTTCTTTTCGCAGGTTCTGGAACACCAAATCATTAATGTCATGATTGTTGAAATTCATAACGAGTGCCACACGCGAGGTATCGTCAGCGAACGCAGTTTTGAACGCGCGTAGGACGCCGAGCGGATTCTTTCTCTGCAACACGCTTCGAGTATCGAACATTGCGAGGAACAGGAAGCGACCTTCCGGTAGACCAAGCTCGCTTCGCGAAAGAGTTTTTCCCGGAGTCAAACGTACTACGGGCGGCATCGGTACTACCGGCACCGAAGCTTTACGCGAAACAGCTTCACCGATGAATCGCGACGCGGCCCACACCTCGTCGGTAAACGCAAAATCGGCTAGCCACTCATCGGGCAGTTCGGGTAACTCCCAAAACCAGTACCCGATCACATATCGCTCGCTCAGCACGTATGGTGGGACGTGCGTGCGAAGATGAAAACTCTGATCGGGATTTACGCAGACAACCGTGACGTCGTAATCGGAACTACGAGCTTCTTTGTGTGACCACGAACGGTCTGTGTGGCGTGAATAGTTCCCGCTTTCCAGATTGATGATGTTAAAAGGAATGCCCGCCGTTTCGAGTGCCGACGCCATTCCACGCGCGGCCGCTCCGAGGCCGCTTTCCGCACGGATGTAACCGATCAGATTGACGCCGTGTGGAATTGCTGAAGAGGCAGGTTGGCTGCGAAAGCGTTTCTTCGCGGTGACGAGTTTATTGAATCGAGCTTCGTTCAGTCGCTCGAAGATTCTTCGCTTGAGCGACAGGGGTAGGAGCAAGCCAACTGTACGTCTGATTGCGCGAAACTTCGATGAATGCTCCACGCTGCTGTAACCCTTAACGAGACTAATTTCAACTCCACGCGGAGAACTTCAATTTAGGTTACCACCTGAAAGTGGACGAGCTGCGCTACGGCCCGCTGGGCGCCGCGGCGTCCTTCGAAAGTGGTTTCCTGACGAAGTGGACGTCGTGCAGCGAGTAACTTTGATCGCCGCCGGGAACGAAGTCCACCACGATGAGATTTTGCGCCAGCTTCTCCTGTACGTAGCTTACCGGATGGAAGACAGCGCAAATGTTTTCACCTGACCGGTGTTGCTCGCGGATCGCTAGTTTGCCGCTAAGGAATTGCTCGCTCTCCTCTTTACTCAGATCTGGAAGGTAGTACTCGCCATGCGTCGTAAAGTAAAGATAGCCGCCGGGCCTGAGTACTCTCGACAATTCATTGATCCAGAAGAACTGTAACGGCTCATCCAGGTGCGTAAAGACTGAAAACACATAGATGAAATCAAAACTCTCGGCGTCGTAAGGAAGTTGGCCCGAAAGTTCGTTGATTCGAAACTCCGCAAACTTCAAATTGTTCCTGCACCAATTGATAAGTTCCGGGTTGTAATCCGTCCCGTTCCATTTTGGACCGTGCGTCTTATGCCAATGGCGCATGACACGGCCAACGCCGCAACCAAAATCCAGTACGCTGTCGAATTGTTCGATCTTCAGGCCATGCTTGTTTAGTAAGCTGCGAATTGCTTCGTTCGTTGCGCGACCCGATCGAAGAAACTCGCCAACGTCGCGATCGCCCGCGACTAAGTAGATTAATTTACCCGGAGGGATCGGGAGTTGAGCGTCTAACCGGTTCTTAACTCGCACCGCCAGATACTTCGGAAATCGCTTATGCTTGTGGAACCCGACTTTCCATTGCAGCGGCACGGCGCGTTTCAATGTTTGATACAAACCCATTCTCACCCCTACAGCTTAAAATCCGGATAACTTCCATCTCGCGTATTGACCGTGACGCCGTCCATTGCGGGCCACCGAATTCCGAATGCCGGATCGTTCCAACGTACGCCACCGCAGCTTTCGGGAACGTAGAACTCCGACACCTGGTAGAACATTTCAGAGTTGTCTTCAAGAGTTTGATAACCGTGAGCAAAACCTGTCGGCACGTAAAGCATAAGGTGGTTTTCTGCGGTTAGTTCCTCGCCGAACCATTGTTTGAACGTTGGAGAGTCGCGGCGCAGGTCGACAATCACGTCGAAGATTGCGCCCTGCGTGCAACGAACGAGTTTCGCCTGGGCGTGAGGATCTTCCTGAAAATGGAGACCTCTGATCGTGTAGCGCGTTTTGTTGAAAGAGATATGCGACTCCGCCATTCGCAAGTTTACTCCGTGGTCCTGAAACTCCTTCTCCGAATAGCTGCGAGCGAAGAAGCCGCGCTCGTCCTTAAATATCTCCGGCTCGATAACGAAAGCCCCGCGCAGTTTTGTCTCAGTAAACTTGATTGCCATTTTTTGATCTCGATCCGCGATTTAGCGCTTGCGAAGACGCAACCACCAAAGTCGCGCAATCCTGCGCGCCAGCACCGGAGTAAACCAAGGATCTTCGCGCCACGCTCGACGATACTGCGAGAACGCGACTCCGCGAATCGGTTCAGGTTGGGTCGATAATATATCTCCAAGCCAGCGAAACCCGAGTGACCTCTGCAATTTTGTTGCGCTGTCGCCATGCTCAGGAAACAGCTCTTCAAATGGAGTAGAAGCCAGCCGGCTACCGAAGAACATGCGTACTTCACGCTTCCAGGCATCGCTGTGGATCGCACGCGTAGCATGTTCCCTCACTTGTATCAAAGGCTCCGGGACATGCAGGAGCGGAAAATGCCGAACCAATCGCGAAAGCATGTCGACATCCTGCGCGTATCGCAACTCGACTGCGTACGCACCAGCTCGCTCCACACAGCGCCGGTCGTACATGAGTGAATAGCAGGCCCCGCAAATTGGGCCACCGGTAAGAACATGCCTCAACGTTTCGCCCCGCACGTACTCGGGCAGCTTGTGTTCCGTTACGACTTTTCCTTCTGAGTCAATGCTCTCAATATCTGTATAGCAAATCCCCGGTGAGTCTAACTTGCTTAGTGCCTCTAATTGCTTCTCCAGTTTTTGCGGATGAAAGATGTCGTCGTGACTCAGCCAGCTGATGTACTTCCCGCGGGCGAGTTGCAATCCGTGGTTAAAGGCACCGGCAACGCCTGTATTTTCCTGCTTTACGTATCGTACTGGCGGCCCGTAGCTTCCAATAATTTCCGGCGTTGAGTCAGATGAACCATCGTCAACTACAACCAGCTCCAAATCTTTGACGGTTTGATTGAGAACGCTTTCCACCGCGAACCGAACGTAGTTCTCACCGTTATAGACGGGAAGGATTACAGTTACTGTCGGATCACTCATGCGCGGGCAAATTCGGAACGAATCCAGTTCATGTATTCAAGCAGTCCTTCGGACAGCGCAACTTTTGGTTCGTAACCCAACGTTGCACGCGCAGCAGAAATGTCGGCCTGGCTATCGCGCACTTCACCTTTGCGCGCCTCTGTGTGTTCTATTGTAGCCTCCACATCCGACATCTCGGACATCATCGCAGCTAGACGATTGATGGTAGTTGCAACGCCCGACGCTATGTTGAATGCGCCTGACACGCCACTCGAACGCGCTGCGAGGAGGTTCGCGCGCGCGACATCATCAACACTAACGAAATCACGCGTTTGCTCACCGTCGCCGTAGATCGTCAACGGCTTACGACGCAGAAGCCGATCCGCAAAAATTGGTATGACGTTGCCGTAGGCGTCGTAGCGCTGATTGACACCATAAACATTGAAATAGCGAAGACAAATTGCGTCTAAACCGTAGATTCTGCCGAAAGCCAGGCACTGCTTTTCTTCCGCAAGTTTGCTAACTCCGTAGGGAGAGTCCGGCTCTGTGGGATGCTCTTCGCCGATTGGCAGATGTTGCAACTCTCCAAAGATCGCAGCCGAAGATGAGCAGACTATTTTCTTTACTCCAGCGCGGCGTGCTGCTTCCAGAACACGAATTGTTCCGATCACATTGATCTCAGAATCTTCGACGGGTTGCTCGATTGATCTAACATTACCAACTGAGGCTGCGAGGTGAAAAACAATCTCGACGTTTTCCATCACCCGCGTGATCGTTTCAGCGTCGCGCACATCACCAATCTGTAGGGAGACTTGCTTGAAAGGCCCCAGATTCTGGCGGTAGCCGGAAGAGAGATTGTCCAGCACAACGACGTCATACCCTTCGTTGGTCAAGAGTTTAACCAAATTGGAGCCGATGAAACCTGCGCCGCCTGTTACCAGCACTCTACTCATGAATAATTGGTTCGATTAGTGGAGATTGTAGACTTCCCTCATCCAATTCGCGGTAATGCTCATGCCCTCGTCCAGGGAATAAGAGTTTTTATGGCCCAGATCCTGAACAGCTTTGGATATATCCACGCGTTTGATCTTCGTCGTAAGTATCTCGGAGTCGCGATACTCGACAAGCTTCGAATCCACACCAGTGATTCTTACAACGATTTCAGCAAGCTCTTCAATAGAATGATGACTGACACCGCCGATATTGTAAGTTTCACCAGGTTTAAAGTTCTCAACTATGTTCGACGCCGTATTCACAGTGTCAGCGAGGAACGTCGATGTTCGATGGTGACCGCGAAAGACAGTGAACGGCAGCCCCTTAAGAGCGCAGTAAAGGAAGCGGACGTTAACCGAGCGATAAGGGCTGTAATATTCTCCCGGCCCATACGTATTAAAAAGCCTTACCACCACTGATTCAGTACCGTACTGGATTGCAGAGTTCCGGATCTGCATTTCGTTAACCCACTTGGTCATCGCGTAATCATTCATCTGCTTGATTTCGTACTCGTCCATCACGGTTTCAGCCATCAGGTTGGGCCAATCTCCGTAAACTTCCGAGGACGAGAAATGAATTAGCTTGAACTTAAGTCGCTCCTGAAGGCGAATGATGTTTTTGGTACCGATCGCATTCGTGCGCCAAAGAGTTTCGTAGAAATCCTCGCCGTTCCAGCGTCCGAATTCGGCTGCGCAATGGTAGACGTAGTCGAACGGTCCCATCCGCTCGAACACGCGTTCAATCTGCCTGAACTCTCCGACGTCGCACCGCGCATAGAGCGGGTTCTGAACGTCCGTGGGGAGGCTGAAGCCCACTTCGTCCGGACGATGGTAAAGGTCGCAGGACACGACATGATGCCCTCGCTGGCGCATTTCCGTTATTAGACCGGCACCGACTGTACCGAGACCACCAGTCACCAGAATATTCATTGAGTTCGTTCTCCCAAAGAATCCGCAACGCTAAGATCTGTTTCAAGCTGTGTCAAGCATGGTTACCATGCAACAGCTGGGTAAACCTCGCCTGCTCCTTGACCTGATCGAAATCTGCTTTGGCACGATCACGCGCGCGAGCGCCAAGGCTCTTTCGGAGATCGGCGTCGTTGATTAATGAATCGATCGCACGAGCTAGTTGCGCAGGGTCGCTTTGATCTATGACGAGCCCGCATTCGTAATGTCGGAAGTACGACGCAACGAACGAATCAGGCGGTGCGTGGACCAGGATGGGACGACCGGACGCTAGATATTCACCCATCTTGCCGGGCATTGCAGTCCTGACGATATCCGGATGCTGAGAGTTGAGCGCTAACGCCAGGAAAAGAATGTCAGCTCCTTGCTGGATTCGCGGCACGGCGGACACGGGCTGGTGCTCGTGAAAAACTACCTGTAATCCCGCGATTCCTTCTTTCTCAACGCTGTCGCGGGGTTGAGGCGTATACAGGTGCAGCCGAACGTTTTTGCCTTCCAGTAATTTAATAGCGGTTAGCAGATTGCGAAAAGCATCGTAGTGCAATGGTCCAACACCGCCGGTATAGACTATTTGCGTCTCGCCAGTTTCATTTGTCTCGTCTTCGGGTGCCTGTTCGTAGGGTCCAAGGTCACACATGTTGTGAATTACAACCGCTTCGACGTTGAACCGCCGGCGAAGTTCATCGCGCAGGAACTCGTTCGGAACAATCACCCCCGTCGCGCCTTTTAAAATCCGGGATTCGAGGTGCCGTAAGTAGCTGTTGCCGAGGACGTACGAAACCATGTGGGAATATTGGTCCAACAAGTATGCGTAGAATCGGACACCGGTCAGCCGGCTTGCCAGATACGCTGCCGGAAAGTCGAGGATTTCACGACCGCCGGTACATACAATTACCGTGTCGCACCTTTCGCGTTTCAAGATGCGGCTGATGGTCCTGCTCCGAAGCACGACACCGATCGCGAGATTCACTTTTTCCCGCAAGCTTTGCAGCCCGAAACGATGACCCCGAGTGAACTGAAAATGGGGCGGCAGATGATAGTACTTGCCTGGAAGACGTCCGCTGTAGTTTGGACCGTTATTGTTTGTGTAATCAGCCGACGAGAGCAGGCAGTACGTGTCAGGATCGAGATCTCGCAGTAACCGGCAAATGATCGCCGCGTGTGCAGATTCTGAGGGCGGCAAGACGTTGGATATGAGGGCGAACTTCATTCGGCGACAAGGAATTTAATAAATCCGTGTTTCACTGACATGGCCGCCCGGAATACCCATCACGATCTTGACGACGGTTTCGCTGACGTGCGGCACGAGATATTCGGGAGGAATCGTCCAATTAGGTTCCTGGTCCAATACGGTGCGTACGCAGCGCAGAATGGTCTCTCGTTCCACACCGCTCAATATGTTGCTGCCACACTCGATCGTTTCCGGTCGCTCCGTCACGTCACGCACGGTGACGTTCGGGACGCGAAAGATACAGCACTCTTCCTGCACCGTGCCGGAATCGCTAAGCACACAAAAGGCGCCTCTTTCGAGAGCTATGAAATCGAAGAAGCCAAAAGCGTCCTCGAAGTGGACTCCTCGCAACGTCTCGGGCGCGAGATTGAACCGCCTCATCACACCACGCGTGCGTGGATGACTACTCACAATAACCGGCAACTGGTACTCGTCATGTAACGCCTGAAGTGCTTCGACGAGCGAACGCAGACGATCCTCAATGTCAACATTCTCAGCCCGATGCATGGTAACGAGAAAATACTTTCGCGGCTCCAGCGCGCGACTCGTAAGCGCCTCCGATTGCGCGATCTCGTCCGCAAAGTGCTCGATAACTTCATGAATCGGATTGCCCGTGACGAAGATACGCCGTCCCTCAATCCCTTCGCGCAACAGGTTCATCCGGCTCCGTTCCGTATACGGCATTAGTACGTCGCTACTGTGATCCACAATGCGACGATTGACCTCTTCCGGCACGCGATCGTCGTAACACCGATTTCCAGCCTCCATGTGATAGACCGGAATTCCCAATCGCTTTGCGACGATGGCTGACAGTGCGCTGTTAGTGTCTCCAAGAATCAACAACAGATCCGGTTGTTCCTGGACCATCACGCGTTCAGACAACGAAATGATCTGCCCGATCTGCTCACCAAACGACTCCCCGCGCGCACCGAGATAGTGATCTGGTTTACGTATCTTTAACTGTTCGAAAAAGAGGTCGCTGAGATTTGGTTCAAAGTTCTGACCCGTGTGAACGAGAACATGTGGGTCAGCAAGGTGGTCGAGCTTTTCAATGATGCGACTGAGGCGGATGATTTCGGGCCGCGTACCCAGGATGGTCATTACCTTCATGCGAGCAGGTCTTCCTCATAGACAAATCGATCTCCGACCATCAGTTTGTGCCGTTGCAAGAGTTCGGTTACCTGCGCGCGCGACATCACATTGTCAGCGGAGCTGTATTCACGACCGATGGGATTGTCGATCTTGTCGGCCGGGAGCAGCTCAGGCAACATCGGCTGAATAACATAATAGTCGCCGCGCTCGACAGTGCGATGTGCTTCTTCCTCTGACACGAGAATCTCGTGAATCTTTTCCCCCGGGCGTATTCCGGTTATTACCGTTTCGATTTTACGATCGCCGATCAGCGCGGCGGCAACGTCCGTCACTTTTGCTGACGGTACACGCGGAATGTAAATCTCACCTCGCGCAGCGTCACGTAAGGCCGCAAAAATCGTATCCACCGCTTGCTCCAAACTCAGTAGAAATCGCGTCATGTCGGAAGTGGTGATCGTAATCGGCCTGCCGTGGCGAATCTGTTCGTGAAAAAGCGGAATGACCGATCCGCGCGACGCGAGCACGTTGCCGTAGCGAACACCGATGAAACGCGTCTCGTCTGCGTCGAGATTTGCGCGAACGAACAACCGCTCCTGGATCGCTTTCGTCATTCCCATTACGTTGACCGGCTTGCACGCCTTGTCAGTTGAAACACCGACGACCGTCTCAACCGGGATCCTGCTCTCGCGGATTGCACGGATTATGTTCTCCGCTCCCGTGATGTTTGTTTGCACCGCCTCGTAAGGAAAATATTCGCATGAGGGCACTTGCTTCAGCGCCGCGGCATTGAAGACAACGTCTGCATCCTTCAGCGCGGTCGTGACGCTATGAGGATCGCGCACGTCGCCGATCCGAAACTGAAGCAGGCGTTCAAAGTTGTGATAGATAACTTCGTCAGTCGCGATTCGCAGTCGCTCAAACGCAAGACGCATTGAATGCTGTTTGGCTTCATCACGCGAGAACACGGTAATCTGCTTTGGCATGCCCATCTCGCGGGCGAGAAGCCTGCGCACCAGCACTTTGCCAAGCGAACCGGTGCCGCCCGTTACCAAGACTCTCTTACCGTTCAGCATTGAGTTCTCCTGATCTCATCATAAGGAGTGGTATCGCGTGCCATGCGATCGATCATTTGTTGCCAGGACGGGGGCGTAAATCCCGTATGCGCGCGGAAGCGACTATCGTCAAGACTACGGTCGCAAACAAAGCTTTCGTCCGGCTCTATCTCAATATCCACTTGAAACGCTTGCTTTACCAGCGAAAGCAAATCGAACTTATTGATGGCGTCGGCGGCCACGTGCCACACGCCGTGTAACCCGTCCCCGTTGGCGATGATGTTTCCGATCGTTTCGCTTAGTGCGACAGTCGTGAAACCACTAAAGATCGCTCGTTTGAAACCGCGCACTCGTTTGCCACGCTGGCTGAGAAACCATTCGATCAGACCATGGGAACCTTTAAGCTCGCGGCCGATCATCGACGTGCGGATCGTTAAGCAGTGATCGTAATCCAACTCGCCTAGCCACTTTGAACGCCCGTAAATATCTTCGGCATCAGAGACGTCGTCCTCTTTATACTTACCATGCCGGCCACTGAAGACGCAGTCGGTGCTCAAATGAATGAGCCGGATGTCGCGCGCACCGCACGCCCGGGCCAACTGATGCGGAAAGAGCGAATTGATGGCAATGCTCTGAAAGCGATCTTTCGCCGCCTCGTCTTGTTTGACGATCCCGATGCAGTTGACGACTACGTCAGGCTCGTATGCGGTCAGAGCTTTTTCAACGGTTTCGAAATCTTCTGCGGATACACCACAAACAATGTGTCGAGGATAGTACACTCCAACAGCGGACGAGCTTCGGAAGGTGGCCAGGGTATCGAAGCGTTCGCCCAGGACTTGCGATAACTTGTGCCCCAACATGCCGGAGCCGCCGAGAATTAAGACCTTCATCAGTTGATGCGTTTGGGCATCTGGGTGCGACCAATTCGCGGTAGTCTGCGCCACACCGAACTCAAACCCGTATAAGCAGCTTGTGGTAGACCACGTTCCAGAGTCTTTTTAAAGTGCGCCCACGCAGAGACATCTTCCATCACGAGGTACCGCGGAGCGCGCGCCGGGCCTAGATTACGAATCGCCCAAAACGCACCCATCGGTTCGTCCAAAAGCTGATTGTCCTCGTCGTGATGGATGTAGTCAGAACAAATCACAAACTCCCACTGCTCGCCGAAATCCTGCGTGTCCCAACCGGAACGGTGCGTTTGCCATTTGCCCCCGTCCATGCCCCAGCGGTCGGGCTTGTCCGGATCGTCGTAGCTTTGCGGAAAGAAACCAAGCGGCGTATAGACAACAACCTGACAGCGAGCTACACGTTCCGCTTCCCGAAGCATCCGGAAACCATCGGCCTTTTCCAAGTGTTCGATGAAGTCGAGAGCGAACACCGTGTCCACGGATTTGTCCGGGAGCGTTGAAATAACCTCATCCCAGGGAGCGTTGATAAAGACGAATTTCGGATCGTCAGCGACCTCACGTCTTAGACGCTCCACGTACGGACCGTGCGCTTCAACGCAGATATGCGCGTAGGGTTTCTTGATAAATGGCTGCGGACAAATGCCTGGGCCAAGATCCAGTACGACCTCTACGTCGGGGATCTTCTTACCCACGGCTGCCAGAGCCTCAATTCGTGAGACGTAAGTCACCACCATCGGAGTGTCGTGCTGGCGAAGCTGAAGACGAGACTAGTCGCGATGCGTTTCAGATGCTTCGAGGCACTGCGTTTCCCAATCCAAGAGTGGACGCACCACACCTGACCAATTGCCAAAATAATCGGCGCGTGCGTCGACCGATTCGTGCATGTCAAACTCTACAACATAATCTTCGCGATGCGAAATTGTATAGTTGTTTGCCCACACCAAGACTGAAACGTCGAAGCGCCCTTCTGGTAAGATGTCTCCGGGGAAGTAACAAGTGCTGCGAAACAGTCCTTTCGGAAACGCGCGGCCATGCCAATTTGGTTCTCGATTGCTTAGGGAACTCAGTACATGAACGCCGTCGCTGTTGTAGAGCAAAACAGTCGCTCCGAGTGCTGATCCTGCTGAAAGGTTCACGTAGTCGATCTCAACACTGAAAGCTTCGCGCGTACTTAGTTCGCTGGTTATCTCGCCGCTGTCGTTCCGCACACGCACCGAATGCAATCGAAAAGCGGGCGTGCTTGGCGCCTGCATCGGATCCGCCCACACAGTTTCAGCACGGCTGGCACGCCCCGCTCCGAGATACTGATTCACAACTCGTGCCGGATCGTCGTCCTCAACAAGCACGCCCGTCTTCAGCAGAATGGCGCGAGTGCACAGCGACTTCACCGCCACCATGTTATGACTGACGAACAGCACTGTTCGTCCCTGACGCGCGACAGAACTGATCTTCCCCAAACATTTCTTCTGAAAGGCTGCATCGCCGACGGCGAGGACTTCGTCAATGATGAGAATGTCAGGTTCGAGATGGGCCGCGACGGCAAAAGCCAGCCGCACGTACATGCCACTTGAATAACGTTTGACTGGAATATCGATAAATTTCTCGAGTTCAGAGAACGCAACGATCTCGTCGAACTTCCGCGAGATCTCTACTCTCTTCATTCCCAGCACGGCGCCGTTGAGAAAGATATTTTCACGACCGGAAAGTTCGGGATGAAAACCGGTACCAACTTCAAGCAGGCTCGCAATCGTACCGTAGATTTGAACACGGCCCTTTGTGGGTTCTGTGATCCTCGAGAGTACTTTCAGAAGGGTTGATTTGCCGGCGCCGTTGCGGCCGACGATGCCTACGATCTCACCCGGCGTGATTTCAAAGCTGACGTCCTTAAGCGCCCAGAACGTGTCGTCCGAGCCATCGGTTGTTGAACTTTTCCGGCCATTGGTGCGACGGAACGGCGCACGAAGAGCACCCGTCAGAACTTCGCGCAGGGTATCGTGATATGCATTCTCGCTGCCGATACGATACTGCTTGCAAAGATCCTCGACTCTGATGATCGCAGTCATGACGCAAAAAAGATACCCCGCCGGCCACTAAACGGGCCAGCGGGGTTTTCGAAACAAGATAAAGCGCCGATTAATTCATCCGGCTTACTGCTGGATAATATCGGTCAGCGAAGCGAAGTTCTCGCCAGCCGCATTACCCGCAATTCTGTTGTTTTGGAAGGACGCGATGGTCCCACCATTAAAGTTCAGGGCATTCCCATTGCCGGTCATGTGCGTGTTGCTTAAACGAATGGTGTTGCCTGCATTCGGTTGAACTCCGACGGAGTTGAAATTGACCTGGCAGTTTTCGAGGTCAATGACGCTGCCCCCAACTGCCGCGGTGATAATGACACCCGTGGTGGACGCGATGGCGTTGTTAACCGAAATGTTTGAGTTGCTGATCGCAACACTCGCGCGGTTGGAAATTCGTACACCGGCGCCGCTTCGCGTGATGGTCGTGTTATCGATGACACCAGCATCATTTGCGGCATTGGTGCCGGCAAACTCGATGCCCTGACCAGTGATCTCTGAGATGGTCGTCTGATTCACGATCAGTCTCGCAGGCTGAGGCGTGGCCACGCGAATGCCTGCGCCCGAGAAGTTCCTAATCGTACAGTTCTCCACGTGGACCGTCGCACCCGACGTGAAGTTCACGCCGTTGATGCCGAGAGTCGTGCCGGCGCCGTTGATCGACAGATTGCGAAGTCTCACCACAATCGTGTTTGGTGCGCCCGTTGCACTGTCGTTGACGTTTACGCCATTCGTGGCGCTAGCGAGGATCGAGCCGAAGCCCGCACCCGTTGTGCCGTCAATCAGGATGTTCTTTGTAATCGTGACTGCACCAAAACCCCCTGGATCGAGCGCGTCAATTTCGCCACCGGCTGCGGTCTTTGAGATTGCGCCAGCGAAAGTCTTACAAGGGGCAGTGCGGCTGCACGGATTGACATCATCTCCGACGCCTGACACCCAAGTACGTGTCGCTTGCGCCTGGCCCGTTGATGCTACGGCGAGGATGAACATCACTAAGCCGAAGGTTATTAAAGTAAATCGAATCCTACTCATGATTGAGCTCTCCTTAATGTTTCAGAGTGTTTGCTGATGACGTCACCTAAGATTTGTGCCGTCTTGTCGTTTACAAGTAAGCGACCAGACTTGAGTTCGACTATGAAGTAGATGTCTCTCACTGATGCTCCTTGCAGTTCTTTCATGCATCGGGACAATTCCGTGTGGGGAGAGTAGAACGTACTCTCCCCACGATATTCCTTGTTTACCTAAACCTGAAGTTCGCTCTGTGTTCTGTGCCGTCGTTGAGCTTGACGATCAACTGGCGGCAAGTATTTGCCCACGAGTTCTGCGTCTTCCAAACGTAAATGTATGTGTCTGTAGCAGAGTCGTAGCTCAGGCTGCTTTGACCGGCGTTCAGTGTCTGTTCGATCTCATCCTCACCGCTTCCGTCGCAGTTGATGACAACTGAAATCGGATAATCGGCGGCAAAGATGCTCAAGCCCTTGTTACCACTCAGGCTGAACTTCACCGGTACTCCCTTTCCGGCATTTACAACGTTCATCGTGGGCAGATTATCCACTGGCGAGAAAAAGCCAGTGAAGTTGTAAAGGACAGTGACGTTGAAGGTTCCAGTCGTCTTGTTGCCCGCAGCATCAGTGGCCTCGACAGAGACAGGCGTCGTACCGACGTTGAAAATTGAACCCGACGCCGGAGTGCTAACGATCGTGACTGCGCCCGAACAATTGTCGGTTGCCGTCGGTGTAAATGTGACCGCCATCGACGTTGCCGTCGAGTTGAGCGGCAGGTTGACCGTGATGTTTGCCGGCACCGTTAACACTGGTGCTGTGCCGTCAGCCACCGT
>DASRPN010000220.1:0-20625 GCA_035646355.1 Pyrinomonadaceae bacterium | reverse complement strand
TTCCTCGTAGCCGCACCGTTCGCACTGCCAAATAGGAAACCCGCCCTCCGGATTTGCCGTCGCTTCGTAGACTGCGCGGTTCGACGGAATGATCTTCCCGCCGCAGCGCGGACACGCGCGACCGCGCGTCGTCTGTTTTTCCACGTCGATAGCGAGGGGATTATCGTCAGCCATTTCCTCGATAACGCCTCAGGATTACAAAGATCGAACAGAAGATCGTCACCGGCGGCACCAACAACACCAGCACGCCGAGATTAAGACCGCGCACCAGGCGAGCGTTGGCTGAGTTGGTCAACGACGCTCGGCACATCGAACACTGCGC
Source organism: Pyrinomonadaceae bacterium (assembly GCA_035646355.1). Taxonomy (GTDB): domain Bacteria; phylum Acidobacteriota; class Blastocatellia; order Pyrinomonadales; family Pyrinomonadaceae; genus PSRF01. The sequence goes on along the minus strand of DASRPN010000220.1, from coordinate 20,303 downwards.
TTCCACGTCAACACACGTGAAAAGCAGGAGGATGCCCGCCGCCAAAACGACCAACAACGATCGCCATCCGCGCAAATTCATCAAAATTCCTCAACCGGAGGTGGCGCCACCGGCGGCGGTTGCTTGAACTGGTACCGCAAACCCGCCGATCGAAAACTGTCGGGGAAGAAGACAAACAACAAACAGATACAGACTACCAGCATCGGCACCAATGTGAGAATCAGGCTCAACCGCTCAAACTTCAAGTGCATGAAGTAAGCAACAATCAGCGCCGCTTTGATTATCGACAAGCCAAGCAGGATCGTCAGCATGATCGCTGTCGACATCGGCCTGTACGCCAGAAAAATCTCGATGAGGGTAAGCACCACCAGCCAAACCCAGATCGAAATGAACAACTTGTTGCTGCCGGCAAAATGTTCTTCTGCGTGTGCGTTCATTTACGCTCCTTCCTGAGTGGCTTAGTGACCGGCCACACCGGCCAGATGTCCGTGCATATCTACCGACATGATGTAGATCAACGGGAAAACAAACATCCAGACGAGGTCGACGAAGTGCCAGTACAAGCCGCTGATCTCGACGTCTTCATGTTTCAGTTTTTTGACGCGGGCCGCTACGACCGCGAGATAAATCACACCAGTTGCAACGTGAAACATGTGCAAGCCGGTAATCGTGAAGAACGTCGCACCAAACAAGGGACTCGGCGGTATGCCGTCAGTAGTTGTAAACGCCTGTACCCATGATTCGGGCAGGTAAAATGGCCGCATTCCCTGGTGAATCAAGTGATTCCACTCGATCAAGTGCAGCACCACGAACGCAGCACCGAAGAATATCGTTGCCAGGATCCACTTTCGCGCCTTCGCCTTGTCGCCTTTACTGGATGCCGACACGCCAAACACCATCGTCAAGCTCGACGACAGCAGGCAGAAGGTCATCACCGAGGCAAAGACGATGCTCGGGTAGAACGGAAATGGTGTGGGCCACACGTTCGACGCGCGCAAGTAACTGTAGCCGATGAGAAGCGCCGAAAACGTCAGCGAGTCGGAGACGATAAACAGCCACATCCCCAACTTGCGATGGCCGACTCGATACGGGAGGGCGCCGCCTTCCCAATCCGCTGCTGGAAAAAAGTCTGCACGTGCTTCAGTGCTCACCTGTCACCTCCAAAGGAATAGGAGTAGGAATAGGTAGATCCAAAGAGCGTCCATGAAATGCCAGTAGATCGTCACTGCGTCCGCCGAAGCCTGCTTCGTCAGCACGGCAGATTCGCTCGTAACTGAACGCGAACGCAGCCACAGGAAACTAAGACCGATTAAACCCCCGGCCAGGTGTACGGCGTGCGCGCCCGTCAACAGGTAGAAGAAAGAGCTGTGGGGATTGCTCGACATGTAAAGACCCCACGCCTTTAGTTGTCGCCAGGCAAATAACTGCGTCGCCAGAAACGCAACGCCGAGCATCACGGTGATGACTACCCACTGCGTGTACGCGCTCGTTAACGATCGTCTCAACTTGCGGCGCGCGAGCTCGAGCGTGACGCTGCTCGCCAGAATCAAAATGGTACTAATGATCAGCACACGCGGCATCGGCAACGAAACCCAGTCGTTCGCTGAGTTTGCGCGCACGATATACGCGCTGCTCAGCGACGTAAACATCATCGTCACCGACGCGAGCGCGACCCACATGCCGATGCGATATCGGTTGGCATGCGACTCCGGATCGCGGAAGCTTCCGCCGCGTTTCGATCCGTTTCCATTTGGTCCCGGAAATCCCGGGCCTGCACCGGCGTCTTTCTTAATTGCCGGTGGTCTAGTGCTTGTGACCATTGTGGCCATTACCGTCTGGCACCTCTGCTTCTATATCAGTCTGCATCACGTAGTCTTTCGGCGCGCCAGGTACCGCAAACTCGTAGGGGCCGTGATAGACAGTAGGTAACACACCGGCGAAATTGTCGTGCGGCGGCGGCGATGATGTGTTCCATTCCAGCGTCGTCGCTTCCCACGGATTGTCGCCGGCCTTTTCGCCTTTGAACATGCTCAAAAAGACGTTGTAGTAGAAAAGCAACTGTGCCGCGATGGTGATGATGGCCGCGATTGAAACCAGCAGCACCAGCGGGTCGACATTCCTCAGAAACTCGTATTCAGCAAAACTCGAAAAGCGGCGCGGCATGCCCCGGATTCCCATCGTATGGAACGGGACGAAGATCGCATAGACGCCGATGAACGTGAGCCAGAAGTGGATCCTGCCGATGCGTTCACTCATGAAACGTCCAAACATCTTCGGGAACCAGAAGTAGGTTGCCGCAAACATACCGAAGATCGAAGCAACGCCCATTACGAGGTGGAAGTGAGCAGTCACAAAGTAGGAGTCGTGCATGGCCAGATCCAGTGAGCTCTGTCCAAGCACCAACCCCGTGATGCCACCCGAAACAAACAGCGAAACGAAGCCCAGTGCAAACAACATCGCCGTCGTAAAGCGAATCCTCGAACCCCACAGTGTGCCGAGCCAGTTGAATGTCTTGACCGCGGACGGCACGCCGATCGACAGCGTCAGTATCGAGAACGCGATCGAGGAATACGGGCTCATGCCGCTGATGAACATGTGGTGGCCCCACACGAAGAAGCCGAGCAGGCCGATCGCGAAGATCGCGAAGACCATCGCGCGATAACCAAACACCGGCTTGCGCGCAAAGGTGGAAAGGATGTGCGATGTTGCGCCCATGCCGGGCAGGATCGCGATGTAGACTTCCGGGTGTCCGAAGAACCAGAACAGGTGCTGCCACAGAATCGGTGAACCGCCAGTGTGCAGCGGGAAGTTCGGATGGCTGCCCGAAAGAAGGCCGCTGACGTACAGTCCGCCTGGAATGAAGAAGCTGGTGCCGGCGGTTCGATCGAGTAGCAACAGGATGCCGCCGCCGAGCAACACCGGGAATGAGAGCAGCGCGAGGACTGCGGTCGTGAACCATGCCCAGCAAGTGAGCGGCATGCGCATGAGCGACATGCCTTTCGTGCGCATGTTCAAAAGCGTGGTGATGAAGTTAAGCGCTCCCAGTAATGAGCCGACGCAGAAGATCGCGATACTGATCACCCACAGATTCATCCCCGCGCCCTGTCCGGGACCGGCAATCTTTCCAAGCGCACTGAGCGGCGCGTAACCTGTCCACCCCCCGATTGGTCCAACGGTGCCGCTTCCGCCTGCGAATGACGGCCCAAGCCCCGCGAACCACGCCCCGATCGATTGGTTACCCTCCACGACGATCGCCAGCAAGATCACGATGAAGCCCACGAGGGTTACCCAGAACGACAGCATGTTGAGCACAGGGAACGCCATGTCTTCAGCGCCGATCTGAATCGGCAGAAAATAGTTGCCGAAACCACCCTGTGGTGCGGTCGTCAGCACGAAGAACACCATGATGGTGCCGTGCATGGTCACGAGCGACAGGTAAAACTCCGGCGTCATGATGCCGCCGGGCGCTCCCGTGGGAAACAGCGTTTCCAAAATGGGCCAACTGGTCCCCGGCCACGACAAGTTCAAGCGCATCAGCAGCGACATGACCATGCCGACCACAACTGCCGCGAGTGCCAGCATGATGTATTGAATGCCGATGACCTTATGGTCGACGCTGAAAATGTACTTGCGAATGAAGCTCGTTGGCGCCGGATGCCTGTGTACACCCTCGTGACTTTCTGACATCTTGTCGTCTCTCCTCGCTAATCGACTTAAGAGAACACGGATTTAAAGAATTAGTTAGCTGGTAATTGATACTGGTTCAGCAGTTCTGCCACGCGTGCCTGAAATTGCTCTTGCGACAACACCTGAAGCGCACGCAGTTCTTCTTCCGGCAGAACAAGCATGTAGCTCTTCATCTTGAAATGCAGTTGGCCGCACAACTCGGCACACGCCAGTTCATACTTCCCGACCCGGTTGGCCTGGAAGTTGACCTTGATCTCCATGCCGGGAACGAGGTCTTGCTTGAAGCGGAGCTGCGGCACCCAGAAATTGTGAATAACGTCTTTCGAGCGCAGTCTCAGCTCAACTGGACGGTTCACGGGAATCGCCAAGGCTGCCGTGACTGCGTCGTCTGAACTAGCAGGGTCTTCAGGGTCGAGGCCGACGAAGTTCAGTGCGCCATCGTCGATCAGGCTTGGATCGGTCCGACCGAATTTGTTGTCGGCGCCGGCGTAATGGAAGTTCCATTGAAACTGCTGCGCCACGACTTCGACGGTGTACGAGCCCGGGGGCGCATCGTGTAGTCGCAACGAAGCCCACACGCTTTGGCCCATCACCGCCAAACCAATGAAGATGACCGCGGTGATAACGGTCCACAGCACTTCAAGCCGGTTGCTGCCGTGTGAATAGACGGCGCGGTCGCCGGGCTTTCCTGTGTCGCGAAACTTCCAGATGGCCCAGCCCAGAGCGACCTGCGCGGCCACGAAGGAAATGCCGACAACCAGAATGGTTATCAGAAACTGGCGATCGTAGGCTGGCGTGTGCTCGGATATACCTTCGGGAAACCACCACTTCCTGTTCAAGAACAGGGCGACTGATAGTATTGTGATGATCCAGATAATAACCGCAAGAACTCGTCCCATCGGTTACCTCTCCTTAGTTGGGTATCTGTCACGGCAACTGCCCGGACATTACCTATTCAAAACCATTAAGATAAACAGAAGCGGCAAATAGAGAACCGATGCCAACAGCAACCTGCGCGCTTGTTGCCGTGACATTGAGAACGCCGCGCGCAGACTGCTGTAGAGAAAGAGCAGTCCGAGTAGCACGGCGCCTACAAGATAAATCTTGCCCGACATTCCGAGAAAAGTTGGTAACAGGCTGACGGGTAAGAGCATCAGCGTGTAAACCACGATTTGCTGCGCCGTCACACGACCGTCAGGTTCGACGACGGGCAGCATGAGAATCCCCGCGCGGCTGTAATCTTCGCGATACATCCACGCGATCGCCAGGAAATGTGGGAACTGCCACAGAAACAGGATCGCAAACAGCACCCAGCCTTCGAGACTCAATGAGTCACGTGCTGCGGTCCAACCGATCAACGGCGGTACAGCGCCAGGAAACGCACCGACCATCGTCGAAAGCGATGTTCTGGTCTTCAAAGGCGTGTAGGCAAAAACGTAACCGGCGATCACCGTCAACCCGAGTAATGCCGTCAACGGGTTGACGAAAACGAGGAGATAGATCTCGGAGGCGATTGTTATGCCGGCGCCGAACGCCAGTGCCTCCCACGGCGCAAGCTTGCCTGCGGGCAGCGGTCGGGTGGCCGTGCGGCGCATCAACCCGTCGAGATCTCGTTCCGCGTATTGGTTGAGCGTTGCGATTCCCGAGGACAGCAGACCAATGCCGAACATCGCACTCAACATCGCCGTGTAATTGATGCTTCCTGCTGAAGCGAGCGCGAACCCGGCCGCGGCCGTCAACACGATCAAAAACGTGATTCGAGGTTTTGTGAGTTCGACGTAGGCGGAGACGCGTTCGCGGGACGACAAACGAGGCCGCTCCATCACCGCGACTACCGGACTACGCAGATCGATTGCAAACTCTTCCATTCTTGAGCTACGACTCCTGAGGCCTGGCAGCCAATTCCATCGGCGCTTCCGAAGCCGGAAGCACTCTGTACGTCCTTAAAGTCAAAACTATTGTCGTCGCGAAAAGCAGCGCGCCACAGGCCACGTGCGCGACAGTAATTCCAATCATCGGATGTAACGGTTGCGGATCGCCCGGCGAACCCAGTCGCGTTAGGTACGAGGCCACGCCGAGAAATAGTTGGACCACCAGCAGCACGAGTGCGATCGTCGCCGGCCTGGTGAGAAACGTCACGCCTGGATGACGGCGCAGCACGCTCCACGCAGTGCCGCCAAGTGCGACCGTAACGGCAAATGCGCCAACGATGTGCGCCACAATCAGTTGGACAGGTAGATGCTGGTCCCACTTTGCCGAGTGACGTAGTGAGGCGCCCAGCACCAATTGCACAAGGATCATCACCAGCGCGATCGTGCACATGTGACGAAGCGGAGTACTTGCCTGCTCTTCCCGTAACGGGCCCGCTTCGATCCAGCTTCTGGAAGTAAAAACCGCCAGGCTGACTGTCGTGCAGAAAAACAGTTGTGCGAGTGTGGCGTGAGCGGCAGAAACACCAAGCGGAAGCATCATCTTTACAGTCAATCCGCCAAGTATCCCTTGTACGATGACGGCGAACAAAGCAAAAAACCCCAGCCGCCAAACCCAGAATCTCTTGTCGCTAAAGCGAATATAAATCGCTAGCCCGATCGTCAGCAGACCAACGGTCGTCGCGATCATCCGGTGACCGTGTTCGTAAAACATGTTCCCGACCATCGGCGGAAGAAACTGGCCGTTCGACAGCGGCCAATCAGACGTCGCCAGTCCAGCGTCGTTGCTGGTGACGAGCGCTCCGGCGATGATCAGGAAAAAGGTCGCGCTTGCGACGAGAATGGCGAAACGATTAAGGCCTTTACTCATGAAGCTTCTTAAAAACTGGCAGGTTCCCGCAAAGGCGCAAAGACGCAAAGAGTTGGATTTGAGCTAAACACTTCTCTTGTTGTCTGCTTCGCGTCTTTGCGCCTTTGCGGGAAACCTCTCCTAAAACGAGCACTAAGTGGCTATTTGTGCAACATCGGGAACTCGATCGCCGGCATCATCGTCAGTGACGGCTTGGTTGAAGTCGTCGCAGGGCCTGAACCGAACGAAAAGTCAGCCTTGCCGGAACCGTTGGCGGGCACGGTAACTTCGAACGTCTTCTCTGTGCCGTTCGCGCCGCCTTCTCTCCACGCCACGACGGTGTACTTGCCCGGCGGTACGCCTTTGATTTCGTACGCGCCGTTAGTTCCGCTCACTGCGAAGAATGGCGTTCTCATTACGCCGATGTAGGCTTTCATCCACGGGTGCTGGTTGCACTTCACGGGGATCACCACTTCCGGTCGAGTAAAGGTCTTCTCGATTGCTGGTGCGCCATTGGGCTGCGACTGGTTCCATTCCGGGTTACCTTTCGGAATCCAGTGAATGTTGTGCTGGGTTTGATCGCTGTTCGTGATGCTGATCTTCTGGTTTGTCTGAACACCGAATACGTGCGGCGCATAGTGGCAACCCTTTTGATCGAGCTGAACAGCCGTCGCGGGAGTTGACCATGTATAGTCGGTAAGCTTCTTGCCGCCTTCCGCCGTCCCGTCCTTGATGTAAACGAACGTGTTGGCCAGTTTACCGTCGGTGACGATCGTGTCGTCGGTCACGAGGTTGGGATTCGCTTTACCGCAAGCGGCATCCGCCGTCGTATCAATCTTCTTCGGCGCTGGCGGAGTTCCCTCGTAACTCACCACACCCGCGATTGTCCCGGTCGGACCGCTGTATGGCCCACCGGCGGCTGACTCAGTGCCGGCGCTACCGGGCGCATTCGTTCCGGAATCCTTCGAACCTCCGCAGGCAGAGCCCAGCGCGAGGAGCGACAGTGCAATCGATAACACAAGCCAGACTTTTGTCTGCTTATTCATGATCAATTCCTCCAAAATAAGATGACTTTCGCGTTAACTGTAGCACGGAAGCCGCATGAAAGCGGAACGCGCCACAAGCTATTGAAATCCCGTTTGCTAAAACCTATATCGCGCTTATCGCGCGCGCAGCACGACGGCCTAACGCGGCCTGTCCGCGAGGTCGCCGGTGGTGCTGACTCGATCTTCTTCGTTTCGCCCGCGCGTGGTTTTGCGTCGTCGCCGCTGGCGCCGCCGTTGTAGCAGGACCGGTAGCCGACAAGGCCCGTTGCTCTTCGGGCGTCATCAGAAACATGTAACGCACTAGAAGACGCGCGTGATCGCCGTGATAAGCAGCCGCGGTCGCTGGTGGATTGGGCAGATTGACCACCCACCGTTCACCCTCTTTCTTGAACAATCCCCCCGGCATCGCTGTACCAGGACTGATCTGTAACGGATCGAGCAGCCAGCGGAACGTCCACTCGGGTTTAAGCCGCTCGCCCGCAATCAGGAAGTTCGGCGCGATCGCTCTTTCGTCGTGTGCCGCATCGCCCGTCATGTGACACTTCAAACACGGCGTTCCGGACGTGAACATGTCACGCGCGGCAATCCTCTCCTGCGCTGTCAGCGGCGGCATCGGCTCCTTGATATATGGATCCTGCTGGCCCGACATCGCCATGAAGAACCGTACAAGGATCTGCAACTCGTTGGGGGAGAAGTTGAACGTCGGCATGCGAAACTTCAGATACGGACGCACGCCGTTGCGATCGAGTCCCGGTTGCGGTCGCAATCGCATTGCCTGGTTCGCTGCTCCGGCGGCCGGACTCGCCGGCGACGCGGTCGGCTGCGCACCCGGTTGCGCAACTGCCTGCGCGCCCGCTTGCGCCCCTATTTGCAAGGGGGCCTGGCGGGTTGGCGAAGCCGCAGCATTGATCGCCTGCTGCTGCGCGGGTGTTTTCTCGCCGCTCAACGAAGGATCGTTCAGGAACTTCAACAACCACGTCGGATCGACACGCGCGCCTTCGCTCGTCAACCGCGGCGGAAGCAGGTCCTTCCCTTCCGGCGTCTGAAACATCGGCAGACCTTGCGCGACCGAACGCTCACCAATCTGAAGCTGGTGACAACCCTGGCAGTTATACTTCTTGATCACCCACCAGCCATTCTGAATATCCTGCCGCCGCTGATCCTGAGGCGTGTAGAAAAGCGTGCTCGGTACATTCGCGCCTTCCTGACCCACGCTACCCAACAGGAACGTCGTGAGTGCAACCCGCCATTCTTCCGTCAGGTATGGCTCAGGCATCCTCAACTTGTCTTTCGGATCCTTCTCCTTGCCGACGTCGTAGATCGACGGCTCCTCGATCTTTCGTTCGAAGAAACCTTTGTGGTTGTACCAGGGTTTTTCCGCCTGGTCTTTACGGAGATGTAGCGGGTCGTGACCTTTTTCGGCGTTGTGCGTTTGCAGGGCGAAGTCGAGTCGTTCGATCGGCGTTGCGCCTTCAACCGTCAACTCTTTGCCGATGCGCTGCTCCTCTTCGAATCCTTTGATTTCGTGACAGCCCGCGCAGCCATACTGCTTGATCAGCACGCGGCCTTTCTCTTTCAGGTTTGTATCGTCCATGAAAGAGGCGTCGGCGTAACTCGGCGGTGACGAAAGCGAAAACAGATAGGTCGCGATATCGCGTGCGTCAGATTCCGAGAGACGGAAGTTTGGCATCACCGTCATGTTCTGCACCTGCAGTTCGGCGCCGTCGTTCGGGCAGCGTGAATGCAAGTCAGTGTCAAAAACATACGGCAGATTCTTCTTCGCGTAGTCTTCAGGAGTAAGGTCACGTTTTTCTTTCGGACAATAAGGAGCCACGCGATCGCGCGGGTTGTAGATCCAGCGCACGATGTAATCAAAATTAGCCTTCTCACCGACTTTCTGAAGGTTTGCGGCGAAATCACCGCCCGCGGCGCTCGTACCCTCGCCGATCGAGTGGCAGGCCATACAACCTCGAGTTTCAAACAACTCTTTTCCGTGGCCGGCATTTCCGCGTGGCTGCGTTGGCAAAGCGTTAGAGAAACTGTCCTGCCACAGATATGCGGAGATCGCCTTGATTTGATCGCCCGCGTCTTTGTCGCGCATGTCCGGACCTTCGTCAGTGTGCGCGGCGAAACGCCAGAACGTCGGCATCTTGGTACCCGGTCGAAATGCCTGTGGATTCTCGAGCCAAACCGGTAGCCACTCTTTGCGCAACTTTACGCGAACGTCTTTTAGATTTGGTCCGACCTTCTTCTGATCCTGCATCATGTACTTTGCTTGCAGGTTCAACTGGTCGATGCGTGCAGCAAGCAGACTGTTCGTAACGCGAACAGTGTCAGCCTGGGCCAGTAATCTTGGAGCTTCTTCCTCGGGCGTGTTTTCGTCACCTGATTTCAGCGTGAGAGCGCGAATCTCTTTCTCGTTTGCGGTTATCTGGTCCTGAAGCTGTCCGATCGTTTGGCGCGCGGCCGCCAACGAGTCGGTTTCGCGATCGAAACCCTCGTAACGATGGCAACCTACGCAGCCACGCTCGACGAAAAGATCGCGTCCGAGGTTTAGCGTGTCAGCTCCCTGCGTGACGCGGTCGCGTGCGTGACACTGCTGACATCCGGCCTCGGTGTTCTCTTTTTCAAACATCGGCCACAGCCAGAAACGATGACGCCCGTGGCCCTTAGTGTCGCTCGTAGTGGCGCGGCCATTACCCCAATGACAACTAGCGCAGCCAAACTTCTCAGGGTTGTGAACTCGCAGCACCTCGCGATTGGGATGGCTGACAAACGCACGCGCCAGACTGTCGGGCGTTTTACCTGGTCCATCAGGTGCGAGGTCTGCGGCAACCATGTCTACCGGTTCGCGAATGCCGGCGTGACATACTTCGCAACGATCGACGATCTCGTATGCGCCGACGCTGATCTGGTGACCGAGAATCGAATAATCATAGTTGGCAGCTTTCGCTTTCAGCCCGTCGATCGCGCTCGGCGATGCGCCGATAAGATAATTGCGAAGATAGTCGTCGCGCTTCTTGGCGAGTTCGGCCGGGCCTTTGAGCAATTCCGCTTTTTCTGCGAGGTTACGCGCCTTCTCTTCGCGCAGATCGTCATACATTTTCTCCAGCGTTGCATAGTTAAAGCGCTGGGTTTGGGTCGACTTTCCGTCATCCGAAGGCATGTCGACCGTGATCATTTCGGCGCGTTTTTCATCTGCCTGCCGCTGGTATCTCTGTTTTGCGGACCCTTCGTGAGTCTCGACGTAGTAGTTGATGACGGTCAGGCGGCCGCGCTGGTTTTGAAAAGGCTCAGTGATCGCATCAAGTTTCGCCTGGATGCGATTAACGCTGGCGTCGATCTCTTTTGAGCGTGGCTCGATTTCCCGCCGGGCGGCATTCGCTTCGTCGTTGAGTTGCTGGTACTCAGGGGTTTCCTTGACCTCCGCTTCGCTCTTGCCGGCTCTGGACTTAATGCTGTCGAGGTAGCGGGTGTAGCGGCTGACGAATTCGCGCTGCATCGACTTCCACGGTCGTTGTCCAAACGCTTCATCGTAGAGCGCCCAGATGATGGAGATCGTCATGAGCAGCGCGCAAACCAGCATCCAGCCGCTGCTGGAACGACTGACGATTGGATCCTGCTGAGGTAACTCGGGTTCCCTCTTCGCTAATGATTCGCCGATCGGCGACTCGCCAGGCGCTGGTGAATCCGCCACTACGATTCTTCCTCCAGAATTCTCAGATGTTGAACCACGGAGTTACCCAGACGTACTTGATCGTTAACGCTAGACGCAAAATTAACTTCACCGGCAACGCCAACAACACGCTCACCGCAAAGAATTGAAATGTCAGGTACTGAAGCAAACTCGTTCGCGCCAAAAGCTTCTGCTCAAACTCATTCTTCGGAAACAGATTTTCTTTGAACGGACGACGGAACCTGATCCGCTTGAAGTCGACTGTCATCAGCCAATGGAAGAAGAGCGCGCCGACGATGAAAAAACCGCCGACCACGAGCAACCCGAAAATGAACTTTGCGGGATTGTGTGCCAGGAAGCCCAAACCAATCGCTTTTCCAACGGCACTCTGCGCGATCATGTCGTGCAAGTCGACGTTCTTATCAAACACGACCGCGTTGTGGTCCCACGTTTGTCCCGGCCAGAACCAGATCCAACCCGGTCCGCGAATAAACGTTCCGATCACGATCAGAACGATCCACTGGAGAAATCCAGCGCCGAACATCCATAACGCAAATCGTCGCTGCCGGAGCGTGTAGTAACCGTTGCCGAGTGGATTTGAATCGACGTACGGAAACACCATTAATCCCACCATGATGAGCGACGGCATCACCACGCCCGCGATCCACGGGTCGAAGTAGACGAGCATTTCCTGAAGACCGAGGAAGTACCACGGCGCCTTCGAAGGATTCATCGTCAGGTTCGGATTGGCAGGTTCTTCAAGCGGTGCATTGAGCGTGATGGACCAAACAAACAGAATAACTGTAACGATCACCGTTGCGAGAAATTCAACGCGCACCAGATATGGCCACACGTGAATCTCTCGCGCCCATCCCGGCCGCCACGGTTCGACTTTCCGGTGATGCGCCTTTGCCGCCTTCGGATCTTTTTCGAGATCCACGATCAGACGATCGTTCGCGACCGCCTGCTTGATGCCCATCCAGGTGAAGAATGGGACCAGAAACAGCATCGCCACGATCGGTACGTTGTCAGGCGCTGACGAAATCTTCCAAAGCTGATGCCAGTCGTGGACGTTGATCGCCCAGATCGCGGCGATAACGAGAAGCGCGCCCCAAATCGTCCATTTGTTAATGAATCTTTTCATCAGAACCGAAGCCATCTCCCGCAAAGGCGCAAAGACGCAAAGCACAACCGGCTTTGACCATGGCTTCTCTTGGCGCCTTGGCGTCTTTGCGGGAAATTTCTGTCAAAAACCGTTTACTTCTTCTTGGCCAGTGCTTTCATCTCGGATTCGAGCATCACTGGCGCCGGTCCTGAGATGCCGCCATCCTTCCGGATGCGCCAGAAGTGGACCGCCATAAAGATCGACGCGACGAGCGGAATGCCGATGCAGTGCCAGATGTACGAACGCAGTAACGCATTCGCATCCACGATCGAGCCGCCGAGTAAACCGAAACGCACGTCGTTATACGCCGTCATGCCGAGCTGCGGACCGAAAGGACCGTCGTGACCAACCATCGGGGTCGCGCGTGCCATGTTCGTTCCCACGGTCACCGCCCAAAAACCGAGCTGATCGTCCGGCAGCAGGTAACCCGTAAACGACAAAAGCAGCGTCAACACGAGCAGCACCACGCCGACGCACCAGTTGAATTCGCGGGGCCGCTTGTACGAGCCGGTCAAAACCACGCGAAACATGTGCAGCCAGGTCGTGATCACCATCAGGTGCGCTGCCCAGCGATGCATATTTCGCAGCAGTTTTCCAAATGGTACGTCGTGCTCGAGATAAAGAATGTCGCGGAAGGCGTCGGCTTTCGTCGGGTGGTAATAGAACATTAAGAGGACGCCGGTGAAGGTCAGCACGATAAACAAGTAGAACGTGATGCCGCCCATGCCCCACGTGAAAGGATAGCGAACGGCATCGCGATTGATCTTCGCCGGATGGAGGTGCAGGAAGACGTTTGACAGGATCGCGAGGGAACGATTGCGCGGATCCGAGCGATCGTGAGAAACACGAAAGATCGACTTCCAGAGCTGCGTATCCTGCGGATCCGAATAGCCTTTCGCCTCGTCGATGGCGCGGTCCTTCAGCGCACCGGCGGTGTCCTTGACCTTCGCGACCAGGCTCTTGTCGCCGTCTTCACCCGCGGTCAGTTGCTTTGGCTCTTTTTCCTCAGGACTATCTGCCACTACGATTCATGCCTCGCATTAGACGCTGATATATGCGTTCTCTTCGTTAAACTCGGTCGGCTCACCTTTCGGCCACTTATAAAGAGTGCCGATGTCGACGACGATCTGTCCTTCCGGATCGAGCGTGACCTTCGCACGATCCATGGGACGCGGCGCCGGTCCTTCGAAGTTAATACCTTCGCTGTCGTAACCGCTGCCGTGGCACGGGCACTTGAACTTGTTTTCGCTGGCTTTCCAGTCGGGTGTGCAGCCGAGATGTGTACAAACGGCGTAGATCACAAACAAACGATCAGAAGTCCGAGTTACCCAGATTCGATACTGCTGCTGCCACTTCGTATCAACACCCAGCGCGTAGTCCGCCGGCGATCCAATCCGGAACAGCGGGGACGGTTCGAGAATCGACCGCGGCAGGAAGAACCGGACAAACATTAGAAAGAAGGTGGTGAGAGCACCGGCAATCGACGCCCAGACGATCCGGCGTCGCATCTTGTTGACCGGGGGATCCGCGGATGTCTCTACAACTGCCGCCGCTGCTGGTTTCGCCGGTGCAGACGCCCGCGGCGGGGCGCTGACCGCTGCCGCGCTTGCAGGCGTGATTTGATCGGCTTGACTATCCAAGTCGAGACCTCCGTCGATTCAAATCCAGATTGCTAGGCGTTGCGAACTTCCCAAGGGTACACTTCGACTTTACCTACAGAGACGAACTATACAACTCCCCGACGAACAGGGATCACTCTCTGCGCAGTGAAGCCAATTTTTTGCTTAAACATGAAGAGCGCCGCACCTATCAAACAAAATATAATGTGGTCGGCGCGCTATTTATAACCTGATTCTCGATTAACTGGCAAGAAGTTATTAAGGAGTTGCTCAGTTGCGCAAAGCTCGTGTGATCGTCTATTCGCGCCCCGGATGTCACCTCTGCGACGAGGCGAAAGCAGCCATCGAAAAATCAAACTGCTCCGCCCTCTACACACTCGAAGAGGTCAATATCGAATCTGATAACGCTCTACTAAAGAAATATCAGTACGACATCCCCGTAATTACAATCGACGGTGTTGAAGCGTTTAAACACCGCGTCGACCCGGAGCAGTTCAAAATCCGCATTACCCAAAATGAAGCTCCTGGCTGAGCGCCTGGATCGATTCGAATAACTTCTCTCGCTCGTTTTCATTCTGCGACTGCCGGTACGCCATTATCTGATCCTTGAGTTGTGCCAGCTCGCGGTATAGTCCGGCGTTTTCGATCGGCGGAGTTAGATACGAAATCAGTTCTGCGTAGGAGCGGCGCTTGGCAATCGAACCTTCGGAAGGGTTGTTGACGCTATAGACGTAGAAGTTTGGCAGTTCGCCAATGAGGCGATCAGGCCAGCATTCACTTGAGAGGCCAATCTGTTTGCCCGGCATGAACTCAAGCGCGCCGTGCGTGCCGAAGTGAATTATTCCGTCGGCTTTGAACACTTGTGAAAGGTAAGTGTAGAAGGCCATGAACCCGTGATGCGGCGATCCGCTGCGAGCCATCATCAAGCGCATCGGGTCTCCTTCGAAGCCGAAAGTTGGTTGCACGCCGATAAAGACGTTGCCGAGTGTAAGACCTTGAATCAACAACTCGCGGCCAAATGAGTTGATCGAACCTGGCGCCGTGCCCCAGTCTTTCTCGACGTCTCTCACGTAAGAACATAGCCGCAGGTACTCGCTCGTGGTCATTCGATGCGCGACGTTGGCAGCCACGCCAAACTGTTCCGAGTTTCCGCCGAGTAATCGTTCGCGTAGCTCTTCCGGTGTGCTTGGTACATCGACTCGATAACCTTCGTTGGCGAGACGCTTCAATAAATCCCACACGCTGGGAAAGACATCGAGGTCGGCGGCAGTGCCGATGTTTCCCTTGTTCGGCGGGAAGCAAAACAAAACGAGCGCGAGTTTGATCTCGTCGCGGCGAGCGGTGCGCAGATTGTTCCAGCGTTTCAGACGACGGGCCAGTCTCGCGCAGCGATCGTCCAACGGCGCGGGTTCCTGACCTTTGATTGGAATACCGCCATAGATAAACGGTTCGGTGGCGCCGTCGATTTCGGGAATCGCGATCTGCATTCCCGCCTGTATAGGATTCAATCCGGTAAGCGATTCGCGCCACGCTTCGATCGTTTGCGTATCAAGACTCACAGCCGACCGGTACGGCACGTTTAGTTCGCGTAGGAACTCCGCGGCAGCGGCGCTGTCGTTCATCGCCGGTCCGCCGACAAAGCTAAATCCGGTCAGCGAGACTATTTGACTTATTTTTTTAGATCCGTGGTTAAAGAAACGTGTGACCGCTTCGCGGTTATCCATCAATGTCGCGATTGCGGGAATTACGTCCAGGCCTTCATTTTCGATTGCGTGGATGAGGGCGTCGTAATGTTTAGTGGTTTTACTAACGACTTGCGGCCGCATCAACAGCAGTCCAAGAGTTGACTCAGGATTGAGCAGCCTTTTCTTTTTCGCTCCATACCACTTTTTATAATCTTCAAACGTTTCGAACAGCTCGCTCGCATCCGGGTGATAAATCGCCACGGAGGGTACTTGCTGCGGCGTCGCGGTTTTGACGCATCTGAGCCGATCGTCGCGAACGTAATACTTCAGCGCGTAAAGCAGCATCGACTGAATGTTCGCCGGCGTTGGTTGCAGGAAGTAGCAAAAGAGATACAGGTAATTCTTGGCATCGGTAAGCGCGCCGGCTGTTGGTACAAACTTAAGAATGCTTGGTAAGCGATCGACCAACTTCAAATAGTGGTGGTGGCGATGTTTGCTGTTGGTCTTACCTTGCCTAACGTATCGACCCATCCAACCAGCAAACTTGCCGACGTCTAACTTGCCCATGCGAGTCAGTCGCATTAAGTCGGGCATGCAATTGATCACGACGACTGCATCGTGACGATCTTTATAACTCTCAAGAGCAGCGACGAGGCGCGACGCGTTCTCGCCGTCCATCACGTGAATCACGAAGACGATATTTGACTCGGCCAGATCGCGATCGACTTCCTGCCACTCGCGATCGCTTAGCGGCGAGCCGAAGTTGTAGGCCGCCACTTGCAGATCGAGACCATGCGCGCGATTGATCTCGCGCTCCGCATTCTTGAGCGGGGCCAGCAAACTTGAACCCACGTATAGGACTGTGATCTTCAGCGACATTCTATGGCGCGACGCCCTCCAACTGGTCCTCAAGATCGCTACTGATCTCACGCAACTTTTCCAACACGTCTTCGTCAGTCTCCCAGTAACCGCGCCCGTTGGCCTCGAGCAGCCGTTGGACCAGCGAGTGCACCGAATGTGGATTTAGATCCTTCAACCGCTCCAGCATCGACTCGTCAAATACGAACGTGTTTGCCACTTCGGAGTAGATCCAATCGTCAACCGCATCCGCCGTCGCGCTCCAGCCAAACGTGTTTGACACGTGGTTCTCGATCTCGGCGACGCCTCGAAATCCGTGCTGCAACATGCCTTCGTACCACTTCGGGTTCAATGTCTTCGCGCGCGTCTCCAGCCGGACCGTCTCCTCCAGCGATCGAATTTTTACGTCACGCGAAAGACTGTCAGACAAATAAATCGCCGGACGTGCCCGTGCCCGCTTCTCAACCGCCTTGGAAACGCCACCGAGGTATTCGAAATAGTGGTCGACGTCGGTGAGTCCGATTTCAAACGTGTCGATGTTTTGATAGGTCGCTTCGACACGCGAGAGGGCGCGGTCCATCGCGATGCGCGCTTCCCTGCCCTCGATCGCCCGTCCTTTCGAATCGCGCCCGTACGCGAAGCACTTGCGCGTCACGAACAGATCGCCCAGCGTCTCTTCGCGTTCCCACTGCGAATCCATCACCATGAAATTGACGTTAGTGCCGTAGTTGCCGGGCGCATTTGAAAAAACGCGAGTCGCTGCTTCGTCCGTATCGCAATTATCCTGTGCGATCTGTTCGAGGACGTGCTTGCGAACGTAGTTCTGGTCTAAAAGCTCGTCGAGGCTCGCCGCGAGGCGAACTGCTTTATCCAACAGTTGCACAGTCGGACTGAACAGATCGCGAAAGATTCCCGACACGGTCATCACGACGTCGACGCGGGGACGGCCGAGTTCTTCGAGCGATATCGCTTCGACGCCTGTCGCGCGGTTCAATGCGTCGCGGACTGGGCGCACGCCGAGCAGCCACAGCGCCTGGGCTACGCCTTCGCCTTGCGTCTTGATGTTATCGAGTCCCCACAGAACGAGGGCCATTGCTTCCGGATAGCGCTTGTTCTCCTCTTTGTAGCGGTCGAGGAGACTGTTCGCGACGATCTTCCCGCGCGCAAAAGCAACGGCTGATGGCACTCCGTACGGATTGATCGCGTGCGTGTTGCGACCGGTCGGCAGAATATCGGGGTTTTGAACGATGTCCGCGCCTGGTCCAGGCTCGATAAACTCGCCGCGCAACGCGCGAACCAGCGAATCGATTTCCGTGTTTGTTTGCAGCTTCGTAGAAACTTGTTCAAGCAACGCGAACAACGGCTGCGTCGTCTCCGCGTTCAATCCGCGTTTCTCCAAAGACGTGACTGCTGCCTCGGTCCCACGAGCGATGAATTCACGTATCGCATCGTCAGCTAACTCCTCCGGCAACGCGCGCAGTCCGGCTTCGGGACGATCGAACGACGCGATCATCTTCAACAAATCGCCACGCTCACGCGGCGGCGACGGCCGGCCAAACACGTGCAGACCGGTCGGGATTAGCCGCTGCTCGATTTCAAGCAACTGCTCGTACAGTTCGAGAACTCGCTCGTCGTTAGATTTCGTCATTCAGAATTGCGTAATTGCGTAAATGCGAAATTGCGGAATTGTGGGAACGTGAAGTCACGCAATTTCGCAATTAGCGCATTTCGCAATTCACTTTAAGCCGGGGTAAGTTTTACAAATTGCGCTTGCAGGATCTGCGCCAGCCTTCTCGTTTCCTGACTCGACTCAAACTCCTTCTGCGTATCGACGACGACAACCTGCGCCCGCGTCTGCTTGAGTTCCAACATCAACTCGCGCAGTTCCATCTCGATTCGCAGGCGGCGCAGGACGCGCACATTCACGCCGTTGCGACGCAGCGGCACATTCGAACGACCGTCGGTAAACAGTAACACGACGTTTTCACCGTAACGATCGCCCACGAGTTTCAACAACTCGATCGTGCTCGCCAGGCCCGCGCTGAGCGGTGTGCTGCCGCCCATGCGCAACGAATCCAGTACACGTCGGGCGCGCAGAATACTCCGCGATGGCATTAAATCGACGTTTGCAGTCGTGCCGTGAAACGAAACGATTGCCACACTGTCGCGATTGAGATACGACTTCTTGAGCAACTTCAGAATCGTGCTCTTCGCGCGCGCGATTCGATTCGCGGCCATGCTGCCCGACGCGTCGATGGCGAATACGAAAAGCGTTCCTCGTTTGTGTTTGAGCAGTTTGTAACGCAGGGCGCCCGACGAAACACCGCGATGAGATGAAGAAAGCATCGCCCGCAGCGTTGCATCGATCGCGATCTTTGCTCCTGAACTTTTGAAAGTGACCGCACGCGTGTAACGGCCCCGCACCTGCGAACTTGCCGTCTTCGCTCCCGACGCACGCCTGCTGTGCGACTGCGACTTGTCACCGTGATTCGGCATCATCGCTCGGAGTCGTTCTTCGAGAGGCGATTCAAGCGATCGATTCTCAACAGCGGGCGGCGACAACGTGTCAGCAGTGTTGGTTTCGCCTCCTCCGCCGGCAGCGGCGGATCGCTGTCTTGGACCATCAGGGTTCTTCGCCTTGCGCGGTGTATCCGGTTGAGTTTTCGTTTCGCGTTTCTGATCTCCAGGCGGCTGCGGCGGTCGCGGGATGACCTCGTCCACTGCCTGCTCGATCTTCTCGCTTTTCGCCGTCTCGTCTAACACATCGCGCCGCAAACGGTGCCGCAACGACATTGCCGACACACGCCGGACGTGGGTCTCATTGACGGATCGTCGACCTTCAAAGGCAGCCAGCGCTCGCGCAGCGCGCATTATCGTCAACTCACCGCGGTGCCCGTCTACTTTTAGATCCGCGCAGAGCTGCGCGATCTTCGACAACAGCGAACGATCCACGGTGATCTTCCGCAGGTTCGCCCGCGCGCGTGTTATTCGCTTGCGCAGTTGCTCCTGATCCTCGGTGTACGTCTCTGCAAACGCTTCCGGATCGCGATCGTATGCTTCGCGTCGCTCAATAATGTTTACGCGATTATCGAGATACGTCTCCGTGACGACTTCCGCGTGCAACCCAAAACGATCCAACAACTGCGGTCTCAGCTCACCTTCTTCCGGATTGCCAGAACCAACGAGAACAAAGCTCGACGGATGCTCGACCGACACGCCTTCACGCTCAACCCGGTTTCGACCCGTAGCCGCAACGTCCAATAGAAGATCGACGAGATGATCCTCCAGCAGGTTGACTTCGTCTATATAAAGGAATCCCCGGTTGGCCCGGGCGAGCAATCCAGGATCGAACGTCTTCCGGCCTTGCGTCAGCGCGCGTTCGATGTCGATCGTTCCGCAAACACGATCTTCGGTGGCGCCCAACGGTAGTTCTACCACTGACACAGGCGCCGTTTTCGCCCGCAAGTCTTCTCCGGCAGCACATTCGGCGCAGAGGTTTCGCTCATCGGCCGGATCGCAGTTGTACGCGCAACCTTCGATCACTGAAATACGTGGCAACAGATCCGCCAGGGCGCGAACCGCAGTCGACTTTCCCGTGCCGCGATGACCCATGATCAAAACGCCGCCGATCGACGGATCGACGACGTTGAGAATCAGCGCCAGCTTCATTTCTTCCTGGCCGACAATCGCTGTGAATGGAAAAGCCGTACGCATAGAGAGTGCGGTCACAGATTACACAAATTCATCTTGACATCCAAAAGGAACGGGACTAGAGTGCGGCCGACCTCC
>DASRPN010000219.1:0-5342 GCA_035646355.1 Pyrinomonadaceae bacterium | reverse complement strand
CGAATGTGAAGCCCGCGTTTAGTAAATGGATAGACGGGAAGTTCGCAATCGTCTATCGACAGGCGCGTTCGCGTATTTGTGTGTCGCCCGCGATGCGAGCGGCATATCAGACCCGTTATGGCGTCGGGGCTGAGGTGATTTATCCGATGCGTTCTGCGGAGTTGCCAGCCTTTGACGCGCCGCCTGAACGACTTGGTCGTCACGATGGGCAGTTTACTGTCGCATTTGCGGGAAGCATCAACTTAGTGGGTTACGTCAAAGCATTGGTAAGGTTACAACGCGCTTTGGAATCTGTGGACGGGCGGCTTCTGATCTTTGGACCATTAACTGCGAATGAGGCGCAGCGAGTTGGGCTGGATTCGCCACGCACGATTGTTCGCGGGATGTTGAATGCGCGTGATTTGATGACGCAGTTGCGCGAGGAAGCTCATGGGTTGTTTGTGCCGATGTCGTTTGAGCCGGCGGACCGCGCGAACATGGAACTGGCGTTCCCCAGCAAGTTGGCCGATTACACATCGGTTGGCTTGCCTTTGTTGATTTATGGCCCGCCGTACTGTTCAGCAGCCGCGTGGGCCCGTGCGAATGCGTGCGTGGGAGAAGTGGTAACCACCGATGAAGGAGTGGATCTTAGTCAGGCGCTGGAGCGGCTCGCGCGTGATCCGCTGTGGCGAGTCGAGTTGGGAAGGCGTGCGCTTGAAGTCGGGCGCCAGTACTTCGCGCACGAGGCGGTGCAGCAAATTTTTGACCGTGCGGTAAGTCTGAGTTGAAATGGCTTTTCGATAAAACTGTTCTGGGGTTGTTCAGGACTGTTCCGGTGCGCGCCGCGCACCACGCGCTATTTCTCGCGCAGAGTCACCCGGAGCTTCCGGAACGTTGGGGCTATCACATTCGGCCGATCCATTATTATGAGCCACTTCCGGACTTCCGTGCGATTACGCTCGAGCAGATCCAGCGACGTCGAAACTATGCAGCGATCGATTTTCAATGGGACGATCAACTGCGCTTGCTGCGCGAGCTCGAGCCTTACGCCGCGGAAGTGACTGAAGTCGATGTCACGAACGATTACTTCAGCGGTGTTGACGCGATCGTTTACTACTCGCTGATTCGCCATCTGAAGCCGCGCCGCATCATCGAAATCGGCGGGGGCTACTCGACGCGCTTCGCCGCCAAAGCCCTCGTGCGAAACGCCGATGGCGCCACACTGACTTGCATCGAGCCGAATCCCGAACGCTTGAACGGTCACGCGCTTAACATCGAGCTGATTCAAAAGCGAGTCGAGGAGATCGACGTCGATTTCTTTTCGCAACTCGAAGCGAATGACATTATATTCATCGACTCGAGCCATACGGTGAAGTTTGGCAGCGACGTCTGCTACGAATTTCTCGACGTCCTCCCCGTTCTTCGGCCCGGCGTGTGGGTGCACGTACACGACATCTTTTTCCCGCATGATTACCCTGCCGAGTGGATTCTCAAACGCCGGCTCGCGCTCAACGAGCAATATCTGCTGGAAGCTTTTCTGTCGTTTAATCGCGAATTTCAGGTTGCCCTCGCGAACCATTGGTTGACGCTGGACCATGCTCCGGCCGTCAACGAACTATGGACAGGCGACACTGTAAGTTCCAGTTTCTGGTTTTACAGACGCGAGACGAATGATTAGCGCAATCGTTCCAACCATCGGCCGCCTCGATTCGCTGAACGCGTTGCTGGAATCGCTCGGGGCGCAAACACGAGGCGTGGACGAGGTGATCATAGCGAGCGCAGATCAACGCACATGCGATCTCGTTAACACCACGAACTGGCAGGACGCAGGGCTCGCTGTCCGGTGCCTGGTAGTTTCACCACCTAACGCCGTGCGCCAGCGAATGGCCGCGATCGACATCGCCCGAGGCGACAACCTGTTGCTGCTCGACGACGACGTTGTGCTCGAACCGCGCTGCGTCGAACACATGCTCGCGTTGTTGGAAACGGATGAGGAAGTCGTTGCAGTTACGGCTGATTTTAGTAATCAAACCTGGCCGGACCCGACGCGCATCTGGCAGGTTTATCTCCGGCATGTTTTGAAGCTGGATCGTGAGCAGTGGCAGGGAAGAGTAGTCGGACCATTACTGCGATTCGGTTTTAACCCCGTGCCGTCCGGGCCGCAACCGATGGAATGGCTCGGTTCGGGAAGCAGTCTGGTGAGACGCTCGGCCTTCGTGGGTGTTGGGGGCTTTTCAGATTTCTTTCTGCACCGTTGCACGATCAATGAAGACGTCGATCTCGGTCTCAAGCTCCGTCGTGCTGGTCGCATCATGTTCTGTCCGGACGCGCGCATGGCCCATCATCACGCACCGGGCGGGCGTGTAACGAAGTTTCTCGCCGCGGAAGACGACCTGTTCAATCGCTATTTCATTCTTCGTCGAACACTCGGAAATCGCTTTCTGCGGGCGTTTGGTCTGGTCGTGCTGTATTTCGCCGTGGAAACAATGAGCCAGTTTCTTGGTTGCGTGCGGCGCTTAAACTTTCGCGGCTTCGTGGCGCCCCTGAGTGGGCGATTGCGTGCGTTCGGACGCATCCTGATCAGTACATGAACTGGGTGTTCCTTGGCGATAGTCTGACGGAGGGCGTTGGATCGAAGAGGATCAGTTACGTAAGCGAATTGGTAACGCAGATCAGATCGACTGGCGGACTCAATGTTCACGAATTGCGATTGAGACACGTCGACCCGGGCGGATTTGTTGACTTCAACGTTGCGGGAAAGATGGATGTTGACGAAAGTAGTCATTCTTCGGATCTGTGGTGTTGGAACCTTGCGTCGGAAGGACAAATGATCGAGTCGGATCTTGCGTGGCTGCCGCTGATCAGCACGTTGAGACCAGAGCTTGTGGTGATCTTTCGCGGGAGTTTAGAAAGTATTGTCCGGCCCGCGGCGTTGCATAGTGGGACATGGCCCTGGTGGGTGCCTTCGTCGTGGAGAAGTTACGCCGCGATGGATCCGCGTTGTTATTTCTCCGCTACGTGGTGGCGTAAAGCGAAACAGCAATCAATCGATGCCACAAAACAAAAGGCACGACTGAAGCTCCTCAGCCGCGGCGCCGGTCGTCCGTTGCTGGACGCGGAACTATTCGCCGCGCACCTGACAACGTTGCTCCACAGCTTGCGAGCGTTAAAGACGCGCGTGCTACTCCTTGGACTGTTGCCGGTAGATGAATCGCGGTTTCCGGGGTCGCCTGCGTCATTCGAATCAGTTAATACGAAGCTCAAACACGTCGCGGCAACTGAAGGTGTCGACTTCTTCGATTGGGGCGCCGAACTGAAAAAGGGAACCCCGGATCAAAAACTGTTCTATCGCGACGGGTTTCATCCAAACCTCGCGGGCGCACAAGTGCTCGCTGAGATACTTCGATCGCGTTTGTGTCCTCAAGGATGACAAACATTTCGGCAATCGTCACCGCTTACGAACGAGTCGATCAGACACTGAACACCCTCCGCATCCTCGAATCGTGCGATCCAAAACCGGATGAGATCCTCGTTCACGTCGACGGAAATAGGATCGAATGTGAAAAGGCCATTCGCGATGCCTTTCCACAGGTAAAGATCATCGTAAGCGAGGAACGCGTTGGTCCAGGTGGCGGACGAAACAAGCTCGTCGCTGCTGCGAACTACGAATTCGTTGGCAGTTTCGACGACGATTCCTATCCTATCGACTCCGACTACTTCGCTCGAGTGGCTCAACTCTTCGACCGATTTCCCGAAGCCTCGATCATCTGCGCATCGCTGTATCACGTCGGCGAAGCGATCGCACTCGACGAGCGAAAAGCGCAGTGGACGGCGGATTTTTCCGGCGGCGCCTGCGTCTATCGACGTGACGCATTTATCAACGCCGGAGGATACGTGCCGCTGCCGATTGCGTATGGAATGGAAGAAGTCGACCTTGCGCTTCGTCTCCATTCAAGTGGCGGCAAGATTCTTTCGAGCTCGTGGTTACGCGTCTTTCACGATACGGATCTGCAACGACACGCGGAGCCCCAGGTCACCGCCGGCAGTATCGCGAACCTGGCGTTGCTCGCATACCTGCGTTACCCGGTTTCACTGTGGTCCATCGGTATGTGGCAATGCTTGAACCGGGTTCTCTGGTTGCTGAGACACGGACGGCACCGCGGAATCTGGCGCGGACTGGCGATGATTCCCGGACACTTGCGCGCACATCACCAGTATCGCCGTACATTGACGATTCGAGCAGTACGGTCGTATCTGGCACTGCGGCGAGCCCCAGAGAGTTTGCTTCACACAGGATGACGAACACAGATCAAGGCTGGCTGTGTTGCCAACTCGGTGCGCGCGAGCATTACGCCATTCCGCGCGCTCTCAAACAAAAAGGTTTGTTGCACGAACTGATTACCGATCTGTGGATACGTCCCAGATCCATGTTGCGGTCGTTGCGAAGCGGGCTGGCCGGACGATTTCATCCGAGCCTGTCGTCGGCGCCCGTCACTGCGATGAACCTTGGCGCTTTAACATTCGAGTTAGGCGCAATGGGCGCGAGCGGCTGGAGACTCATAACGAAGCGCAACGACTGGTTCCAACGTTCAGTCGTAAATCAACTCACGCGTAATCATTCGGGCGCCGACCTGACCGTGTTTGCCTACAGTTATGCAGCAGAGGAGATCTTCAAAGTCGCGCGCAAGCGGGGCTGGCGCACGGTGCTGGGCCAGATCGATCCAGGGCCGGCTGAGGAAGCGATCGTTGCCGAACTCACACCGGCTGGTGACACCTTTTGGCAACCTGCACCGCCCGAGTATTGGAAACGCTGGCGCACTGAGTGCGAGTTGGCGGATCAGATCATCGTCAATTCCTCCTGGTCACGTGACGCGCTTTTGAGCGAAGGCATCGACGGTGAAAAAATCCGTGTTATTCCATTGGCCTATGAACCAGCAGCAGAAGCCGCGACTTTCGTTCGCAGCTATCCGGAGAAGTTCACGAGTGAGCGTCCACTGCGTTCTCTGTTCCTGGGCCAGATCAACTATCGCAAAGGCGCGGTTCAATTACTTGAAGCGGTAAAGCAAATAGCCGGCGAACCAGTTGAGTTCTGGTTTGTTGGACCACTTCAAGTCGACATTCCGCACGAAGTAAAAGACAAGTTCCGCTGGTTCGGCGTCGCACCGCGAGGCGACGTCTCTCGTTACTACCGAGATGCCGACGTGTTTATTCTCCCAACTTTTTCCGACGGCTTTGGCCTAACACAACTCGAAGCACAGTCATGGAAGCTGCCGGTAATTTCGTCACGTTATTGCGGCGACGTCGTCGAAAACGGATTCAACGGGCTGCTGCTGGAAAACGTTTCGGCAACGGCGATTTCAAAC
>DASRPN010000218.1:0-13468 GCA_035646355.1 Pyrinomonadaceae bacterium | reverse complement strand
AGGAATCGTCCTTGCACTGAGTGGCCGGTATTCGGAAGCAGAGCGAGAGTTTGAGATTGCGCTCCGCCTGAATCCGAAGCTGTATGAGGCGTATTACTATTACGCACGAGCTTGTTTCTCGCAGGGAAAACTCGATCAGGCTGCAGTCTTGTTGGAGCACGCTACAGCGGTTCGACCAGACAGCATCGATGCGCTGTCTATGTTAGGAGGCATATATCGGGGGCAGAAGCGAGAACAGTTGAAGACAGAAACATTCAAGAAGTGTCTCGACGCTGCCGAGTGTCATCTTGAGTTTTACCCCGGTGACATCAGGCCACTGCTTTTGGGCGCAATTGCGCTCATAGATCTCGGCCAAACGAAATGTGGGCTGGAGTGGACGCGGCGAGCCCTCGAACTGGAGTCGCGGGACCCGAATGTTCTGTACAACGCGGCGTGCGTATTCTGCATGTCCGGTGAACTTGGAGAAGCGATATCGTGCCTGGAGAAGTCGGTCCCGTTTTGCGCCGATCGAAAATGGCTTGACCACGACAGCTATCTCGATCCGTTGCGGAGTCTCCCCAGATTTCATGAACTGTTGCGGGCAACTTAATGAAGAAGCCGACGCAGCGAATCCGATATGTTCGTACTACGGATGGAGTCCAACTGGCTTGGGCAGACGCCGGCGAGGGTCCCGTAATAATCAAAGCTGCGAACTGGCTTACCCACCTTGAGTTTGAGTGGGAGAGCCCGGTGTGGCGCCATTGGCTCCGCTTCTTCAGCGGTAGTTTCCGTTACATCCGATACGACGAGCGCGGTTGTGGAATGACGGACCGGAACGTCGGCGACCTCTCGCTCGATCGTTGGGTTGCGGACGTGGAGGACATTGTTTCCGCGGCTGCTCTGCAGGAGCCGTTTTGTCTCCTCGGCATTTCTCAGGGAGCCGCGATCTGCGTTGCGTATGCCGTAAAACATCCAGAGCGCGTTTCTAAATTAGTGCTCTACGGCGGCTACGCGCGTGGTCCGTATCAACGCGGCGATCCCGACCGGGCGAGTTTCTACAAAGCGATGATCGATATGGTTCGTTTGGAATGGGGCAGTGATAACCCGACATTTCGTCAGGTCTTTACATCGCGGTTTATTCCCGGAGCGACCGATGAACAGATCGGTTGGTACAACGATCTTTGCCGAAGGACCATAACGCCGGAGATAGCAGCGATATTGCTCGAGTCGCGGGCGATGATGGATGTTACGTCCCTGCTTGGAGATGTGCGATCACCAACTCTGGTGCTGCATGCGAGTGGCGACGCCGTCGTCCCTATAACTGAAGGACACATCCTTGCCGCCGGCATCCCTGGTGCGCAGTTCATCGAACTCGACTCGAAAAACCACATACTTCTCGAGAACGAGCCGGCGTGGGACCGGTTCTGCGATGAGGTGTTGAAATTCATGGACCTCAAGGGCGTAACTCGCGGCGAGGATCCCGCATTCGCCTCGCTCACCTCGCGCGAGCGGGAAGTGCTTTCGTTGATGACCGAGGGTTTGGGTAACGCTCAGATCGCTGGGCGTCTTTCCATCAGCGAAAAGACGGTTCGCAATCATGTCTCTAACATTTTCGACAAGCTAGGCGTGTGGACGCGCGCCCAGGCCATCGTCTTCGCCCTCGATCGCGGTTTCAAGAGTTGATACCAATCGAAGGGTTTATTTGACGCCGGGGGCGATGTAGGAGCGGCGGCCGAGGATGGTGTATTCGGGATGGTCTTTGACGGCGAAACTGATCTTACGTCGCTTGCCGTCGCGTTCTTTGTTAGTTGGATAGAAGCCGACGATGTAACGCTTGCTAATGTCTGACAGGATGCGCGAGTAGATCCCCTGCGCCTGCGTGGGCTGTTCGAGAAACTCGGTCCACCCACCACTGAGCGGCGCAACCGAGGCGAGCGCCTCCTGCACTCGTCCACTGTCTTCGGCCCTCATCCGCATCACCTGGACCGTCATCAACTTACTGCGTTCTTCCCTTTGCTTCAGAATCATTTTACGGGTGTCGTCACCCACGGTTGAGATCAGGGTCTGGACGGCGATTTCATCTTTAGCCCTCAACGTTTCGACTTGCTGGTCCACCGTGAGGCCGAGCAACTTCGTGCCCGGTATGACCGTGTAGATCGTCGCCCGCGACTTCTCAACCGCACTGTAAACATCATCCAGGCTGAATTCGGTCATGCTGCTGAGTTGTAGTTTGCGTCGTTGCTCGACCTCGTTCTGAACCCTCGCCACCAGCTCCGGCGGAAGATCCGTGGGCACACGCGGAACGATGATCGAGTTTCGCAAGTATTCCGCCTCGTCACCGTCGGTTTGAAAGATAACGATCGGGCGCTGGTCCTCTTCGTCGAAAGCCTCCTTCAACGTCGCCATCAAGGCACTGTATTGCGCACTCTTACCGAAACGTTTTCGCACGCCGCCGAAACCGAAAGGAAAGAATGATCCACCGTGACCGTAGCTCTTTTCCAGAAGCTTATTAAGTTTCTTCTTGAGTTCGCGTTTGTCGTTTGTGAAATCGACGAGTAGTTCGACGTCGTCAGTGACGATCGCCATCTGATCGCGTGGTCCAAGCTGGTCGACGAGGACGTTGGCCGCTTCGATGCTGTTCTTGATATACGGAAACTGGCTGCCGCTGTAGTCGATGATTAGCACGATCGATCGCGGGAGGCTGCGATTGTCGCCGAGTAAAAAGTGACCGACCTGTTGTGGCGTACCTTCTTCGGTGATAAGGAAGTCTGACTCTTTTAATCCCTGGATTGGACGTCCCTGCCTATCGAGAACGAGTATTTCGGAAACGACGAGCGAGGTATCGATCTTGACGACCTCGTCGTCTTCAGAACTAGGGCCCGAGTTGGTTTCAGTTACTGCGTTTTTCTGCGGATCCCACTTCAGTTTCTTGAGACTGGAGCCGAACTCTTTGAGCCTGGGCTTCTCCCCGGGCTTCTCGACGCTTTGGGCGAGCGCCAGACCCGGGAGAAGAAGGAACAACAGAAACAAGAGGCCGACGCGGAGACGGGGGGACGCGGTGACAGGGGGACGCGGTGACAGGGTGACGCGGAGACGCGGTGATGCTGAGTAGCGCCGTTTATGTGTTGATCCTTTTGCGACCGATTCTCTCCACATTCTCCGCGTCCCCCGTCTCCGCGTCTTTTTAGACTACGGACGCTTGCCCCAGGTTGGCGGCGACGGCTCTGTTGCCGAGCGATTGACCGGTTTTTCTTTCAACATCCGCATCGCTTCCTGGACCGCACGTTCGAGCTGCGGATCGCGTCCGGCGATGACGTCTTTCGGCCAATTCTCGATATCAATGTCCGGACCGACGCCCTCATTCTCCACCGCCCACTTGCCATCGCGCGTGAAGAACCCACCACGCGGCGCGATCATCGAACCACCGTCGACAAACGGCGGCGTATCAGCGGTATGGACCAACCCGCCCCACGTTCGTTTGCCGATCAGCGGACCGATCTTTCGTCGCTTGAACATGTAAGGCATCAGGTCTCCACCCGAACCCGCCATCTCGTTGATGATCATCACCTTCGGGCCCCAGATTCCAGCGGACGGACTGGTGAATGGATAACGATCACCGGCGACGTTGTTGAAGTATCCGTCGTAGTCGCGTTGCAGGACGTCGATGATGTAATCGGCCGCCGAGCCGCCGCCGTTGAAGCGTTCGTCGACGATCACGCCTTTCTTGTCCTGTTGCGAGAAGTAGTAGCGATTGAAACTCGTGTATCCCGGTTGGCCGGTATTCGGCAGATAGACGTACGCGAGTTGTCCATCCGACATCTTCTCGACCAGACGGCGATTCGATTCAACCCATGCACGCGCGCGTAACGCCTGCTCGTTCGCGACGGGAATGACCGTCACGGTGCGCGCGCCTTCCATCACCGGTTGGGTGTTGACCGTGAGCGTCGTTTGACGATTCGCGGTGCCATCCAACAGACGATGAATGTTGTCAGGCGCACGAAGTTCGATGCCGTTGATGGCGAGGATGAAATCGCCGCTGTTTACGTTCGCGCCCGGCGTAGCGAGCGGCGAACGCAGATCGGGATTCCAGCTCTCGTTGTCGAAGATGCGCGTGACTTTGTACCGGCCATTCTCGATCGCGAAGTCGGCGCCGAGCAGCCCGCCGACTTGTTGCGGCGTGCTCGGCATGTCGCCGCCGCGAACATACGAGTGTCCGACGGCGATCTCTGCGCCCATCATGTCGAGCAGGTAATTGAGATCCGCGCGATGCATCACGTACGGCAGAAACTGTCCGTACATCTGTTTCATCTTCGGCCAATCCGTGCCGTGCATGTTCGGGACGTACAGATAATCGCGCTGGAGACGCCAGCCTTCGTTGAAGATCTGTTTGAACTCTTCCTTCGGCTCGAGGTACATGCGCAGCGAGAAGTTCAAACGACCCGAACCCGCCTGCGGCGGATTGCGATCGGCGTCGACGAGGAACAACTGCGGCGCCGGAGGAGGTCCATCACCGCCACCGGGCCCGCCAAACTGTCCACCACCTCCGCCCGCGCGATAGACGATCTTGCGACGATCGCCGCTGATCTCGTAAGCGACCAGGCTGTTAACAAAAGTAGTTACGCGGCGGTCGCAGAGACGATAGCGGTGTAGTTCATTCGCCACACCCGGCCCTCGACCTGTTTCCATGTAAAAAACGTTGCCGTCGATTCCTGCTTGTAAATCAGTGTACTGGCGTTGCGCGATTCCCGGGATGGCGATAATTCGTTTCGCCAATCCATCGAAGTCAACCTGTACCGTGACTGGACCACGTGGTCCACGCGGCGGCGGTGGACCACCAGCACCAGCTTCGCCTTCACCACCACCACCTCCACCGCCACCGGCTCCGGCAGGTGGTTCGCAAGCACCTGGCGCGGGTCGTGCTCTTCCAGTTCCCACGCCACGATCTTCATCACTTTCCGGCAGCAACGGACTCGGATCCGTTTTCTTCAACACCGCCATATACAACCCAAACGTCGTTTCGCGATCGTAGGAAGTCATGTCCAGCCATTGCGATCGCAAACCGAAATCGGTAGACGCGAGGAACCACAAGTACTTCCCACTCGCGTCCCATGTTGGCCAAACAGCATCCGCGAGGCCATCCGTGATCTGTTTCGACTCACCAGTCTCGACGTTGCTGATGAAGATCGCGTGATACATCGAACGCAAGCGGCTCGCGTACGCGACCCACTTCGAATCGGGACTCCACGTTGGATTCAGCGTGCGTTGCGGCACCATCCACGGATCGTTGCCGACAACCTTCGCCTGCTCGGTTGCGACGTCAAGCACCCAGACTTTGAGGTTCGTGTCGGTGAAGAGAACTTTCTTCGAGTCGGGCGACCACGATGGTGTGTAGTAGCGAGTCGGTTTAGAGATCGTGATCTCGCGCGCTGGTGTTAGCCCATCCTGCGCTTCGATCACGAGCTTATACTCGCCTGACTTGTCGCTGAAGTATGAAACAAATTTTCCATCGGGCGACCACGCCGGGTCGCGTTCGGCGGAAGCGGCGGAGTTCGTGAGATTGCGCACGTCGCCTTTGTCAGCCGGGATCGTGAAGATCTCGCCGCGTGCTTCGACGACCACGCGTTTGCCGGTCGGCGACAGGGCCATGTTCGAGATGCGGTTCGAAACGTCTTCCCAATTCGGCATCATCCACGGAAAGTCGCCGGCCGCGACGATGTTCACGATTTTTGACTTGCCGGTTTTCGGATCCAGTTCGTGAACGTAGCCGGCCTGTTCGAAAACGACAGCGCCCGATCCGGAGTCCATCGCCTTCACGTCGAAGTCGGTAAACTTCGTCACCTGCGTTAGCTTTTGACTCTTCGTCTGAAACTCCCAGACGTTTGCCACGCCATCGCGATCGGAGATGAAGTAGACGGAGTCGCCGACCCACACGGGCATCGTATCTTTCGAATCGGTCCAGGGCGGTGAAACGAGATCGTAAGTTTTGAGATCGACAATCCAGATTGGACGGTTTTGTCCCCCGCGATAATTACGACGCTCTTCGTCCCACGAATTGTTCATGCGATAGGCGATGCGAGAGCCGTCGGGCGAAATCTTGCCTTGATACGCGCGCGGAAGCGGCATCGGTTCTTCGACGCCACCTTCCGACGAAACGGTCCAGAAGCGTGGCGCACCACTCGGCGCCCACGTCGCGCGGGTCGATGAGAACAGAATGGATCGACCATCCGGCGTCCAGCCTTCGACCATGTCGGAGCCGGGATGCCACGTCAAACGCTTCGGTTCACCGCCTTCACTTGGAACGAGGTACACGTCGAAGTTGCCGGCGTACTCGCCGCTAAAAGCGATCCATCTACCGTCAGGCGAAAAATGTGGATTGACGGTTTGTCCCTGAAAACTCGTGAGGCGGCGTGCACTGCCCCCGCTGCGCGGGACCACCCAAATATTGTTCGCGTAAGCGAAACCGATTTGAGTTGAGCTGACGGTGGGAGTGCGCAGCAGACGAGTTTGCCCTCCGGCTCCGTTTTGTGCTTCGACTCTGTTTGAAAGAGTCAGCAAGCCCAAGCAGGCGACGGTCACGATTATTACGACGAGGGCAACGCGGCGAATTACGGTGACGGGAGAGATGTGCGTAGACATCTGTGACGTGTCCTCCAAGTAAGCGAATTGCGAAATTGCGGGATTGCGAATGCGAATTGCGAAATTTTCGACGTAAGATTAGTTTCACTTTCAAAAATCCGCAATCCGCAATCCGCAATCCGCAATTTCGCAATTTCGCAATCCGCAATTTCGCAATTCCGCAAATCCTTTAGTATCATGCGACAAACCCATCTCGAGGAGAAAGCCAGACAATGAGTTATCTGAAACGTAGCAGCATAAGTTTCTTCGCCGCTCTGTTCGTTCTCTGCTTAGCCGCCTCGGCATCTGCCCAAGTGCTCATACCCATTCCTCGCCCCAGTCAAAAGGCGAGCGTGATGCAAAGAATCGGGGCCGTCGACGTCACAATCAACTACAGCCGGCCGGGAGTAAAAGGCCGCAAAATCTGGGGTGATCCCCTGCCGGAACAAACCGCTGCCGTGAAAGGTGATGCGACCCTCGACAATCAAAATCAGCGTCCGAAAAACGCGGTCATCGTTCCTTACGGGCACGTTTGGCGCACCGGCGCTGACGACGCGACGATGTTCGTCGTCACTGACGACGTTTTAATCAACGGTCAGAAACTTCCGGGCGGTACCTACAGCCTGCACACGATACCCGGAAAGGACGAGTGGACAATCGTTTTCAACGGTACGTCGAATCAGTGGGGAAGTTTTAGTTACGACCCTGCGAAAGACACGTTGCGCGTGAAGGCGAAGCCGGCGTGGGTAAACGACAACCAGGAATTCCTGGCGTTTAATATCGATCCCACTGGCGAAGACTCGGCGCAGGTCAACATTCGCTGGGAGAAGATCAGCGTGCCGTTCACCGTTAAAGTTCCTGACGTGCCGGCCGCGACATTCGCCAGATTGAAGACGACTGTTGCCGGTGCGAAGCCCGACGACTGGCGCATTCCGATGCAGGCCGGAAACTATCTCATCAACAACACTAATCCAGCCGACGACGCGTTGGGAATGGAATGGCTGGAAAAGTCGATCAAAGTAAAAGAGACGTTCCAGAATCTTTCGTCGAAAGCGAATGCGTTATACAAGGCCGGTAAGAAGGAAGAGGCATTCGCGATCGGCGACCAGGCGGTTCAACGCGGCAAGGCCGACAAGGTCGACACCACCAACTTCGAGAAGCGCCTGGCGGACATGAAGGCTGGGAAGATTTAGGCACAAAGAGGCACAAAATACACAAGAGGCACAAAAGGATTTAATCAGTGAGAGTGCCGCTGATTTAATCGGTGCGAGTGCCACTGATTTAGGGTGCCACTGATTTAATCGGTGAGGGTGTCACTTATTTTTCTTCTTTTGTGCCTCTTGCGGCTCGGTCTTGTGCCTTTTGTGGTTCCCCTCTTTGTGGCTATGGGCGTAGCTAAGTTAACCGAACAAAACACGATCGTTCCTGAAAGCAAGTACGCGCGCGTCGAGCGTGAACGGCGTTATCTGTTAAAAGATTTGCCGGACGGGCTCACGCGCGCGGATCCGCATCTTCAAATCACCGACAACTACATCACCGGCACGCGCTTGCGACTCCGCAAAGTGCGCGACCCGCGAACAAACAAGTGGACCGTCAAGTTCACACAAAAGTTCACCCCTAACCCGGAAGATCTCTCGCGCACGATCATTACCAACACCTATCTCAATCCGCTCGAAGCCGAAACACTTTCCGTCTTTAACTCGAACGAGATCCGAAAGAACCGCTACTATTTCGACTTCGAGGGACGCCGCTTTTCCGTCGATATGTTCCTCGGTGATCTCTTCGGCCTCGTGCTCGCCGAAGTAGGTTTCGAAACCGACGAGGATCTTGACAACTTTCGCAAGCCGCCATTCGCCCTCGCCGAAGTAACCAACGAACCGTTGTTCACCGGCGGCCGTTTATGCGAACTTACATTTCCGGAAGTTCGCGAAGCGATTCTCCGATCGCGCTTGATCACCACGACCTAAGAACATGCGCTCACGTTCTATCGTCATTCTTTTATTGGTCGCACTCGTCGTAGCCGGTTGCCGAAAATCATCAGCACCGGCTCCCGCTGCTCCAGCCACACCGCCATCACCAGCCGAGCAACCGGTGAACGTCGCCGGCGGCGCCACGCCACCGCCGCAGACAAAACACTTCAAAGGCTCGATTGGGTCGACGTTGGATCTGCAAATGAAGCTCGTGCGTGAGGGCGATAAGCTCACCGGAAGTTATTTTTATCAGAAGGTCGGCACACGCATCTCCCTGCGCGGCACCGTCGACAAAGACGGTAACCTGACACTCGAGGAGTTTGATCCGCAAGGCAAACAGACGGGTGTATTCAAAGGACTCTGGAGCGTCAAAGCGGAGGACGGCTTGATCACGCTGGCGGGAAACTGGTCCAAGCCTCCAAGCGAGAAGGGCGGCGACAAGAAGACCGCGTTTTCAGTTCATGAAGAGCCGATCAACTTAAGCGGCGATGTTGACGTGATCGCAAGATCCGTCAAGGAAAACAACAAGAAGCTGATGTATGAGATCGACGCGCAGTATCCGCAGTTCACCGGTGGAAACAATCCGAATCTCGAGAAGTTCAATCAGCTTGCGCGCGTAGTGGTGGTGAAGATCGTTTCTGGTTTTAAGAAAGATGTGGCGCCGGAAGAGGGTGACGAACCACGTCCTGAGAATTCGATGGGCAGCGATCTCGGCATTGGTTACACCATCAACCTCGCTCAGGACGATCTTGTTAGCGTGCAGTTCGACGTTGGTAGTTACTACCAGGGCGCCGCTCATCCAAACTCATACACGGAAACGCTCAACTACGATCTCAAGAACGGCAGGCAGTTGAAGCTCGCGGACCTCTTCAAACCAGGTTCGAAGTATTTGCAAACACTGTCCACGCTTTGTATCGCGGATTTGAAGAAGCAGTGGAAAGAAAAAAACGCGGAAGTGACTGAGGACATGCTCAAAGACGGCTCGGCGCCGACGGCGAAGAATTACGAAAGCTGGACGATCACTAAACGCGGGATCGGGATCAATTTCGATCCGTATCAGGTTGCGCCATACGCTGCGGGTCCGCAGTTTGTGATGGTGCCGTATTCAGCACTCAAGGAGTTGATCAAGCCCGACGGACCTCTTGCGGCATTTGCTCTTTGATTTGCGTTTTTGAAAAGTAGAACGCCAGAAGGAATGCGAGCAGCATGATCGCTGCGCCTGTCCAGAAGGTCACGAAGAGCGAGTAGTCGCTCATGTAATGTGGCTGACCGTCAGCGCCCATGTGTGCGATCGGGCTCGCGATTAAGACCGCCGCGAGGAATGGCCCAATGGCCCGCGCGAGGCTCGCGACGGATTGAGTCACGCCGAGAATCGTTCCTTGTTCTTCTGCTTCGGCACTCTTCGAAGCCAGGCTCGTAAGCGCGGGCGTCGCTAACGAGTTGCCCATCGAAAAGACACCGCCGCCAACTAGCAGTGCGCCAAGTCCTCCCGCTGCTGGACCAACAAACGGAACGGCAAACAAACTGATCGCGAAACACAAGGCGCCGACTATCACGAGCGGCAGTTCGCCAAATCGTTTCACGAGCCGTCCGATCAGTCCGCCCTGAATGATCACCGCAATGATGCCGACGTAAGCGAACAGGTATCCCGTGTGTCGCGCGTCGTAACCGAAGCGAAACATCGTGTAGAGCGAGAACGACGTCGTCATGATCGAAAACGACACGACGAACAGAAAATAGATCGTCAATACAAACCCGAGCCGTGGTTTTTTTAGCGAATCCAAGAGTTGAGTGAAGCCTCGTCCGCGGGCTGCGCGATTCCGGGCCGGACGTTGTGCGGTAACGGTTTCGGGGAGTTTAAAGTACAACAGCAGCGCATTTGCAAAGCACAATCCGGCGGCAAACAGGAATGGGACCTGGATTCCCCAGTGACTCAAAATCCCGCCGATCGCTGGTCCAAAGATGAACCCCACGCCGAACGCCGCGCCGATCATTCCCATTCCCATCGCCCGGTTTTCTTTGGTTGTGACGTCGGCGACGTAAGCTTGAGCGGTTGAGATGTTTCCACCTGTGATGCCGTCGAGGATACGGCCGGCGAAAAGCATGGGGAGTGTTTGCGCAAATCCGATGATCAGAAATCCGATGCCCGTGCCGATGATTGAAATCAGGAGCACCGGACGGCGTCCGTACTTATCTGATAGCCCGCCCAGGATCGGCGAGAAGATCAACTGCATGATCGAGTAAGAAGCGAAGAGTAAACCGACCATTCGCGGCGTGGCGTTGAACTTCGTTCCTTCGGCGTAAAATGGCAGAACGGGAATAACAATCCCGAACCCGACGAGATCGATGAAGACAGTCGTAAGGATTACGATGAGGGGTGATCGTGACATATGATTGAGAGCTTTGTGCTTGGTGCTTTGTACTTGGTTTTATTGTTTTTGTCAGTGGTCAGTAGTCAGTTGTTATTAGCTGTTCTCCTTCCACTGACCACTGACAACTGACCACTGACAAAGAACGAAGAACCAAGCACCAAGAACAAAGCACCATCCCTACCTGCGTCTGCTGCCACTCAAAGCCCGATCGACTGACGCCTGGCCGCCGCCTGAAATCAACAGCGCAAGCGACATCGCCAACAGCGACAACGGATACTCGTACCCACGATTCTCTGCGAAGAACCCGCCGGTCCAGTGAACGCCAACAATCGCAGTCAGCATCGTGCAGGCGATAAAAAACGCCCCCACTCGTGTCAAAAATCCAAGCCCGATGAGTATTCCACCGACGAATTCAGAGAACGCTGCGGCAGACAGCCAAAGCCATGTGGGCCGCATGAAACTGAACGGAGTAGTCCCTGAAATGTAAATATTGAAACCAGGCCCGCCGAAGCTGCCAAGTACCTTTTGCGCGCCGTGACCGATCATCACGGCGGCGAGTCCGAGACGAATAGGCAACGTAAACCACGTCCCGGACGTGGCCATCAGTCTACGAAACATGTGATTCTCCGATTGTTTGTTAACAGACGAGGACGATAGTAACATTCGCTTGCATGCCGATCCTAAAAACCCGAGTGGTCAAAGCCCCGACACTGTTTGCGATTCTCTTTCTTTTCGGCGTTTCCGTTTTCGGACAAAATGGCTTCACCAACATCGCGTTCACGATTTCGATGCCACGTCCGCACACGCACCTGTTCGAAATCGATGTTTCGATAAAAAGAGAGGGTCTGGTTGCTGTTCCAGCGGAAGAGCTGTTGGTCATGCCGGTCTGGACACCGGGTTCCTATCTGGTGCGCGAATTTGAACGTCACGTGCAGGACTTCGAAGCGAAGGATGAAGCAGGCAAGCCGCTCAAGTGGGAGAAGATCAACAAGAACACCTGGCGCGTGGAGACAAACGGTTCGCGCAACTGGCATGCGACATACAAAGTCTACGCAAACGAGCTATCAGTCCGGACCAGCGAGCTCAACTCGAGTCACGGTTACTGGAACAACGCGAACCTGCTGATGTATCTCGAAGGGTTTCTCACGAGTCCTTCGACGGTACGCGTGGTTGCGCCTGACGTTTGGAAAGTCGCGACCGGACTTCCAGGTGTTCCCGGTCAACGCAATACGTTTCGCGCTGAAAACTTCGATGTGCTTTACGACTCGCCTTTCGAAGTCAGTAACTTCAAAAGCATTCTGTTCAACGTTAAGGGCGTTCCACATCGTATCGTGATCGACGGTGAAGGGAACTACGATCCCGAGCGCATGCGACGCGACGTGCAGAAGATCGTCGAAACGCAAATCGAACTGATGGGCGGCGAGATTCCCTATCGCGACTACACGTTTATCCTTCACCTGCGTCCGAACGCCAGTGGCGGACTTGAACACGCAAACTCGACGTCACTCGGTTACTCGCCCTTCGGTTTCACCGCTTTGCCCGGAGATCGTGCAACTTCGGCTTCGCCCAACGCGCCGCAGCAGACGCCAGAGTATCGTGGTTTTCTCTCGCTCGTATCGCACGAGTTTTTTCATGTCTGGAACGTGAAACGCATCCGTCCGGACGCGCTTGGTCCATTCGATTACAGCAAAGAAAATTACACGAAGCTTCTTTGGGTTGCGGAGGGAATAACGGATTACTATGCCGATCTCACGTTGCGGCGCGCGGGGTTGATTAGTGACGGAGAGTTTATCAGCGCTACAGCGCGCGCCATTCAGCTATTGCAGAACACGCCGGGCCGCCTGGTCCAAAGTGTGGAAGAGTCGAGCTTCGATACGTGGGTGAAGTTTTATCGCCCTGACGAGAACACGCTCAATTCACAGGTGTCTTACTACGACAAGGGTGCGATCCTCGGTTTGTTGCTCGACCTGGAAATTCGCAAACGATCGAACGGCGCGAAGTCGCTGGACGACGTTTTGCGCTCGCTTTATGCCGACTTTTTCAAGAAAAATCGCAACTACACACCTGCCGATTTTCAGAAAGTTGCGGAGACCGCCGCAGGTGGAAGTTTGGAAGACTTCTTCGCGAAATACGTGCGTGGCAAGGAGGAACTTAATTACAACGCCGCACTTGAAGCGGTCGGTTTGCGTTTGGAGACGGGGGCACTTGGCGCGGATGGTCAAGCGGTTCAGCGCGTCTATTTCGGCGCGGATTTGAGACAGGACCAAGATCGTTTGATGGTGACTCGCGTTTACACCGGTTCTGCGGCTTACGACCAGGGACTGAACACGGGCGATCAAA
Organism: Pyrinomonadaceae bacterium; assembly: GCA_035646355.1. Lineage (GTDB taxonomy): Bacteria > Acidobacteriota > Blastocatellia > Pyrinomonadales > Pyrinomonadaceae > PSRF01. The sequence continues at coordinate 192 of DASRPN010000218.1, read as the reverse complement.
TCGTCGCGCTCGACAATGCGCGCGTTACACTCGCATTCTTCAACGCTCGCATCGCAGAGAAAAAACCGGGCGATTTGATCAACCTGACGATCTTCCGTTTCGACTCGTTGAGTACGTTATTGATCAAGCTTGGCGGACGAGCCGAAGGCACTTATCGCATCGTCCCCGTGCCGTCACAAACTGAAGCGCAGA
>DASRPN010000217.1:0-9165 GCA_035646355.1 Pyrinomonadaceae bacterium | reverse complement strand
GTCAGTCTTCTGCGTTAAATTACCATTTGCATCGTACTGATAACCGACGGACCACGCGCTGTTGCCGGTAAGTGGGTCCGAGAGATTCAAACTCGGCAGCGTGCCTTGCTCAGGATTGCGAACACGGATCAGCCGTTTGAGCGAATCGTACATGAAAAAGCGCTGCTGGCTGCCCTGTGTGACTTTTATAAGATTACCGTGGGCGTCGTAGGTATAGTTGGTTTGATAATTCAGTTCAGCAGGACCACCAGGAACTTCCGGATCTTCATAGACGCTACTTAGATGGCCGAGCGCGTCTGTCACCATCTTGCGCCTTTTTCCTGCTTGATCGGTTACAGTCGTCGCAGTCCCGCTGTAACTGGAAGTCACCGCAGCATTGTCCGGCGTCGTCACTGAAGTCACACGGCCTAAAGCGTCAAATGCTCGCGTGGTCCATACTGCTGTTTCACTCTGCCAGGGACGAAATGGGTTTGAGATTTTGAAGGGTCGACCAAGCGCGTCGTACTGCGTTTGCGATGCGATGTAGTTGGTGCCGCCTTCGTATTGCCGCGTCTCAACTGTACGCGCTAAACCGTCGTAAACCGTCTGCGTCTTAACAACGTTGTCGTTGGACACATAAAGGTCGCTCGTAGTCGTAATAGTGCGATTGTTATCGTCATAGCTGAAGGTCGTTTGACTCTGTGCTGAAGTTCCGACAGCTCGAATCACCTGTGTCGGACGGTTAAGCGCGTCATCAAACGACACGTTGGTGGTCTGGTTATTTGCATCCGTTGTAGAAGTAGCGAGACCAGTGGAAAGATCATAGACGGTTGTTGTTACCAAGGCTGTGGCCGATCCCGTCTGGCCGGCAGGATCTGGTATTGGAGACGTAGTCTGCGTTGGAAAGGCGAAGTGATATGTGGCGGAATACGCAATTTCCGTAAGGTTGTTCTTTGCGTCCCACGATTTACTGACGTTCCCCACCTGGTCAAATTGGAAGCGCGACTCGAGCCACGTATTACCGGGATTTAGCCAGGTTCTTATCTTAGTCGCGTTGCCGCGCGCGCCTCCGGGGTCGGCCCACTGCGTAACGGATCCATACCATGGACTCAGCGCCGTCTCGTCGTAGACGTACTCAGTCTCCGACAACAGTATCTCTTGAGAGGCATAGGTATACACGCGCGCATTCTGCGGCAAGTTTCGAATATGAATGCTACTCGCCGTCGGGTTCGGACTAGCGTAATCAAGTGAGTTGACAGGATTGGTTATCAGGAATGAAGTCTGCGTGTGGCGCATAGCGCCAGCCGGTCCTCCAACACCGATTCCGTACTCCCACACGTCTATCCTATTGCTGAACAGGTCATAGGCGAAGAGTTGCATCGACACTTCATTGGCAGTTGACGGCTCGAGCGTCGTTCGAGTCTGCGTAATGTGCGGGTCATTTGCCTTAGCGGCGTCGTTCGTTTCGGGTTGCCACAAAGGCCAGGCATAACCGGCGGCTGGCTGCTCCCACGTGTGCTCCAAGCGTCGCAGTACGGTTGCGCCATCGGTGTTGAAAACTTCCGTTTTGTACTCGCGCCCGTGTTTCCATTTCGGATATTCATACCACTCGAGGTCGAAGGATTTTGCGGGGTTGCCGAAGAAGTAATGTTTGCTCCGAGTCAATAGCGCGGCGGTCGAACTGAGCTTGTCGACGGTTACGGTAGTGTCATTCAATGAAAGGTTATCGGTGCGGCTAGTGGTTATTTTATGTTCAAGGATGCCACCCTCTCGATAAACTCGCTTCTCTGTTGAGCGCCGATATATTTCTGAGTGGCCATATAATGGGGTGTAGAAGAAACCTGACGCCGCACCACTCACTAGTCCCGCTGCATAGTCGTATTCAAACGCCCCTCCCGTGGGAAGCTCGACCCGCGCCAACTCTCCGTAGCTGTTGTAGCGAAACTGATAACTCCGACCGTCCGGGAGCCAGACGGCCGACACTACTTGAGGATCGTGGTACGTTGAACTGCTGCCATCAAGCTGTGGGAACAGGGTTGCCGGCGTTTGTAGCGACGATCCAGAACGCAGAACGTTCCCGAGGTTGGTTTTAGACACTCGTATGAAACGCTGCGTACCGTTGAAGCCATTAAACGTGAACTTGTCGCAAAGGCCATAATCTATGTCGCAGACGCCAGGACAAGAAAAAGAGACGGTTCATGGAGAAACTCCTTGAAGTAAGTTGATTTCCGATATTCTTCCATAGTCGATGGAAGCAGAATTAAGTGGCGATTTATTTTGCGAGTTTTGCGAGGCCTCGCGTATGAAGGAAGACAGGAAAACCTACTCCGGTCTTCGCCCCTGTTAACAAGATTGCAAATTACATCAGTTCCACGATGTTAGACCATCGGAGTTCCAAAAAGTTCCTTGCTTTTTATTTCGAACTCGTCTAGAAGAATCGCCCACGATATTACATGTCATGGTCTGAGGAGTCCTTCCGTTTGATCAAACACAAACTTTCCCGCCGCCGGTTTATTCAAGCCGGTAGTCTGGCGACGATCGGTGCGGTCGCGCTGCGCGACACTGCCTGGGCGCAGCGCCCGCGTGAGACGACGCTGTTCATCGGCACTTACACTTCAAGCACTAGCGAAGGCATCTACACGTATCGCATGAACAGCGAGACGGGCCAGTTAACCAAGTTCACTTCGATCAAATCGGAAAACCCTTCGTTTCTAACACTCGATCGCAGCAAACGATATCTGTACGCGGTCAACGAACTAGCTGAATTCGAAGGCAAACCTGGCGGCGCGGTGAGTGCTTACGCAATTGACAGAACCGGAACGCTCAAGTTTCTCAATCAACAACCATCGCTGGGCGCCGATCCGTGTCACCTCACAGTCGATCGCAGACGAACAAAGCTCCTGGTGGCAAACTACACCGGCGGCAATGTGGCTCTTCTTCCGATCCTGAAAAACGGAACACTTGGACCGGCCGTTGACGTCAAAAAACACGAAGGCTCTGGTCCAAAGGAACAACAGAAAGGACCACACGCACATTGCATCATCTTCGACTCTCTTGAACTTCACGCAATCGCAGCAGATCTCGGTAGCGACAAAGTGCTGGTCTATCGCTTCGATCCTGTGACCGATAAGTTCCATCCCGGCAGACAACTGTCGATCACGCTGCAGGCCGGCGCCGGACCACGTCATCTCACACTTCACCCGAACGGCCGTTACGTGTACGTCATCAACGAACTCGATTCGACAATGGTGACGTTGAAATACAACGCCACCACCGGAATGCCAACCGTCATCGACATCGTTACAACTCTCCCAGCAGACTTCACAGGCACAAGTTACTGCGCCGACGTCCACGTCTCCCCTTCCGGCAGATTTCTTTACGGTTCAAACCGCGGTCACAACAGCATCGTTGTGTTCGTTATAAATCCACGCACCGGCAAGCCGTCACCAATCGAACACGTTTCGACCGAAGGCAATTGGCCGCGAAACTTCGTTATCGATCCAACGGGCAGGTTTCTGCTGGTAGCCAATCAGCGCAGCGATAACGTCGTGGTCTTCCGGATCGACCCGCGAACCGGGCGTCTCAAACCTGCGGGTCAAACGGCCCAAGTCCCTATGCCCGTCTGTTTGAAGTTCTTGTAGAGGCTTTGTTTGATGACCATTGAAAAGTCCGGCTAAATAGAAGAAAATACCCGGCGTTTCCGTTTAATCCCTGCCGTGAGGACAGCAAATAGATGAGGAATTCCGCACGTGCCCTGTGGGTAGTCAGTCTTTTACTATGCTTCGTTCTTCAACCGGTCTTCACAATTCAGGCCCAGACCGGACTAGTCGACAGCGATGAGTTTTACCAACGCACGATCCGCCGGCCCCGGCTCCCCGATCATTCGCAAAAGATTGAAGACCTCCTCAAGCGCATGACGCTTGAAGAGAAGGTCGGGCAGATGACCCAGCTCACGATCGAAATGATCGTCAGCGGCAGGGACCAAGCCGTCAAAATTGATCCCGCAAAACTCGAAAAAGCGATCGTCAAATACGGTGTCGGATCGATTCTCAACGTCTCCGATCAGGCGCTGACAATCGATCGGTGGCACGAAATCATCGGTGAGATCCAAGCGGCAGCCCAAAAAACGCGACTTCGCATTCCGGTGATCTACGGCATCGACTCGATTCACGGCGCCAACTACGTCCAGAACGCGACGCTTTTCCCGCAAGAGATCGGCATGGCGGCAACGTTCAATCCGGAATTGATGAAGCGCGCCGCGGAGATCACCGCATTCGAAACTCGCGCCGCCGGAATTCCGTGGAGCTTCTCGCCCGTGCTCGATCTCGGACGCGATCCACGCTGGCCTCGTTTCTGGGAAACGTTTGGTGAGGATCCATATCTCGCTAAAGTGATGGGCGTCGCGTTCGTCCGCGGACTCGAAGGTTCCGATGTCGCTTCGCAACAACAGGTCGCTTCCAGTCTGAAACATTACATGGGCTACAGCTTCCCGCTGACTGGAAGAGATCGAACGCCCGCCTGGATTCCGGAGAATTACCTGCGCGAGTATTTTCTGCCCACGTTCGACTCAGCCATCAAAGCGGGCGCGCGCACGATCATGATCAACTCCGGCGAGATCAACGGTGTTCCGGGCCACGTCAACCATCACATCCTGACGACGATACTTCGCAAGGAGCTCGGCTTCGACGGCTTCGTTGTTTCCGACTGGGAAGACATCAAGAAACTCGTCACCATGTGGCGTATCGCGGGCAACGAGAAAGAAGCAACGCGCATGGCAGTGATGGCTGGTATCGACATGAGCATGGTGCCGCTCGACTACAGTTTCGCCGATCATCTGATCGCCCTCGCGAAAGAAGGCGCGGTACCGCAGACGCGGATTGACGAAGCAGTGCGCCGCATACTTCGCGTGAAGTTTGAACTGGGCCTATTTGAGAAGCCCACTGCCGATGCCTCGCTGAAAGCGAAGTTCGCACTTCCCGAATCGCGTCAGGCAAGCCTCGAAGCGGCGCGCGAGTCGCTGACGCTGCTGAAGAACACCGACAACATTCTTCCTCTCTCGAAAACATCGAAAGTGCTCGTCACTGGACCAACCGCCGACTCGCTCATTTCACTGAACAACGGTTGGACCTACGTCTGGCAAGGTTCTGAAGAATCGCTCTATCCAAAAGATCGACACACAGTTCGACAAGCGATCGAAGCAAAGATCGGCGCCTCAAACGTCACGTATGTTCCGGGTACGAGAATCTTTCGTAAGCCAAATACGACGTCGAATAACAACCCTACGGATCAGGAAGAAGAGGTCGATATTCCAGCGGCCGTTCGTGCAGCGCAGAATGTCGATGTTGTGATTCTCGCGCTTGGAGAGGGTTCTTACTGTGAAACTCCGGGCAACATCACAGACCTGACGATCGGTGCACCGCAGTTGAAACTCGCTGAGGCTATTCTTGCTACAGGCAAACCTGTCGTGCTCGTGCTCGTCGAGGGGCGTCCACGGATCATCAACCGCATCGCTGATGGTGTGAAAGCCGTCCTAATGGCTTACAACCCGAGTAACGAAGGCGGCACTGCAATCGCCGACGTGTTGTTCGGCGATGTAAATCCGAGCGGCAAACTTCCCTTCACCTATCCTCGCACACCGAACGGTTTGATCAACTACGATCACAAGCCGTTCGAAACCGAGAACACGTCGTTTGGTAACCTGGCTTTCAAACCGCAGTTCGCCTTTGGCGACGGTCTGAGTTATACAACGTTTGGATACAGCGATCTGCGACTTAGCAAGACGGAAATTAGCGGCAACGAAGAATTAACCGTCAACGTCACGGTCGCAAACACGGGCCGTCGACCGGGCAAGGAGGCCGTGCTCGTCTACGTCAGCGATCTCGTTGCGACGCTCTCTCCTCCGAACAAGCGCCTGCGCCGGTTCGCGAAAGTCAATCTCGAACCGGGACAAAACCGCACGCTGACGTTTAAACTGCGGCGCGACGACTTGTCTTTCATTGGACCAGACAACAAACCCATTGCGGAGCCTGGCGAGTTTGTTGTGAGCATCGGCGGTTTGACCCGGAAATTCACGCTGAAGTGAGAACCAAATGACAACCAAAAAATCCTTCGTTTCCCGGGTCGTGTTGACCTGTGTGGCGATGTGTTTGGCCGCGTGTGTATCGAGGGCCAATGCGCAACAAGCTACGCCGACGCCGCAGATTAACTTGATGCCGATTCCCGCGTCGGTGACGTTTCATCCGGGAGACCGCCTCCCAGTCGACGCTTCGTTTAAAGTCGCCACTCGCGGTCACTCCGACGATCGTCTCAAAGCAGCGATTGCGCGGTTCATGAGGCGTCTCGAGGGACGCACCGTGTTTACGCTCGCGCCGGGACTCGCCACTGACGATCAGATGACGCAACTCATCGTTCACGCCGATGGACCAGGACAAAACATTCCTTCGGTGCGTGAAAACGAAAGCTATCGCATCGACATCACCGATCGGCAAGCGATATTAAAAGCGCCGACCGTCGTGGGCGCAATACGCGGCCTGGAAACTCTGTTGCAGTTACTGAGCGCGGATCGAAATGGCTACTTTCTTCCGGGTGTTCTAATTCAAGACCAGCCACGCTTTCCGTGGCGCGGGTTGCTGATCGACGTCGCTCGTCACTTCCAGACGATTGAAGTGCTCAAACGTAATCTCGATGGCCTCGCAGCTGTGAAGATGAACGTCTTTCACTGGCACCTGACAGAGGACCAGGGCTTTCGTGTTGAAAGCAAGAAGTATCCGAAACTGCATCAACTCGGATCCGACGGCAATTACTACACACAGGAACAAATAAAAGACGTCATCGCTTACGCACGCGAGCGCGGCATTCGCGTGGTGCCTGAGTTTGATATTCCCGGGCACAGCACGAGCTGGCTCGTTGGTTATCCCGAACTCGGCAGCGCTCCTGGTCCATACACGATCGAACGGCGTCCGGGTATCTTCGAGCCCGCACTCGATCCGACTCGCGAAGAGGTCTACAAGTTTCTTGACGTCTTTTTGAGCGAGATGGCGGCGCTCTTCCCCGACGAATACATGCACATCGGCGGTGACGAGAACGAAGGCAAGCAGTGGGACCGCAATCCGGCGATCCAAACGTTCATGAAAGCTAAAGGGATCAAGGACAACCACGCGCTCCAGGCTTACTTCAACACGCGCCTGCTCAAGATCCTGCAAAAGAATGGCAAGAAGATGATCGGTTGGGACGAAATTCTGCAACCGGAGTTGCCGAAAGACATCGTGATTCACTCGTGGCGCGGCACGGCAGCGCTCGCCGAAGCCGCACGCAAAGGTTACGACGGAATTCTTTCGAACGGCTTCTACATCGATCTGATTCAACCAGCGTCGCATCATTACGCTTCCGATCCGCTCCCGGCCGACAGCACGCTAACGCCCGAGCAAGCCAGACACGTGCTCGGAGGCGAAGCGACGATGTGGGCCGAGTGGGTAACGCCCGAGACAATCGACTCGCGCATCTGGCCACGTACCGCTGCCATAGCCGAGCGACTCTGGTCTCCTCGAACCGTTACCGACGTTAACGACATGTACCGACGGTCGACGATCATCAGTTTGCAGTTGGAAGAGTTGGGACTGATGCATAAGAGGAACCAGGACATGATGCTGCGTCGTCTCGTGCGCAACGACGAAATTGGTCCATTGAAGACGCTGGTATCGGTGGTGGAACCGGTGAAGGAATACCGCCGGTATCAGATGAGGCCGCAGACGATGCTCAGCCCGTTGACTGGTGTTATCGATGCGGCGACTCCAGATGCTGACGGTGCGCGTCGATTTTCGTGGATGGTAAAAGAGTTTCTAGCAGATGCCCCGCGGTATCAGTTGTACCGGGCGGAGTTAACGCAAATGTTGTCTGATTGGCAGGAATCTGGAGCGTCGCTTGGTCCGATGATTGATCGTTCGCCGGCGTTGAAGGAGATCAAGCCGTTGACGAAAGGCCTTTCCGAGCTCGGCGACGTCGGGTTGGAAGCGATCTCGTATTTGAAACTCGGCCAGCCGCCAACGAGAGAGTGGCGCGAGGCGAGTACGTTAAAGCTGGATGAAGCTGCAAAGCCTTATGCGGCGTTGGAGTTTATGGTTGTACCAGCGGTGAAGCAGTTAGTGACGGCAGCGACCGAAATCGGACAACCAAGAAGGGTGACGTCGCAAGTTCCTTAGATCCGTGTTCCGGTGTTGTGCAATTATCGGTCTCGCAGTTGTGGTCGCGCTGATCGTCTATCCTGCGCAAAGCGATACGCGGCCGGGCTATGCCGGGGACGATAAGTGTCTTTCGTGTCATCCGAAGCAAAAAGAGTTTCGCCGCACCGCTCACCATCTCACGTCACGAGCAGCAACGCGTGAATCGATCGCCGGGAGTTTCGCTCCCGGCAAGAACGTGTTGAAGACTCCCGAGCCCGAGTTGCAATACCACATGGAAGCTCGCAACGACGGTTTCTTTCAAACCGGAGTGGTCGGCACACCTCCGCAAACGATTACGATCTCGCGGCGATTCGATCTCGTCGTAGGGTCAGGACGGAAGGGACAGACGTATCTTTCCTGGGGAGGAACTGCTGACGGTGGCAAAGATCGGTTGTTTCAACTTCCGGTCTCGTATTGGACCGAGATCGCGAGCTGGGTTAATAGCCCGGGTTATGGAGATCGAGTTGTAGAATTCAGCCGCCCGGTGCTGCCGCGCTGTCTCGAATGCCACGCTACGTCTGCCGAGCCTATCGCCGATCCGAACGCACCCAGTCGATTTCAAAAAGCGAGTTTAGTGCTCGGTGTGACGTGCGAGCGCTGCCATGGACCAGGCGCTCAACATTCGTCGGTGAATTCCGTACCTAACGCGAAGCCTGTTGACCAGGCGATCGTGAATCCAGCGAAGCTACCGCGCGATCGGCAGCTCGCTTTGTGTTCGCTGTGTCATGGAGGGATTGGGGTCGCCAAAACTCCCGTGTTCTCTTTTAAGGTAGGCGATGCTTTAGAAGATCACTTGCGACTCGAGTCGCCTAAAGAAACCGAGTCACTTGACGTTCACGGCAACCAGGTCGCGTTACTCGAACGAAGCAAATGCTTCAAGTCATCGAACATGACGTGTTCGACGTGTCACGACGTTCACATTCCACAGCGCGACGTCAAAGATTTCTCTTCCCGCTGCCTCACGTGT
>DASRPN010000216.1:0-6692 GCA_035646355.1 Pyrinomonadaceae bacterium | reverse complement strand
AACGACTGTGCCTGACAGTCCCGGAGACATGGCGCTCGGAGATGTGAACGCCGATGGCAAGCTTGATCTCGCAATCACTAATCATGACAGCTACGGCGTCATAATGCTCTTGGGAAATGGCAATGGTGGATTCACTATCGCCCCAAACTCTCCGATCGTGATGAAGGTTGGACAACATCCCCACACGCATGGCCTGGCCCTGGCAGACATGAACCGTGACAAAAAACTGGACCTCGTCACGGTCAACAACGCAGACAATGACGTATCGGTCGCTTGGGGCAATGGGGGTGGCGATTTCACGCTAGCCGCGGGATCGCCCTTCGCGGTTGGACCAAGCCCTTATCCGCTTGCGGTCGGCGACGTCAATGGTGACGGGCAACTCGACATTGTCGCCACTACCACCGCCACTGGTCCATCGAGAGCGCAACAACTGCCGCTGAGTCGCGCGCTGACGCTGCTTCTTGCCGACGGACGAGGAGGTTTTCGATCGACCCGGCTTCCACTGCGCACCGGTGAGCCCTGGTTTGCTGCCATCGGCGACCTCAATGGCGATCGTAAACCTGATATCGTTGCGAGTCATCATGAACTTAATCAGTTGACCGTCATGCTTGGCGACGGCGAAGGCGGATTCGTTGAAGCGACAGCGTCACCGTTCGATTTTGGAGGTCAGGTTTCCCACGCAGCCATAGCCGACGTGAACAATGATGGCAAGATAGATGTTGTTGCTGCTGGCGGCGACAGCATGCGCGTGATCCTCGGTGATGGACGAGGCGGCTTCGCAACGGGTCCGGCGACACGAACTGGACGAGGTACCTGGCGGTTCGACCGGGGCGACTTTAACGGAGATGGAAAGATCGATGTGGTCGCGAGCAGTAGTGAAAGCAACACTGTGAGTGTGTTACTGGGTAGGTAAACTTCCAGGTCCTAGTGTTCCGCTCCGTCAATAAATCGACTGATCGCGCCGACGACTTTTGAAACCACCTCACGATCCGTGGGGAAGTAGTGCGTATGACTCGGCAGCAGCACTAAGTGCGCGCCGGGAATGAGCGACGCAAGCAGTCGTCCTTCATCGGCACTCACTGCCATATCATCGCGGCAATGGACCACGAGTGTCGGCAGCCTCAACTGTCGAAACAACTCCTGCCCGTCGCCTCGCGCATGACACGACTCGTGATAACGCGCGGCGGTTTCGGGGTCAGCCGAGGCACGCTGAATCTCGTTGAAGTGCGCGATTAACTTCGGATCGGCGTCGGGTTGGAAAAACAAGCTGGTGAAAACCTGCCGGAACCGCGGCGTGTCGCGACCCCAACCTTTTCGTATCAGCGTAACGAGTGCTTCATCTTCCTCAGCATCGTATCCCGGTCGAGCTCGCGCGCCGCGACAGTAGGCGCCATACAGAACGAGGTGCGTGATCTGCTCAGGATGGTGAAGGGCATAGGTTGCTGCCGTCCATCCTCCTTCCGATATTCCAAGCAGGATCGCCTTTTCTGCTCCAACAGCTTTCAACACTGCATCGAGATCAATCTGACGAGTGTCTTCGGTAAACTCACCAGCGTAGTTATCTGACAGTCCCGTTCCTCGACCGTCATAACGAACGACAGTAAAGCGTGCCGCTAACTGTTCCCAAAAGTGCCTAAGATCGGGCCACTCCCACTCCATCTCAAGATGCGTAAAGTGGCCCAACACTCGCACGAGCAGTGGACCATTTCCGATAACTGAATAAGCGAGATGGACACCGTCCGAAGTGGTGCAGAATTGAATGTCCTGCTGTTTTGCGGATGTGCGCGGCGCCGTGGCAATTATCTTTGTTGGGGCGTCAAAGCTTGAAGACGCCGCGATCTGTCGCAGCGCGTTCGCCAACTCCCTTCCATTCTGAAAGCGTCGAACCGGATCAACCTCGAGACACCGTTCAACAACCGCGAAGAGTTGCTCCGGCAAATCACTTCGCACCTCGCGCAGCGCCCGATGCGATCCATTCATGATCGCGGACAGCACTGCGCCAAGTCCGTCACCTTTAAACGGACGTTCTCCCGTTAACAGTTCGTAAGCGACGATACCGAATGAGAAGACATCCGAGGCCGGACCGAGTTCACCACCACTAGCTTGTTCCGGTGACATGTAGGCGATCGTTCCAACCGTACCCGCAGTCAGAATCACATCACGATCGAAATCACGAAACTTTGCGAGACCGAAGTCGACAACCTTGATGTGGCCCTCATTCGACACCAGTACATTCGATGGTTTGAGGTCACGATGAACGATTCCCTGATCGTGCGCCGAGCCGAGCGCTTCCGCCACCGGTAAGGCGATTCGTTGAAAATCCCCAGTCGAAAGCGGGCGTGAGAACAACGCTTCGTTCAAAGGTTTCCCATTGATCCACTCGAGAACAAGGAAGGGAGCATTATTAACTTCGTCGATGTCGTGGATTGTTACGATGTTTGGATGACTCAAAGCTGCGAGTGATCTGGCTTCGCGTCGAAGGCGTTCGTGAAGTTCGCGGTCGTAATCACCAACCTGGGTTACAAACTTCAGCGCGACATCACGACCGAGTTTCACATCGTGCGCCCGGTACACGACGCCCATCCCACCCTGGCCTGCGTTTCCCAAGACGCGAAAACGCCGAAACAGCTCGCCCGTCTGAAGAATCATAAAGCCCCTCGGTTCACTGTCCGATGCCGGTTTTCAGCTTCGTCTAAATATAAGTTTTCGGAGCGAGAATAGCACGGAGCTATTTCGCGACAACCGTCAGCACAGCTTCGCTGCCACTGAATATCCCTGCTACACAGCCGGTCATCAGTGTCGCAAGCGTAGCGGCGAGCAGCGCGCGCAGTCCGAGGCTGGCGAGGTCGTCGCGGCGCGAAGGTGCGAGAGCGGCGGTGCCGCCGACGAAGATGGCCATCGCTGCGACGTGGGCGAAGCCGCAGAGTGCATAACTCATGATCACAACCGTGCGCGGATTTGTGACCTGACCGCTGGAGATTGCCTGGGCCAGGTGGTTGTACGAGAAGACCTCAGTCAGTATCACTCGCTCGCCCAACAACCGCGCCGCGATCGGAACATCACTCGTTTGCAGTCCGAGCAGAAAGGCGAACGGATAAAAGAGCCAACCCAACACGTGCACGATTGAGAGCGGTTCGGCCATTCCGAACCATGAACTGATCACGCCGAGTAGTTTGTCGAGTAACGCAACAATCCCGAGTATCGCAATGATCAGTGCACAGATGCCCGCGGCGAGTCTCAAGCCATCCATCGCGCCTGCGATGATCGCGCCGATCAAGTTCTTCGATCGCGTCGACTCATCTTCCGCGGGAACGGCAGCAAGCGTCTCGGGTGTTTCAGTCTCAGGAATGATCAGCTTCGATACGACAACACATGCCGGGATCGCGAGTATCGACGCCGAGATCAAGTGTCCGGCGATCGTCGGAAACACCGGCGTCAGAAACGCGACGTAAACTCCGAGCACACTCGAAGCGACTGTGGCCATGCCCGTTGTTAAGATCAGTAACAACTCCGAGCGCGTCATCCGCTCGATATAAGGCCGGACCACGAGCGCCGATTCAATTCCGACAAAGATGTTCGCAGCACTCGACAGCGACTCCGCACCGCTGATCTTCATCGTGCGATGAAAGAGCCGGGCGAAGAGGCGCACGAACACCTGCAAGACTCGCAGGTGATAAAGCATGGCGGTGAAGGCGGCAAAGAAGATGACGACCGGAAGGACTTGAAAGACGAGAATGAAACCGACGGAGCCCGTCTCTCCGGGACTGGCAGCGAGTGGTCCAAAGAGGAAGGTCGAACCGCTCTTCGACGCGTTGAGCAATACGACTACCGCATCGTTTAGCCATAGTAAAATGCGCTGCGAAACAGGCAGACGAAAGATGATTACGCCGATCGCGAGTTGCAGCGCGACGCCCCAGGCGATCGTCTTCCACGCAACTCGCCGCCGGTTACTCGAAAGTAACCACGCCACACCGGCAAAGACCACGAATCCCAGCAGGGAAACGGCGTGATTAATCATCTTCCTTGGTCCTCTTAGTCTTCGGAAAGCAGGGGCCGTAAGATACGAGATGCATGGACCGCGAGGCAAACGTTAATTTCACGAGCCGCCGGGCGTTAACGTAAAAGGTGTCACATGAAACTCATCAAACTCTTCCTGATCGCGCTAATTGCCTGGGCGCTCGGCATTGCGTTCATCTCCGCGACGCTTTACTTCAGTAATGGCGGGGTTGACTTCACCGTTACCGATCTCATGGGGTTCGGTGTAATGGCCATCGTAGCCTCAGGGCTCTTGATGTTGGTTCTGTATTTGCCAAGTCTTTACTGGCTAAAGCGACGTCGCGGTGGGGTTAAGCCACAGATTAGTTTTATGCTGCTTACCGGCGTTCTTTGTAATCTTCCGGTGTTCATCACCCTCGTGCTGTTGATCAATAGAAAGATGGTCCTGAGTGAAGCCTTGGGCTTTATCGCGACGTTCCTGATTATCGGTTCGGTGTTTGGATTCGGATTCACTTTGGTCCATCGTGAGGCAGACTCCTGATGTTCACAGTTTAGATGCGATTCTTTCTGCGGCTTGGTTTGATGGCATGACCGCGTGCACTTCAAAGCTAACAATATCGCTCCAGTTCGCCATCCATTGGTCCAACAGACCGGGATCGTCCGTCTCCATCAGTTGAAAACACGTTTCGAACTTCTCGTCGACCCAACTCGAAATGTACCTCAATCCTTCAGGCGCGAGACGGCCGTAATCACGGAAGCGTCGATAGACCGGTAACGGATCCTGGTTTCTGAAGTGCTCTACAATCATGTATTGCATAATGGTTCATACTAAAGGCACAGTCTAGACACCCACGCGTTTCAGCAACTCATTCCAACGCGGATCACTCTTCAGAGAATCAAGTAACGTCTCCAGTCGCAGCACTCCCATATACTGGCTGCGTTGCTGGAAGGATTTTTCCAACCATCCAAACGCCTCGTTCTTCTGATCAAGACCCGCATAGGCAACAGCCAGATCGCGGCCGTCAGCGTTCTGTTTGTCGTACCTATCAAGGAGTTCCTTGATCACGGATTGGGCTTCCGCTCGTTTACCCATCCGGCCGTAAACATGGGCCAACAATGCCAGCGACGCGTTCGCGCGGCGGTTTAACTCAACACCCTTTTGCGCTTCAGCCAACGCTTCGTCGTAGCGCTGTTGTTTAATGAATACCATCGCGAGTGTGTGATGCGCGGCCCAGAAGTTGGGCTCCAGATCCTGGATCTTCTTACAGAGACCTTCGGTCTCCTCGAGATTGCCGCGATCGAGCTGTATTTCGGCAATGTTGTTGAGTATGACTAGCGACAATGGATCGATTCCGTTTGCCTCGTTCATCTGCTGCCATGCTTCGTCGTTACGACCCATGGCGCGAAGCAAGCGGCCGTACCAGTGATGAGCAATCGCGTAGTTCGGGTTGAGATCGAGTGCGCGTTTATACTCAGCTTCAGCTTCTGCTGTACGCCATTCGAAGTGGTTGAGGATGCCGAGCGTCGCATGAGGTTCGGCGAGCTCGGCGTCCAGCTGCGTCGCTTTCAAAGCATTCGATCTCGCCAGCGGGAGATTCTCCTGCCAACGTCCTCCTGCGTACGTTGCAAGGATCGCATAACAGTCGGCGAGTCCGGCGTAAGCCAGGGCGAATCCAGGATCCTTCTGCACAGCGGCAGTGAACTGCTCGATACCCTTTTCAACACTGTCGGCAGTGCGTTTGTTCCAGTAGTAGCGGCCTTTCAAATAGTGCTTATAGGCTTCGTTGTCAGTGGTGTAGCGTTTGGTTAACCCGGTGGATTCTTCACCCGATAGTTTCAACTGTAACTTCTGACTGATCGCAGTTGCGATTTCGCGCTGCGTCATCATGAGCTCCGACATCTTGCGTTCAAACTGTTCGCCCCAGAGCAAACGGTTGTTTCGCGCGTCGATCAGCTCAACGCTGATCATGAGGTTTTCATCGCGTTGGACCATGCGGCCTGACAAGACTGCGTCGACACCCAACTCAGAAGCGATCTTCTGGACGTCTACTTCTTTTCCCTTGTAACGCATCACTGAACTGGTAGGACTGACTTTGAGATTCGGCAGTTGCGAGAGGCGATAGATCAGCGATTCGGCGAGTCCGTCAGAGAGATACTCTGAATCTGTATTTCCGCTGCGATCCGCAAAAGGCAAAACGGCGATCGACGCGATCGTGTTCTCTCGGGTACCGGCAAGGAAATACGCGCCTAATGCCAGCGCGACGACGATTGCGCCGCCAACGGCCAGCAATAGTTTCGCGTGTGCAGGTTTCGTAAGCGGGCGAGTTTGCGAAGGTAAGTGCTGGCTCGGGAGCGCAGTTGTCGGACCGGTTGTGCGGCTGACGCCTTCGTTAGTTTGGGGAGAAAAATTGCGTGTGGTTGATTCACTCGATGGCGTGGTCGAATCAAATATCGCGGTCGTGTTTTCCGAATCCGCGAGTGGGCCAGTGATCAGAGGTGCGCCGTCAACTCGGCAAAAAGCCAGGGCGTTGTCATTTTCGATCCGGTTACATTGGGGGCAGCGTTTCATCTTAAAGCGTCCTGCGATTGAACGCAGCGTTTTCGACGTGTTCGCGCCGGGGATAGTGCAACAACTGTCCTGCGCCGGCGATCAGCATCGGAACGTAAAAATAGGGATTGCCAGTCACGAAGAAATC
>DASRPN010000215.1:0-44153 GCA_035646355.1 Pyrinomonadaceae bacterium | reverse complement strand
GCGATCGCGGTGAGGCTCGCAAGTATGCGCTGAGCGCGATCACGATCGATCCCAATAACCAGGAAGCGATTGCGCTTCAAAGACAAGTCACCATGGGGAATTAGGGGCTTGGTTCTTTGTACTTTGTACTTTGTTCTTTGTGCTTTGTTCTTTGTGCTTTTTGAACGCACGGCATTTACTACAAAGGGCTTTGCACAAGAAGCGGCCTCAAAAGATATTTGAGTCTTCTCTGCGGTCTCTGCGTACTCCGTGATCTCTGCGTTAACCATGACCACGTCCCGTATTTAACGCGGAGATCAGAGAGTACGCGGATTAGCAGAGACCGACTTTGCATTACTATTCGCAAAGCCACACCAAAGTACCAAGACCCAAGACCAAAAGCTCATTCAACCCATCTACCGCCCCATCGAACGCCTTCGAAGGCTCCCGTAACACTTTTGTGGCACGCGAGGTGCTCAAGGGATAACCGGCACGACACGGAATACACAAAAAGTTGACCGTGCCCCCGCCGCCAACATCCCCTGAGCGCCGCCTGCCGCTGCGCCAGCTAACCTTCCGAGCGACCCTTCAGTGCTTCCCCCCGAAACGTGGACCCGGCGAAATTGGCCGGGTCTTCCCGCTTTTTAAAGTACCTTCTTCGACATACCGAGTCTCCAGGCACTCTCCGACACTTTGTTGGTGAGCGACGAAATTTGTCACTTTGACAGTGACGCTTTCTGTCTTTTTGAGCCAATTTTCAGCGAATTGACCAGCCTCATTGGGCCTGAATCGCCCGCGCGAAAAAAATCTTCTCGCACTTTTGCTACACTGAGCCGCAGTGCGGGAAGTGTTACCTACATCCTCTGAATGGGTCGCGGCAGGTGCGACCACTCTCCTCCTGATCCTCTCGTTTCCAAATTTCGAGTTCGCGTTTCTGGCGTGGATCGGTCTGGTTCCGTTGCTGGTCGCCGTAGGCCGGCGGCCGGCGCCTCTGCGGGCGTTGATCCTTGGCTGGGCGGTGGGAACAGTCTTCTTTTATACGACCTGCTACTGGCTCACCTTTTCAATGATCCATTACGGAGGACTGCCGACGGTCGTTGCGTACGCGGCACTCATTCCGGCGGCGGTCGTGATCGGGATCTTTCCGGGTCTGGCAATGATGCTGGCAGCGATCGCGATCAAGCGATGGGGCATCGCGTTGGTCCTACTCGCTCCGGTGTTTTGGACGGCTTTCGAGTGGGCGCGGCTGGGGGTGACGGGTCAACTATGGAACGCACTCGGCTACTCGCAGGCTTTTTATCCACTCCTGCTCGGACCGGCAGCATTTGGTGGCGTTTACGCGCTCAGCTTTCTGATCGTCTTAGTCAACGCTGCCGTGGCGCTGGCGATCGTCGCTAGAGGATCGATCTGGACCGTCGCGTCGGCGCTGTTCAGTGTCGCCGTCGTCGCGGGGGTTTTCGTTTTGACATTCATGTCTGTTGACACCAGATCACAATCGGGTGGCGGTGCTTACCTCGACGTAGTCGCACTTCAACCAAACGTGCCGATGACAGCCGCCAAGAGCACGGATGAACTGAGTCAATTACGCCTGCGTCACCTGACAATGAGCAGTGAGTCGTTGAAGAACATTTCATCTGACAAACCACGTCTCGTTATCTGGCCAGAGTCGCCGATGAACTTCACCTACGCGTCCGATATAAGTTTGCAGACCCTCATCGCAGACTTCACAAAAACAAACCGAATCTCGCTTCTGTTCAACTCACTCGAACCAGCACCGGGTGACGGTTCGTACAACTCCGCGCTGCTCGTAAATGAAGAGGGCCGCCTGATCGCGCAATATGATAAGATTCGCCTGATGCCGTTTGGCGAATATGTCCCGCTCCCTCAATGGTTACCGGGAGCGTCTTTGATATCCGGGATCGTCGGTGAGTTCACTCCAGGCCACAAGTACACGTTGATGCCGGTTGCCGATCATCGAGCGGGCGTCTTTATCTGTATCGAGTCAGCTTATCCGTGGATCGCACGGAGGATGACTTCTGAAGGCGCGGACTTCCTGATCAACATTTCGAACGATGGGTATCTTGGGCCAACCGCGGTGATGCGACAGCACCTCGCGAATGCGATCTTCCGCGCGGCTGAGAATGGACGACCGTTGCTACGAGTCACCAACACCGGTTTGACGGCGTGGATTTCCTCGAACGGTGACGTGCTTGACCTGACTGGGCCCTTCCAAGCGGACGTTCGTAACTGGAATGTCGGGCCGTCGGGCATGATTGATACGTTTTACACGAAGCACGGTGATCTATTCGTCCACGTTTGCGCCGCGATCACAGCGGTTTTGCTGGTGCTGCTTTTGGTAGCAAGTCGCAGGAGTTTTAGAGAATTAAGATGAACGAGATTTTGTCACTTCAGGAATTGCGAGTTTCGTTTGACGAACTTCGCGCGCGAGTTGAACAACTCGGGAGGTTTCTTTGATGTCCCGGCAAGCCGCGAAGAGTTGAACCGTATCGAGGTCCAGGCTTCCACGCCCGACTTCTGGAACGATCAGGAAGCCGCGCAGAAGCTGCTCCAGGACCGAAGCCGCCTGGAAAAGAAAATTGAGCGACAAGAGCATTTTCAATCGCAGATAGACGACGCCGTTGTGCTGTTTGAATTTGCCGAAGAAGACGAGAGTTCGATCAGCGAGCTTGATTCGCTACTGAAAAGGCTCGAACACGACTTGAGCCAGGCCGAAACTGAAATGCTGCTTGCGGGTGATAACGATCGCCGCAATGCGATCTGTACGATTCATCCCGGCGCCGGCGGCACCGAGTCGCAGGATTGGGCCGAAATGCTGTTGCGCATGTATTTGAAATGGGCCGAACAGCGCGGGTTCAAAGCCGAAGTGCTTGAATATCAACCGGGCGAGGAAGCCGGACTGAAGAGCGTCACATTCAGAGTGGAAGGCGAATACGCTTTCGGCTTGCTGGCTGCCGAAGCCGGCGTGCATCGCCTCGTGCGCATCTCCCCGTTTGATCAGGCTGCACGGCGCCACACGTCGTTTGCTTCCCTGTTTGTCTATCCCGAAATCGACGAAGACATCGAAGTCGATATCCAGGACAAAGATTTACGCGTCGACACCTACCGCGCGACCGGCGCCGGAGGTCAACACATCAATACCACCGACTCTGCCGTGCGCATTACGCATCTCCCCACTGGCATAGTCGTTTCCTGTCAAAACCAGCGTTCGCAACATCAAAATCGGGCCGTGGCCATGCAGGTGCTGCGCTCCCGTCTCTACGAACTCGAATTAGAAAAGCGGCAGGCCGAAACGGCGGAGCTCGAAGCCAACAAGGCTGACATCTCCTTCGGCTCGCAGATCAGAAGCTACGTGCTGGCCCCCTATCAGCTCGTTAAAGATACGCGCACCAGACTTGAACGAGGTAATGTCGACGCCGTTTTGGGCGGAGACATCGACGACTTCATCAAAGCCTATTTGCTCGCGCGCAAGGCTGCTTAGAGTTTTTGTTCTTTGTCAGTTGTCCGTAGTCAGTTGTCAGTGGTTTTGCACTAACATCTGGCCACTAAGACTACTGACTACTGACAAAACTGGGTTCTGGAGCTTTATGTCAACAACAACAACAGAAATTGAACAGCGACCCCGCGTTATTACTCCACGCGCGAGTCGAGGCAGCGAGATATTCGCCATCCTTCTGCTGGCGGCTGGCTTACTCCTCGCCCTTTGCCTGATCTCCGCGGCGTTCTATCCCAACGATCCGTCGTGGAACTCGGCCGGTCAAAGCCAGACGCAGAACTGGGCGGGCGCGATCGGGGCCAACGTCGCCGCGACTGCGTTTCAATTCATCGGACTCGCTGCATACCTGTTACCGCCGCTTCTATTCGCCGGCGCCTGGCGTCGCTTTCGCCGCAACGCGATTCAGAGTCCAATTACACGAGTTGCGGGTTTGCTCGTGTTGGTGATTGCCGCTTCAGCACTGCTCTCGATCTCGCAAATGCGCCCGTTGTTCGACTCGAGCGTTCAACCCGGGGGTCTACTCGGCTCGGTTGTCGCGCAAGGGCTTGCCAGCGGCTTGAGCCGAATTGGCGCGACTGTCCTGCTCGTCGCGATCGCCGCGAGTGGTCTGCTGCTCGCAACGAATTTCTCTTTCATTCGGCTTTACGAGATTGTCGTTAACCTGGTCGCCACGCGCTTCGCATTTGTGGGCAGAATACCGGGCCGCTACCACGCCTGGCGGCAACTCCGTCAAGAACAGGCACTCAGACGAAAAGAAGCGAAAGCTGCTCTCAAGGCTGAACGCGAAGCAGCGCGCAGCACGCTAAAGCAGACACTCAATTTAACGCCCGCCGAACGCGTCGCAGACTTCATGAAGGAGACCGCGACTGTTGAGACCGCGAAAGTGATCCGTGGCGATGCGAAGCGAACAATCACTCCGGAACCAGGGCCGCCGGTAATCGTCGCCAGTGCAGCTGCTGGCGCCTCAGCAGGCGCGGCGACGCCCGTTCCCACCGTATCCACGGAACGACCCTCAAGGCGTTCAATCACTCCAAGTCGAACTGACGATGCTGATGACGTCGAAGACATGGTAAAAGGCGCCTCAGTGCTGCGCGTGAAAACCGATGACGAGCCGACAGCGGCCAAACTGCCGTTCGACGCGAATCGTCGGGCCGTCAATTACGACGACTACAACGGCCCAGCCCTGCACTTTCTCAACGAAGCTCCCCCACACAGCGAACAAGCCGATGCTGAGTTGCTCGCCCTTGCCAATCGTCTTGCCGAAAAGTGCAGAGAATTCAACGTCACTGGCCAGATCAAACACATCTGCCCGGGTCCGGTCGTCACGACCTATGAATTCAAACCCGATCCCGGTGTGAAGTACTCGCGCGTCGTATCGCTGGTTGACGATCTCTGCCTGGCGTTGAAAGCCGAATCAATTCGCATCGACCGTATGCCCGGCAAGCCTCACGTCGGTATCGAGGTGCCGAACCCGCGCCGCGAGACGATCTTTCTGCGCGAAGTGATTGAGTCACGTCCGTTTCAGGAGTCGCCTTCAAAACTGACGATCGCACTAGGCAAGACGATCGACGGTCTCAACTACGTCGCGGACCTTGCCAAGATGCCGCACCTGCTGATCGCCGGAACGACCGGTGCCGGAAAATCAGTCGGCGTCAACGCGCTAATCGTTTCCATTCTTTATCGCGCGCGTCCGGACGAGGTGAAGTTCATCCTGATTGATCCGAAGCGACTCGAACTCGGCCTTTACGAAGACATTCCGCATCTTGCGACGCCGATCATCGTCGATCCGAAAGTCGCGTCCCGGTCGTTGAAATGGGCCGTCGCCGAGATGGAACGGCGTTATCGCGATCTCGCCGGCTGGGGCGTCCGAAACATCGACGGCTACAACACCGAGATCATGCGCCGCAACCTCGTGAAGGAGTACGACGACAACGGCGAACCTTGGAAGCCGCTGCCTTACATCGTGATCATCATCGACGAGTTGGCGGACCTGATGATGACCTCAGGACGCGAAGTCGAAGAATCGATCACGCGCCTCGCGCAAATGGCGCGCGCCGTTGGTATTCATCTAGTGCTCGCCACGCAACGGCCTTCGGTCGACGTGATCACGGGACTGATCAAAGCCAACTTCCCGTCGCGTATTTCGTTCCGCGTCTCTTCTAAGATTGATTCGAGGACGATCATCGACACGAACGGCGCCGAACAGCTTCTCGGTCGCGGCGACATGCTCTTCCTGCCGCCCGGCACTTCGCGACTGATTCGCGTTCACGGCGCGTACATCGACGAAACTGAGATCGGCAAGATTGTGGCGCACATCAAAGCGCAGGGCCCGCCATCGTACGACGAGAGCATCACGCAGTCCGAAGAAGAGGCGCTGGGTCTCGAAGCGAGCGTGGGCGACCACGACGAACTTTTCGAAGAAGCGTTGCGCATCTGCGTCGAGATGAAGCGAGCGTCAACGTCTGTCTTGCAGCGCCGGCTGCGGATTGGTTACGGCCGCGCGGCGGCGATTCTTGACATGATGGAACGCGAAGGACTAATCGGTCAGGCAGATGGCTCGCGTCCTCGTCCGGTGCTCGGCCGGGCTTACGAGATGGTTGCCGATTGGGACGAGATGGGTGTGGCGGAGGATTAATTCGTTCTCTGCGTATCTCAGTGTTCTCGGTTTTGACATGCGTTGCGAAAATTAAAACGCAGAGAACGCGGAGATACGCAAACGACGCAGAGATGCACGCCACGCATGTGTGCATTTTGCTATAAACTCACAGGCAGCAAAAACTTAGGTGCGTTAACACGGATTTTCTCCACAGACTTTTCCACAGGTGCAGTGGAAGATACGTTTTTAATGGAAGGACAAACCCGATGCAAATAAAACTCTCAACAGCCACCCCTGACGTGGCTTCCTTACTAGCTGGCGGTTACCTGATGGAAAGCACTCCGCCTGACCCTCCGCCTCCGATTGATCCTCCTGACAACCAGGGTGGTGGCAATCTCTCGGGAGACGATTCGGAAGAAGAAGAGGAAGATCCAAGCTCGTAGCTTCCGGTAACCGCAAGCTTTGAGCAACGCTCAGAATTACGAGACTCGCCCCGTTAAACTCGAAAGTCTTGCCGAACCTGGATCAACTTCGTCGCTCTGCTCGTGAGATCTTTGACGCTGCACTTGCATCAGTAAATCCGCGACAGGCGACCATACAGGCTATCGTGCGCGATGGGCCAACGGTAGAAGTGTGCGGCGAGCGCTTCGACACTTCGTCAATGCCGATTTTTGTAATTGCTCTCGGCAAAGCGGCAACTTCGATGGCGCTTGGAGTGGAAGACTCACTCGGCGACAGGCTGGCGCGCGGAATTATCAGCGCTCCGGCGTCCTCGGAATCGCTCCCCCAACGGTGGGAGGTCTTTGCAGGCGAACATCCGCTTCCCAACGAAGCAAGTCTCGCGGCCGCCGAGGCTGCGTTCAAAGTGTTGGACTGGGCGAATGACGCGCGGGGCCTCGTGATCTTTTTGGTTTCAGGTGGCGGTTCCGCGATGATGGAGTGGCCCATCAGCCCGGCTATCTCGCTGGACGATCTGCGTCGAGCAAACGAACTGCTCATCGCTTGCGGAGCGCGCATCAACGAAATCAACGCCGTACGACGCGCGTTCTCCGCAGTGAAAGGCGGGAGGTTGGCGCTACGCGCAACAAACGCGCGATTTCTCACATTGATCGTCTCCGATACAAATCGAGGTGATGAAGCGAGCGTCGCATCTGGTCCAACTCTATCGCCTACTGACGATATCGATCCATTAGACGTAATCAATCAATATCGTATCGATTTACCAAAGTCTGTTCTGGAATCTCTTAGCAAATCCGTGTGGAGATCGAACTCAACATATCGCGTGCTTCTCGATAACGGAACCGCACTCGACGCTGCGCATCAAAAAGCAACGGAACTTGGATTTAGGTCGACAATTGACCGCGATATTTGCGAACAACCAATTCAAGAGGGTTGCGATCTACTTCTCGCGCGACTCTCACAAGAAAACACGGATTGTCTAATCTCTGGCGGTGAGTTTTCCTGCCCGGTGAAGGGTGCTGGTCGTGGCGGCCGCAACCTCGAAACAGTCCTGCGATGCGCGATAGCCATGGGAAACAAGCCTCTTGTGATGCTCGGCGCGGGCACGGACGGAATCGACGGTAACAGCCCGGCAACCGGAGCAATCGCCGACCCAACCACGATCGCTCGTGCTTTAAGTCTCGGCCTGGACCCTGCCGGCTTCCTCGCCCGCAGCGATTCCTTTACTTTTTTCGACAAACTTCAGGATGTGATCGTGACCGGACTGACAGGTACAAACGTCCGTGATTTGCGCATTCTTTTAAAAACACCTCGACCTTAACTTCTTCTTGACTCGAAACTACCTGAGCGAATATAAGCTCTACTGCAACTTCCGCCCGGAGCCGCCAGTTTTGTCGACATCGATTGATACGGAAACTATTTCGACCGCGCCGCCCGATTCTGGTTCGCTGACCTTTTCCGAACTGGTCGAGCAATTGAAAGCCCAGACCTCTCCACCATCGCTCGAACAAATCGGTTCGTGGCTGGCGAATGTCGAGATCGATCGACTGGATGTCGAGCCTTACCTGGGTTTTAAAGAGGGAAATTACTGGCGTCACCGGGTTTATCGTAACGCAGCCGTCGAGATGTTGATTATCTGCTGGCGGCCTGGTCAGAAAACACCGATTCACGACCACAACGGATCGCATGGTGTTGTCCGTGTCCATAAGGGACTTATGTGGGAAACGACGTTTTGCTACGAGGAGGAACACGGCCTGTGCTACAACACGGGCCGCGAGTGTCCCACGGGAACAGTGACCGGGGCCGAAGTTCCCGATATTCATCAGCTCGGAAATCCTGAAGTAAGCGGACAGGATCTTATTACTGTCCACGTTTACGCGCCGCCGCTCGGAGTCCTTAACACGTACAAGGTGGGTAGTTCGCAGATAGACCTTTACACTCCCAATGACTTTCCGACGTGAGATGTTCTCTCCCAGAACCTTCGCGCCGGAAAGTTAGGATCGCTGGAAACTCTCACGCCGTTCTTCTCCTGTTATTGCTGGTCATAAGTCTCGCGTGTCGTGGGACACGCGCGCCCGAAACCGCGCAGTTGACGGTCGCTGCTGCGTCGGATCTCATAACCGCCTTTGAAGAAATCGGACGCGACTTTGAAGCGCGCGACAAGATCAAACCCGTCTTCGTGTTTGGTTCCACTGGTTTGCTGACGAGACAGATTGAGAATGGTGCGCCGTTTGACGTCTTTGCGGCAGCCAACGAGAGCTATATCGATCAGCTTCAGCAAAAGGGACTGACCGTTGAAGGAACAAAGACCATTTACGGACGCGGCCGGATTACCATGTGGACCATGGCCGAAAGCGCGTTGAAGCTCGAGAAGATCGAAGACCTCGCGAGTCCCGATGTCCATCGCGTTGCGATAGCGAATCCCGATCACGCGCCTTACGGAATGGCGGCGCGCGAGGCGCTCGAAACTGCGGGCATCTGGCAAACGGTGCAACCGAAGCTCGTGTACGGTGACAACATTCGCCAGACGCTTCAGTTCGCCGAGACGGGGAACGTCGAGGTCGCGATTGTCGCGGTGTCGTTGAGCGCGCAGAACAAAGGACGTTGCGTTCTGATACCGGAAACACTACATAAGCCGCTGTTGCAGGCGATGACCGTCATAAAAGGAACGACGAACGAAGACGCGGCGCGGTCGTTTACCGATTTCGTCACCGGATCGCAGGGGCGGGAGATATTAGCGAAATATGGTTTCAGTTTTGACTCGCACACGGCGGGACAAATTCGTGAACCGACAAGTTTGTGCCGTCAGTTTTCACAGTGATCATTCCGCATTTGCCGGTTGTTAACACCTCCGCGCCGGCCTGCTTCCAACGTTCGACAACTTCCGCATGCGGATGCCCAAACATTGAATCCTGCCCGACAGAGATGATTGCGAGGCGAGGGTTCGTTGCGGAGACGAACGCGTCGGTCGAGGACGTTTTGCTTCCGTGATGCGCGACTTTTACGACGTCCGCCTTTAGGTCCGGCGTGATAAGCGCTGCTTCCGCTTTTTTCTCAATATCGCCAGTCAACAAGATGGAGCGCTCGCGAAACTGTAGCTTCAACACTGCCGAGTCGTCGTTGGTTGATTCGGTTCCCGGCGGCGGCCACAGGACTCGCAGCTCGACTTCACCGAACCGGATTACGTCACCTGATTGCACGGTTTGCAAGTTTGTGTTGATCAGCGAGCGGGCAAAATGCGCAAACTCCGGATCGTATGCCGGCGCTCGTCCAACCAAAGCCGTATTGACGGCGAAGTTGCGCACGATGTCGTTGAGTCCATCGATGTGATCTGCATCGGCATGCGTGGCGAGTACGTAATCGACACGGTCCAGCCCGCGCCACCACAAGTATTCCGACACTACGGATTCGCCGATACTGCGCGTCTCGCGTTCGACTGATTCTGAACGAAAGCGCGGCCGTCCACCGCCGTCGACCAGAAGCGTTGTTCCGTCCGGCATGGTAATCAGTGCAGAGTCACCCTGGCCGACATCGAGGAAATCAATGTGAAGTTGCGCATCCGCGCGCGCGGCACTGAACGGATGCAGGATGAGAATCACAATAAGCGCTAATTGGACCGCCACGAGTCGCCGATCCGCGTTTCCCTTACTGCCGAAACGCGTGTGCGGCTCCCAACGATCAAGCGCGACGACGAGTATTACCAGCGGTATGTAATACGCAACGTAAATCAGTCGAGCCCAGCCTGAGTACTCCGGCAACCGTAATGAAGCGATACCAGCATCCGTAAACGGATCCACACTGTGGACCATTAGCCAGTTGATCGCTTCCGCGAGCTTAAGCACCGGCGCCCCAAGCGACGTACTAATCTGCGCCACCAGCAATGCAACAAGGGCAACCACCGCCAATAACGCGAGCAACACGCTGACGACGATATTCAGCAGCAGCGACGACAACGAGAGCCGGTGAAAATAGACGATCAACTGCGGCAGCAAAACGATCTGAACAGCCGCGGAAACAACGATTGCGCCAAACACATATCTTAAACACCACTGGATCTTGTAATGCTCCAACACCGTCGCAAGTGGAACCTTGAAGAGTCGATAGTGATGCGTCGAGCGCGCCATCTCCCGCTTCCAACTCCTCTCGCTCCAAAACAACGTTTCGCAAAACGCCTTGAGACAGCGCGAGCAGTTCGGTGGATAAGGTGTCTCGCCGCTCGGGTACCACGCGCCGACCGCAGAGAACTTTCGCAGCAGCGGCCAGGCGATCACGACGATCGCTAGCACTGAAAGAAAAGTTAACTGGAACGATGGGTCGAAGATCTCTTTCGGGCTTTGGACCAGAAGAATGAGCGCCGCGCCGCCCAGTGCGTTCAACGAAGTTGCGGGGCGAAACAGAACGGCGCCGAGTCCAGCGAATGAAAACATCAACGCCGCGCGCACCACCGACGCTTCTGCGCCGACCGCCAACGAGTAACACCAGACGAAACATGCAGGTATTACAAACTGTAGTAAACGTCGCCTCGTTAACCGGCGCACCGCGAACAAAACAATCCCGCCGATGAAAGTGATGTGCAGTCCGCTGATTACGAGTACATGAAACGTGCCGCCTTCGCGAAAGCGGTCCGAAGTCGAGGGACTGAGGTTATGTCGATTTCCGAGCAGTGCGGCGTCGAGCACGCCGGCAGTGTCGGGCGAGAATCGTGAATCGATTTCTCGCTGCAATCGCTCTCGCCAGTCGTACAGCCATGCCAGTGGTGGAAAAACCGTCGTGTTACCGAGTGTCTCAATCGCACCTTTGATCACTCCAGTCGCAACATACCCCTTGCGCCCGAGATATTCCGATAGCGGTGACACGCCGGGATTTCGATAATTGTCCGCACGCCTCAGCCTCGCCGTAACTCGAATTCGCGATCCGTAACGAAGGTCCACTGGCACACTCTCCGCCACCAAAAACACCGATCCGTGTTCCACTTTTAAGCTCAAGTAAACGCGATCACGCGCATATTCTGGCGGAGCATCCAACACTCCTGTCAGCACCAACGTCTGGCTACCCAAAATGACCCGAGGCTTTCGCTCCTGGGTCGCCACCAGCGCCCCAACAAGAAACATTGCCGCAAGCAACGCACACCCAGCCACTGTCAACCAGTTCTTCCAAAGCGCAACCGCAACTACCGTCGAACAGATCACGCCCGCGACCACCAAATACACGGCTCGCACCGGTGGCCCATACTCCACCGCACAAACACCGACACAAAACGGAATCGCGATTTGAACAAGCGGATACTGGCTGAAGAGGTCTCTGTGAGGATTCATTTAGCGCCAGATATTACATTAAGATCGGCGCAACAGAACCACTGTCTCCACGTGGTGAGTTTGAGGAAACAGATCGAATCCGGCGATTGAATCGATCGTGTAACCGCCTGCGATCAATTTTTTCAGATCGCGCGCGAGCGTTGCCGGATCGCACGAAACGTAGGAAATACGTTTTGGCTGTAACTCAATAATCCCTTTGATCACGACCGACTCAGCACCGGCTCGCGGTGGATCTAGAAGGACGAAATCCACCTCGCCATTCGAATGCGATCTAATCCAACCCGCCACCGTCGCCGTCAACACGCGCGCATTCGTCAACCCGGCCAGGTCCAAATTGCGGCGAGCGAACCGTGTAGCGACCGCGTTTGCTTCCACTCCCACCACCTTCTCAAACCGCCTCGCGAGCGGCAGTGTGAAAAGCCCAACGCCGCAATAAAGATCCAACGCCATCTCACCACCCGCATCGCTCAACGCAAACTCGCTCAAGTCCGGCAACAGTGCGGGATTGATCTGAAAGAACGACTCGGCGTTGTATTGATAAACCTCATTCCCAACTCGCATGGTCAGCTCGTTCGTCTCAAACTCGCCGAACGGCGGCGACAGCGAAACCCCATTCTCGCCCGTCACCGCATCGAGATGTTTGAGATCCGGCGGCAACTCTTCCCAATCGGTCGTGCGCACTCGTTCGAGTGTTTGCTGCAAATCCGGCATCAGCACAGCGCAATCAGCAACATCGCACACACGTCGGGAACCACGCTCGTAGTAACCGATCTCGCGCTTCTCCTGATCGATCTGCCAAGTGGCCCGCACTCGATAACGCCAGTTATTCGGCGACGGATGCACGGTAATCTCCGGCACCTCGTCCAGCCGAGCGATGCGTTGCAAACAATCGGAGATGATGCCGGCTTTCGCGGCGAGTTGTGCTTCGTATGTGAGTTGTTGAAAGTCGCAGCCGCCGCAACGCCCGAAGTACGGACACGGCGGCTCGACGCGGACCGGCGAGGGCGTGAGGACCTCAACCACGGAGGCAAACAGAATGTTCCCTTGCTCGCGTTCAACCTGCACGCGCAGATGATCTCCAGGCGCAGCAAGTGACACTAAGACCGTCTTACCTTCTGCATGGGCCAATCCGACGCCGCCCGGCAGAATCCGCTCGATACGTATTTCCATAATCGGAAACACGCATAACACAGATCTTTCTAAACGTAAAACAGGCTAAGTCTCGGCACCGCGAATTGCTCTCGCAAACGCTTCAGCAGAAGGTTATCGAAGGTTTGATTGTAAACGGCAGTTTCCATCTGGCTGCGATAACGCTTGAGCTGATCTTTAACGCCACTCTTCAGTGCATCGAGCTCCGCAGTGGTGATCACTTTGAGAATCGCGTCGTTCAGCATTCGCTCAAGGCCGGTGAGAGAGTCTTCGAGCCGGCGCGTGTCGAGAACGGTGTCTTCCTGAATTTCCTGCAACAGAGCGGCGGCTCGCGTGAGTGCCTCCGATAGATCATCTTGTTTTCTGGACTGCGATAAGCGAACCAGCTCACTGTGGCAGCGTCGTAAGTGTTCACTGATTGCGGTCGCGGAAAATTTAGTTTCATTTGAGTCAAGCGCGTCAGTCTGCTCTGAAGCGCCGACGCGCGACTCGAGCCATTCAGCGTATTGCGCTTCGACTTCTTCCTGACAGTAAAGCAACGTCTTTACCGATCGCTTACGCGGCCGCGACTCATATGAATCAAAGGACCGTTCGATCCCACGCAGCACGATGTGTAACGGAATTCCCTGCTGCTTCCAGGTTTCCATCAGCGCCCAGTCCAGCGGGCTGAGAAAGAGATGCTTAGCGCGGCGCCTGACGAATGCGTCTTCAATCTCGGTGAAATAGTTGAAGTAGTTCAAGCTCTTTCGTGGATGATTCGTAAGCCGTCGAGTGTCAGGTTCTCGTCGATTTGGTACGTATGCTCCGACGCACCTTGTATGAGATGAGCAAGACCGCCGGTGGCAACCACTGTAGCCGAGTTGATATCGTGGTCCATCAGACGCTTGATCAAACCATCAACCAGACTCGCATACCCATAAAACAACCCCGATTGCATCGCTTCGACGGTTGACGTACCGATGAGTTTCTCCGGACGCTCGATCGGAACAGGCGGCAGTTTTGCGGCGCGAGAAAACAGCGCTTCGGCAGCGGTCATGATCCCCGGCGCAATGATGCCGCCGAGAAACTCGCGCTGCGAGTTGATCACGTTGAATGTCGTCGCCGTTCCAAAGTCGATGACTATGCAAGGCACACCATATTTCTCGACCGCCGCAAGTGCGGAGACGATTCTGTCCGCACCGAGCTCTGAAGGCTGATCGTAAAGTAACTTTAAGCCTGTGCTGGTGGTGTGATCGACAAAGCTTGGCGTCAACTTAAAATAACGATCGGACATCAGTTGCAGCCCGGGGTTCAGCCGCGGAACGACGCTGGCGACAATGATCGCTTCGACTTTCCTGGCGTCGAGGCCCGAGCGATCAAACATGCGTAGCAGCTCAGTGCCATACTCGTCCAACGGGCCGAAATTCTCCGGAATCATTCGCCACTTCGCCAGCAATTGCGGCCCTTGATAGACACCCACCTTGATATGAGTGTTACCCGCGTCAATCGCCAGAAGCATATGCCAGCTCCTCGATCCTGTTTGGTGTGCCATCCAGCACTTGCTCGATCAGATCCGCGGCACGCGCAGGCCCGTTTTCCTGTTTCAACTGCGCGCTCACCTCACGTGCTCTCTGCGTGTACGACGAATCGCTTAGCAACTTGTGCAACTCCGTCGCGACCCGCGGTGCACGATACTTGTTCCGGTAAACAGTGCGACTCACACCGAGTCGCTCCGCATGGGCAGCGTTGTCTGATTGATCGAACGCGAACGGAACGATCAACGTCGGCACTCCCGCCAGTAAGCCATGTGACGTTGTTCCGACGCCGCCGTGATGAACGACAACACTCGCGCGCGGCATGAGCGATTGATAAGCAACATAGTCGGCCGCGATTATGTTGTCAGGCAGCTTGTCGCCCGGATGATTGCGTTCGTCACCGATCAAAAGCACGGCCCGTTGGCCCAACTGCTTCGCGGCCTCGATGCTTTCACGATAGAACTCGCGCCCGACCCACACTGCCGAAGATCCGAGCGTGAAAACGATCGGCGGCGGGCCGTTGTCGAGAAAGTCCGACAGCTCCGGCGGGAATGTCGCTTCGTGACTGTCGTGGTAGAAACAGAAGCCCGTGACCTGAGCTTGTGGCGGCCAGTCAGATTGCGGCGCGGCAAAGATCTTCGAGAACATCGCCAACACTCGAAGTGGTGAGTGTTGTCCCTCAAACATCGGATTGCCATAGTCGCTCAGACCAAGCTCTTCACGAAACTCAGCTACGGGCTTCGCTTTGTATTCGCTCTTCATTACGTCGAAAAACAACTTCAGGAACCGCGTCCCAAGCAGGCTGAACACTTTGGTGGTCCACTGCATAACCGGAGGAATTGGCGGATCGTAGACGGAGAAAAACGAGAGCGGCGCGAGTACGGTCGAGACCCACGGCATGCCCGTCTTTCGACCAACGAGTGGCCCGGCCGGCGCTGCCGGATGAGTTATCAACAGGTCGGCGCCATCAATTGCAACCAGCAAATCCTCGTAAGCGCCACGAACAGCGGGATACACGATCCCTTCCATCAGAAACCGCGGACCCGTTCGCGGTTCCATGATCTTCGCGATCAGTTCCTCGTCCTGCTCCTTGGGCGGAGGTATGTTCGGCCGCACGGGCGCGAACTGGAAACCCGCGTATTCGATTCCCTCGCGGTACAACTCCATTGTCGCTATGACCGGCACATGCCCCCGCGCGCGCAGCTCGCCGGCAAGCGCCATGTAGGGATGAAGATCGCCGAACGATCCAAAAGTGTTGATGACGATGCGCATGGATTCTATTAGGTGGCTCTAATACTTACGTCTCCGGCTCGCACTATCTTCATCCCCTCTGTGGTTTCGAGGCGGAGAGCGCCGTCACTCTCCACGCCGCGAGTAATACCTTGCCAGACCTCATCGCCGTTCGCCACTTGCACGCTCTTTCCATCGGCATAAGACGAGCGGCTGGCCCAGGCGGCGACGATCCTCTCACGGCCGTCGACTTCGTGCAGCAATGAGTACCAGCGCGACAGCGCCCGCAGCAGCGCCGCCAGCACAGTCTCGCGTTCAGGCGCGCGGACTGACGCTTCAGCTACCGAAGTCGCCACCCGCGACAGTTCAACCGGATAAGCGTCCGCAGTAAGATTAATGCCGATGCCGACGATCACCGCACGCCCGCTTGGAGTCTCGACCGTCTCAGCCAGTATGCCGCAGATTTTTCGCTCACCTGAAAGAAGATCGTTGGGCCACTTAATATCGGTATCAACTTCGCACGCCTCGCTCAACGCGTCACCCACGGCCAGCGCCGCCACAAACACTATCAACGGCCACCGATCTACGGCGATTGCCGGCTGCAAAAGAATGCTGAAATACAGCCCCGCGCCGCGCGGCGACGACCACGCCCGTTGCAAACGACCCCGGCCCGCCGTTTGCTCATCCGCAACTATCGAGAGGCCCTCCCCGGCGCCTTCTGACGCCTGCCGCGCCAGTTCAGTGTTCGTGGAAGGCAACGACTCGAACCGCAGGACCTTCGGCTTGAGGGATTTCATCGACACTCGAAACGGATATTAACGTGAAGCCAACTCTACTACACAAACTCGAAGTACCGCTGGTGATGCTGGCACTCTTCGCGGGAGCCGCGTTCCTGACGAAGATGTGTTACCTGTCACTCGCCTTCAACACGCTCTTCGCCGTCGCGTTTCTCGGAATCTTTTACTGGTACGTGCGCAAGCGGTTCAACGTGCGCGTTCCCCTGGTGCTGCTGGGCCTGGTGTTCGCCGCGTTGCAAGTCGACGCGCTGGGAAATTATTTCCGCATGTACGGCAGCCAGTTTGGACCAATGCAGTACGACGAGTTCTCACACCTCGCGGTACAGGTGCTTGTGAGTCCAATCATCGTCTGGTTCGTCACACGCTTGCTTCACGAGTTCGGTTACCCACTGCCACTCAAGCTGACTGCACTCTTCGCAGCGACAATAGTATTCAGCCTTTCTGCAGCTTACGAGATCATCGAACTGTGGGATGAAGTTTACTTCGGCGGCCAGCGAATCTGGAGTAAATACGACACCGCAACCGATCTACAGTGGGACCTCTGCGGCATAATCGTGGGGACCGTGTTTTCCTGTATCATGTTCCGAATTGCGAATTTCGAATTGCGGATTTCGAAATTCGCAATTCCAAATTCGCAATCTCCTAAGATTCTGTGATCGACTGGTTCCCCATCAGGCTTTCCTTCGCCGTTGCTACGGCGGCGACACTAATCGCGTTGGTGGCCGGTTCTGGCTTAGCGTGGGTGCTCGCACGCAAACGTTTTCCCGGCCGAAACGTGGTGGATGCCCTCGTGACGCTGCCCCTCGTCCTGCCGCCCACTGTTCTCGGTTATTACCTGCTGGTTTTACTCGGCACACGTTCAACAATCGGCGGATTTCTGTACCGCAATTTCGGAATTCGACTCACGTTCACCGTTACCGCCGCGATCATTGCCGCGTCGATCCATGCGCTTCCCTTAGTGACGAAGAGTCTCCGCGCAGCATTTGAAGGAGTCAACACGGATCTCGAAGCGGCCGCACGGACGCTGGGTCTCGACAATCGACGAATCTTTTTACGCGTGACGCTGCCGCTGGCGTCGAGAGGTGTGCTGGCAGCGACGGCGCTCGCGTTCGCGCGAGCGTTGGGTGATTTCGGAGTGACGATCATGATCGCCGGAAACATTCCGGGCAAGACACAGACCGCGTCTGTGGCCATTTACGATGCGGTGCAGGCGGGACGTGATAACGAAGCGTTTACGCTTGCAGTTACAGTGTCAGTGATCGCAGCGTTTATGCTTTACGTGATTAACCGGTTCGGGCGCGTAAGGTGGTAACCAGGAAACACCGATTTTATGTTCGTGGCGCCGAGATGGCTGATGGCAATCTCGCCAAACACTTCACGGAAGTCAGTCGTCAACGCAAGGTCGCGGCCTTCGAAAAGCTGATCGTCCTTCAATCCCGGCCAGCGTCCGTAAACCTTTCCGCCACGCACTGAGTTACCCATCACAAACATCGCATTTGCATGTCCGTGATCCGTGCCGCGGTTGCCGTTTTCTCTTACCGTTCGACCAAACTCCGACATCGTTAGAATTACGACGTCGTCCATTCGCCGGCCCAGGTCCTGATAAAGCGCGCCAATTCCCACGCTGAACTGGCTCAACAAATTCGCAAGCTGGCCACGACTGCTGCCCTGGTTTACATGCGTGTCCCATTGGCCCATGTCGGTGAACGCGATCTCCAGACCAACGTCAGCCTTGATCAATTGCGCAATCTGCCGGAGTGAATTGCCGAATGGACCATTCGGATACTCAGCGCCATTCTCGGGTTTGTATTTCCCGGGATCGGCCTGCTTCAAATAGTTGACCGCGTCAAACGTCTCGCGACCCGTTTTCGCAATGACGTCTTTATTCTGCTGCGCATAAATCTCTTCAAAGCCGCTCTGCACGTTTGCCGACGCCTTACCGGCACGAATGGAAAACTCGTTCAGGTTCGCCATCGCAATCGAAGGAGCGCGTCCCATCAACACGCGTGGCATGTTCCGTGTCATCGACACCGCGCGAAATGATGAAGCTTTGGAATCCTTCTTCGCTTGGAGGTAGCGATTGAGCCAGCCGTCGGCGGTCGACTTCACTCCGGGCGTTGCCGATTCCATGTAGTCTTGCGCATCGAAATGCGAGCGAGAGTTGTCAGGAGAACCGGAGGCGTGCACTATCGCCAGCCGCTGCGAGTCCCACAATGGTTTGAACGAGCGCATCGATGGATGCAGACCGAAGAAACCGTCGAGGTCGATTGCCGACTCCACGTTTCCTGATTCAGGTTTCGGAATCGCAATCGACGGGCGCGCGTTGTAATAGTTCGACTCGCCAAACGGCACGACCATGTTCAGCCCGTCAACCGCCCCACGCTGGAAGATCGCGATCAGAACCTTGCGACGACCGCCGGCGGCACTCGCTTCGCGGCCCATCACGACGCGTTCGAGAAACGACGGCGCCGAAAGCGACATGCCCACGCTCGCCAACGCAATACTTCCTGACCTCAGAAAAAACCTGCGATTCATCACGTCACTCCTACTGCCTTTGAAACTCGGGCGTGCCCAGTATCAGTCCCACGACCTTCATAACCGGATCAGCCGGGTCGACTTTTTTCATCAACGAATCCCTGGTCGCAGCAGATACTTCTCCCGCGAGGATCATTCGTAAAGACTCGTCGACCATTCTGTTTTTGTCGGTGTTCTGCTTCACGACCTGCGCCAGGTCGACTTTGGTTCCCTGAACTCGATTACCCGCCAAAGCAACGCCGAAATTCATGCGTTCGAGCAAGCCACCAGTGTTGACCCAACTCTCCGCGGCATCGGAATAACCGTTCGGAGTCTGGAAACCGTAAAGAGGTTCGCCCATGCGCGCGATCCATTGATGAGTGCCTGGTCCACCGTTGGTGTCGGCGCCCAAAACGCGGATGGCGCTGACGGCGAGTTCAAAGGGTCGCTTCACTTTTGCACGATGCGCTTCAGGCGAATAAAACTCGCTGGAGAAAAAGATCGCTCTGAGCGTCTCGCGAATGTCACCGTCGCTTTTCGTAAACACAGTTGCGACGCGATTGACTAAAGCCGGCGGTGGATTGTCGGAAACAAAATGGCGCACGAGTTTCGTCGCGATAAACTTCGCGGTCGACGGATGACGCGCGAGAATGTCGAGCACCTTCAGTCCGTCGTTGAAACCGCCACCGGCGGGAATCTTGTTACCGAGGACAACCTTCTCGCCGTCGTCATGTGCTCGCATGTTGAAGAAGAACGAACCTGCCGGTCTCCTTGTCCGGGCTTCTTCCCCACGCAACGCGTTGACGGCAGCGGCGCCACCACGTGGCTGAAAGATGGTCCAACCGGTGAAACATCGCGCAACTTCCGTCACGTCCTTCTGCGTGTAACCACCATCGACGCCCAGCGTGTGCAACTCCATCAACTCGCGCGCATAGTTTTCATTGATGCCGCGACGCGGTCGCTGCTGCGCGTTCATCATCATCTCCTGCGCCCGGCCGCCATTAGCATTTGGACTCACGCTCTGAAAGTTATCGAGATAAAAAAGCATCGCCGGACTCTGCGCGGTCGCTTGTAGCAGAGTGGAAAACTTGCCCATCGCGTGCGGGCGAATCGTGTCGCGGTCGTAAGCAGGGAGTAACCAACGATCCGCGCCTTTACCGAAGAAGATGTTGAAATGGTTGGTCCAAAAGTCGACCATCACTTCCTGTAACTGTCGTTCGCTGTAAACCGCGCGCAGAATGCGAGACGCCTGGAGTTGGGCGATGATGCGTTGCGGCTGTTCAAGACCGTTTTCTTTGTAGAACTCCTGAATCAACTTCCGGTACTCGGGATTCTCCTGCGGGTTCTTCTGATCGCCCTTGGCGTCGGAGAGCTCCTTGGGCAACATTCCGCGATCTTGCATCCGGCGGATAAGTTGTCCTGGTTGCGGATATTTCTCGTACAACTCGGCCGTCGACATCTTCAACGCGCTGAGATCCTGCGTCTTGCTTTCCGCTAACGTGTCGGCGATCCTTTCCGGCGCCAGTTGCTGGTTGATGTAATTCTCGAGACCGATAGATTTGATGCGCTCCACGTCGCCGGGCCGGGGGCCAAAACCGAGTCGGTTCAGTACGTGGACGATGCGCTGCTCCTCGGTAAGTCGCGGCGTTTTCGAAACCACGGATTGGGCGGCCAAGATAGGTATGATTAGCGCGAGGGTGGCAATTTTTTTAAAGAATCTCATAACAATTCGTTAGACGGCGCACCCGCACCGTTGGTCGAAAAAAACACAAATTATGGAGCGGCGGGGGTTGTCGTCGAGGTCGTGCGATCCGCTGGTTGCTGCCGGGCTTGCGGGCGCGGATACGTCACCGGGCTGCGATTTCCGTCCTTATCTATCGCGCGAACGCCGAAAAAGTAGTTGTCCTTCGACATGCCCTTCATCGTAAACGTCGTGACCTTCCCGACGGTTCGCGAATTGGTCCAAACGGCCGCCGTGGTGTCGCGCCAAACTATCTCATAACCCGCGAAGTCCGGCTCCTTGTTTGCTTCCCAACGCAGGTCGGTATCGTGAGATAAGCGTGCCGACAGGATCGTCACGCCTTTTGGTCTTGACGGCGCCAGCGCGAGCATCGCTAGCGACGCCGCATTCACACGCGCCACATTCGCTACGTAAGCGAAGTCAACAAACTCAGGAAGGTCACCAAACTGGACGCCGTTCTCCACGCGCACGTTCTGATGCTGATGCCGGAAGTCTTCGTGCACTTCAGTGAAGCGGACCGCGGGATAGCCGCGCTCGAGAAACGGAATGTGATCGCCGCCACGACCATATCGATCGCGACGATAGACCATCATAACTTTCATCTGCGGCACATAACGTTCGCTCGTTTCCTTGATGAAGCGCGCCAACTGTCTCGATGCGGAATCATTTTCGCCGCCGACGCTGCGCCGTGTGTTCGCTTCAGCGGGCGTTTCGTTCGATGGCACGCCCTCGGAAAACACACGCACGTTGCTGCGATCGCGCACGCCGTTTCCGCCGAGCGTGTTTCCGATAATGTCGTTCGTAAACATCGCGTCGATGTTCCAGTTCTTCTGCTTGGCTTGTTCAGCGAAGTGAGTCGAGCCGAGCAGACTTTGCTCTTCGCCCGCGACGGCCATGAAAACGATCGTGGCTTCAAACTGATGCTTCGCCATGACTCGGGCCATTTCGAGCACCGCCGCAGTCCCCGAGGCGTCGTCGTTCGCGCCAGGCGCATCGCACTTCGCGTCGGTCGTGCTGTTGCACATCGAATCGTAGTGACCGCTGACTACGTAGATTCGCTCGGACGATTCGGGCTGTGTACCTTTCAAGGTCGCAACAACGTTCGTGATGATCGTCGGTTGCGGCACGCGCTGCGCTTTGGCCTGCTCGTACGACTGCTTCTCGACAGTCATTCGCCCGCCTGACGATTCAGCTGCTTTCAAGAATTCCGCATACAGCCAATCGCGTGCTGCGCCGATGCCTCGTTTCGGATCGTTCTGTTCCGAGAGCGTGTTGCGAGTACCGAACGAGACGAGCTTGCGTATCGATTGTTCGATGTTACGCGCGTCGATGTCGCGCACGATGGCCGCGATCGCGCGATTGCGCGCAGCCGGCGTGCGTTGTTGTGCGACGACGCCGCTGTTTGCCACAAATGAAAAGAAGAGTAGACAAAAGAGCGCGCGAGCAAGCAATGATGTGGGCTTCATGGCCCCTTAATTTATCACTGATTGCACCGCGGATTTAGCGGATACGGTAGGTGCGGCCTTTCCAGACGACGACAATTTCACCGTCGAGTTCGTCGGCGATCCTGCGAATGGACGGCTCATCGGCAACGAGCACGCGGTACTGCTCCGAGCCGCGCGGCACGCTCATGATCGGCTTCGAATCGTCGTAAGCGGTGTCGATCCAAACACGGCCGCTCTTGCGGAAGCGGCGACCAGCGACAGAGCGCACCTCGGCTTCGGCTTCTGCGTCTTTTGCTTCTTCGCGTGATTGTCCTTTTCCAGCGGAGGGTGCGCGCTTTGCATCCTGACCGGCGCCGGCAATCCCGGTCACGGTTCCCCCGCTTTTCGCACTTCGAACTGCTATGTCTCTTCGGGTAGTCGTACCCGGAGTAACAGTCGCGACCTGGCCTTCGTTTTTCGGAGGTGCATTCTTGTCCGGTTCCGCGGCGCGCTCTTTAGCCTCATCGCGGGCCGCTGCCATCGTTTTCGCTGCTTCTTGTTTTTTCTCCTTGTTAAGATTCGCGCGCGCTGTTGAATCATCAGTCTGGGCTACTTTGGGTGCGGGTGGCGGCGGTTCTGCCGCGGCAGCACCGACTGCGTCGTCCGATTGGGTCGCCCGGTTCGCTGCAACCGCAGGAGCTTCTTTCGTGACTGGTGCAGCCCTCGCTACGGCATCTTCTTTCGCGGCCGGAACCACAGGCTGGAGTTTCGGTTCCGTGGTTTTGACAGCTACATCACCAGTCGGCGACGCGGATCCGGACGTCGACGATTCTGGCTGTGCGACCGCGGTTCTGGTTTCACTTTCATTCATTTGCGCAACCGAACTGCGTCTCGAGTCCTGGCGCAACATAACAACGACTCCGATCACAGCGATTACCATCAACCCAACCGCCGGCACGGCATACCTCATCACCATCGGCGAAAACAGACTCGCAAGAAAACTCGTCAACCCTGACGGTGCAACTACCGGCTCACTCGGTTGCACCGCAACCGGACCATGCGCGGCACTGAGTTCCACCACCAGCTTTCGACAACTCAAGCAATCAGCCAGATGCGCTGTGTAACGCGCACGCGCCGCTGCCGGCAACGCATTCGCAACATACGAATTCAACTCGTCGGCATCGAGATGCGGCTCGTCAATTTCAGAGACAGGAACCCCGTTTCGCCGGTTTAGCTGGCGCAATAACAGATCAATATCGTTGTTTGGTTCGGGTCTCATCTCCAGTTAAAGAACGCGGCGTTAGCCATACCTTGCATCATCTTTGGTTTAAAAGCGCCTCAACATCCATGTCGAGCTGCTGCCCCACCTCGGAAAAGGACGCTTCGGCTTCCGCCTTTGTCCAACCTCGCTCGCCAACCAGAATTTCACTAACGCGTTTTCGCAGGGCAGTCTGTATCCGGGTTAAACGACGACTCGCGGTCGCTTCGTGGACGCCGAGCACCGTGCCCGCCTCGCGTAGTCGCAGGTTATCGAAGTAGTAAAGCTTCACCAGCAATCGATCCTCTGCGCTCAACTCTTGCACCGATTTGTTCAATGCCTGCTGCATCTCGCCGCGGGCGAATCGATTCGACATCGACTCCTCGGGGTTCTGCATTCCTGCCAGCGCAGGCTGACCTTGCGCAACCTGCACTTCCTGCGCGAGTCGATCGAGATCGGCGTCCTCTTCAGTTTGAACCAGCTTCGACTGTTTTCTAAAGACGTCAACCGATAACTGCGCAACCACGGCGCGCAGCCAACCGGCGAGCGAACCGCGTCCCGAATAGTACGCGAGCTTACCTGCCGGCCGTCCGTCGTTTCGCGTTCGCAATCCGTAGAGTTCCGCCCAAATCGACTGGGCGAGATCTTCGGCCGCATCTTCGTTCGAACTTGCGGATCGGGCCGCCGATCGGACGGTGGGTTTAAAGCGCTCGACAAGCTCTGTCCACGCCTTCTCGTCACCGCGTTCACACGCGATGATCAAACACAAATCATCCGCTTGAAGTTCATCGATAAACTTCGCGATCTCCGTCTCGGGCGCGTTCGGATCGTCCCTGAGGAGATACTTCTCAACCGCGCCCCGGATCCGAGTTACCAGACAGTCGCTGCCAAGCGAACGACGGTCCTCGGCCCGGGCGAGCAACCGTTCCGCGCCCTCGTTCAGCAGTGTTTCGATTTCGCGGCGTTTGGATTCCACGGGAAGTTTCAAATTTCGGCCTAATCCTATCACTCTCAACCCAGAGTTTGATGCAGAAACTCGTCTTTTGACACGCAAGTAGGGCTGAGCTAGATTCAGAAACTCGCTCGTCAACATGTTACGCGTCACTGAAATCTTCCGCTCGATTCAAGGGGAATCGACCCACGCGGGCCGTCCGTGTACTTTTGTGCGGCTAACGGGCTGTCCGATGCGGTGCGTGTGGTGCGATAGCGAGTACACCTTCACGGGCGGCGACCACATGTCGCAGAACGCGGTGATGGACCAGGTGCGCGCGTTTGGCGTGAACCTGGTGGAAGTAACTGGCGGCGAACCGCTCGCGCAGAAAGAGGCATTCGAGTTGATCGCGCGTCTGTGCGACGAAGGTTTCGAAGTTCTTATTGAAACTGGCGGTTACGTTTCGACAGCCGGTTTGGATCCGCGAGCGAAAGTGATTCTCGACATCAAGTGCCCGGCTTCCGGCGAGGAAGCACGGCAGGATTGGTCCAACCTCGACCGGCTGCGCGCGGATCGCGATGAAGTGAAGTTTGTCGTCGCCGATGAAGGCGACTGGCTCTACGCAAAGAAAGTCATTGAAGACCACGATCTACAAACTCGGGCGCACGCTGTTCTGATCTCGCCTGCGTGGGGACAGATCGATCTCGAGCAACTTGCGAATTGGATCGCCGCGAGTGGATTGAAAGTTCGCATGCAGTTGCAACTGCACAAGTACATTTGGGGCCCGGACGTGAAAGGAGTTTGATGGGCGGCTCGGAGGAACTGGCAACAGAGGTCGTCAACTTCGACGACGTCGAGCAACCACGGCTCGCGGTCTGTCTCGTTTCCGGTGGCATGGATTCGTGCGTCACTGCCGCCATCGCCCACGAAGAGAATGACGCGCTCGCGTTTCTCCACATCTCCTATGGTCAACGTACCGAGCGACGAGAGCGCGAAGCCTTCGAAACCATTGCGGATCATTACAACGTCGCCTTGCGCCTCGTTATCTCATTCGACCATCTTGCACGAATCGGTGGTTCTTCGTTGACTGACACTCAGATCGCGGTAACCACTCCCGATCTAACCACTCGTGCAATTCCCTCGAGTTACGTCCCGTTCAGAAACGCGCACTTGCTCTCGACTGCCGTGAGCTGGGGTGAAGTTATCAACGCGAGCGCAATCTACATCGGCGCTGTCGCCGAAGATTCGTCCGGTTATCCCGATTGTCGTCCCGAGTTTTACGCAGCGTTTCAGGAGGCGATCGACGTAGGCACAAAAGCCGAAACGCAGATAATGATAAAAACTCCCGTCATCGGCATGCGGAAGTCTGAGATCGTTCGAAAGGGGCTGGATCTCGGCGCGCCGCTGCATCTGACGTGGTCCTGTTATCAGGAGTCGGATCGCGCCTGCGGAAATTGCGATTCCTGCGCGCTACGGCTACGCGCATTTCGTGAGGCAGGAGTGACCGATCCGATCCCGTACCTGCTTGACAGTAGTCGCTCAGCTTATTAAGTTTAAGGAAATTTTCAGAGTGGCTTATAGTTACAACTAGACAACAGTGGGCACGCATCTTACGACTCTGTCTCGATGACGCGAACCACACAGGATGGAGGAATCTTCAACAATGATTGGCAAATACTTTTTCGGAGCGCTTGCGGTTGCAGTCCTTCTTAGTTTCGCTTCGATTAGCGCAGTCGCCCAGGTCGGCGAACTTCGTGGCACAGTGATGATGGCGCAGGCCGACGGCCAAAAGGTTCCCCTCGCTGACGCGCAAATCGACGTCTTCCGCACCGACATAAAAGGTGAGTACAAGACAAAGACAAACAAAAAAGGCGAATGGGTATTCGCCGGCATACCCTTCGTCGGCACTTACGTGGTCGCCGTCAGCCATCCGACTGCGTCGCCGACTTTCATACCCGGCGTCAGAGCGGGACGTGGCGTTCCCGTTGAACTCGAAGTCAAACCGGGTGCCGGGAAGCGTTTGACGTTCGACGAGATCAAGAACGCGGGCGGCGCCACAGCGGCACCGGCCAACCCCGGCGCACCGGGCAACACTGGCGGCGGCGGTGGTAAGGAAAGCGAAGAGGACAAGGCCAAACGCGAAGAACTGCTTCGGAAGAACAAGGAGATCGAAGAGGGTAACAAGAAGATCGAGGCCGCCAACGCGATCATCGCACGAACTTTCAAGGCTGGTAACGAAGCTCTTACAGCCGCCACTGCCGCGGGCAAGAACAACGAGTTGGCGATTCAGAAGTACGATGAAGCGATCACCCAGTTCAATGAAGGACTCGCGGCCGACTCGGAACAGCCGGCAATTCTGACCAATAAAGCCGTGGCTTTAAAAGGCCGGGGCGTCCAGAAATACAACACCGCTGTAAGCTCAAAGACGGTTGACGACGCTGCCAAGACCGCTTTGATCGAAGGGGCAAAGGCAGACTTCAAAGGTGCCGCCGAGGCCTCGACTAAAGCGGTAACGTTGCTCAAAGCACAGACAGTCCCAACCGATCCGGCGGAATTACAGCGTTACACCGGCAACAAGTACGCGGCATTGATTACGCAGGCGGAATCAATGCGACTCTTCGT
Organism: Pyrinomonadaceae bacterium; assembly: GCA_035646355.1. Taxonomy (GTDB): domain Bacteria; phylum Acidobacteriota; class Blastocatellia; order Pyrinomonadales; family Pyrinomonadaceae; genus PSRF01. The sequence continues at coordinate 17,110 of DASRPN010000215.1, read as the reverse complement.
CAGCAAGGTCGACGGCACGCAGGCTGCTGCCGGAGTCACCGCGTTTAAGGACTACATCGCGATCGAAACCGATCCCGTGAAGAAGAGTAAGGCGCAACTCGATCTGGCGCAGATGCTGCTCGACTCCGGTGCTCCAGATAAGGCGTTGGCCGAGTATGAGGCTATTCTGGCCGCAACGCCCGACAACCCGGACGCAAACTTCGGTGCTGGAATGGCGTTGTATGCGCAGCAGGACAAGGCCAAGTACCAGGACGCCGCAAACTACCTGCAACGGTTTGTCGATAAGGCGCCCGCCGGGCACCAGTTCAAGGATGAGGCGAAGTTGATTCTTGATGACATGAAAGCGAACCAGAACGTCACTCCGGACAAGAAAGCACCTCCGAAGCGCCGTCCATAACGACGATCGACGCTCCCATTGGTCCACAATCCGCGCCGTCTGTTCACGCAACAGACGGCGCGCCTTTTGTTAGATTACACACGCTTTTTGCTGGAAAACCTCGCTTGACACTCCCGATGTTCAAACAGTACTATGAATGCACAACGATGTTGGTCTCATCGTTGTCTGAGTAGAGCATGCCTCGCGCCGTTTCGGCGCCTCCATCCTTTCCTAGATCCGGTAGCGGTCGCGCTAGGTCAAGAGTCACAAATGTCAGCCAAATTAGGCGAACTTCTCGTCCGCGAAAATTTAATTAGTCCCCAAAAACTGAGAGAGGCCCTCGACTATCAACGCGAGCATGGCGGCCGTCTCGGTTTCAATCTCGTCAAACTGGGTCTGGTCAGCGATGACATGATCACCGCCGTACTCTCAAGACAGTACGGCATTCCATCAGTCAACCTCGATCTCTTCAACATCGATTCCGCAGTCCTCCGTCTCATTCCCCAGGAAGTCGCACAGAAACATTGCGTTCTGCCGCTCTCGCGCGTCGGCGCCACGCTGACACTCGCGATGGTCGACCCGACGAATGTTTTCGCGATGGACGACGTGAAGTTCATGACTGGCCTGAACGTCGAACCGGTTGTCGTTGCCGAAGGCAGCGTTCAGCAGGCGATCGCGAAGTACTACGGAACTTCTCGCGAGATCGAGCTCGCCGCGACGATCGAAGAGGTCACGACAGAATCCCGCAACGGATCGAATGGTTCCAACGGCGCGATCACACACGCCGATCTCGTTTCGCTCGACAGCATCGACTTCACGCCTGGCGACGCCGAGGACGTTGAGGTACTCGAAGACAACGAAGAGATCGATCTTTCGACATTGTCGCGCATGAGCGAGGACGCTCCCGTCGTCCGGCTAGTTAACGTGTTGCTCGTTGACGCACTTCGCCGCGGTGCGTCCGACATTCACGTCGAACCTTACGAGAAAGAGCTGCGCATCCGGTTCCGAATCGACGGCGTGCTCTACGACGTGATGCATCCACCTTTGAAGATGCGCGACGCGTTGATCTCACGGATCAAGATCATGTCGAAGCTCGACATTTCAGAAAAGCGTCTCCCCCAGGACGGCCGCATCAAGATCAAAGTGAAGGTCGACGCGCGTTCGCGCGAACTCGACTTTCGTGTCTCGACGTTGCCGACGTTGTTTGGCGAGAAAGTCGTGCTGCGTTTGTTGGACAAACAGAACCTGATGCTCGACATGACAAAGCTCGGTTTCGAGCCTGAGTCGTTGACGAAGTTCAAACGCAACATCTCGAAGCCTTACGGCATGGTCCTGGTGACTGGACCAACCGGAAGCGGTAAGACAAACACGCTCTACTCTGCCCTGCAATCTTTGAACACGGTCGAAACGAACATCATGACCGCCGAAGACCCGGTCGAGTTCAACCTGATGGGCATCAATCAGGTGCAGATGAAAGAGCAGATCGGATTGAACTTCGCTGCGGCGCTCAGAGCGTTTCTGCGGCAAGACCCGAACATTGTTCTCGTCGGCGAAATCCGCGACTTCGAAACCGCGGAAATCGGCATCAAGGCCGCGCTCACCGGACACCTCGTACTCTCCACCCTTCACACCAACGATGCTCCCTCAACCATTTCCCGCCTTATGAACATGGGCATCGAACCCTTCCTTGTCGCCACTAGCGTGAACCTCATCCAGGCTCAGCGTCTGATTCGTCGCGTTTGTAAGGACTGTAAACAGGAACACCAAACCCCGATGGAGGCCCTGGTTGAAGTTGGCTTCTCGGCTGACGAAGCCAAGTCGATCAAGACCTACAAAGGCAAAGGTTGTTCGACCTGTAACAATACCGGTTACAAAGGGCGTATCGGACTTTACGAAGTGTTGGAAATCACCGACGAGATCCGCGAGTTGATCTTGATCGGCGCATCCGCGCTCGAATTGAGGAAGAAGGCGGTCGACGACGGCATGATCACGTTGCGCGAATCGGGTCTGTACAAAATTCGCGAAGGCGTGACAACGATCGAAGAAGTCGTTCGCGAAACGGTCGCCTAATCGAGGAGAAACCCGAACATGTTAAGAACAATTGCAATAACGCTGGTGCTGCTGCTCTCCGTGGGCGTAATGCTGCCGTTTGCAAATTCAGCGCACGGAATCAGACAGAGCACACAAATAACGAAGAAAAAGTCGAAACGCTACCGTTCACGTGCCTGGTGGCGACGGTATCGCGCCCGCCTGCGAGCGAAGCGTGCAGCGGAAGAATTGGCGCGTCGCAACGCGATGATGGCTATACCGCAGAATCTCGCGACAGCCTTACCGCAGAATGTTGCGACCGGCCATCTATCAGTCGTTGCTGGACCCGCTTCGCCTTCAGTGCCGGCAAAAACGACTTCCTTGTCGTTCAACGATCTGCCGCCACGTGCAATGAGAGCGCCGGCCACGATTCAGACTGACGTGACCGCGGCGCGGGCGACGAGGCCGTCCATGCGTTCAATCACAGAGCCGATCGCGATTCCTCCGGTAGCACTGGTGATGCCTGTTGCGGTCGCTCCGGCGATGCCTCTTGCCGTCGCTCCGGCGATGGCTGCTACCGCCGCACCGGCGATCCCTGCTAACGCGACCGTTTCAGCGCACGCTGCGGTTAGCGCTACGAGACCGCGCGTTGTTAACGCAGTCCGTCCGGTAATCGCGCCGGCGAGTGCCGCCAAACTGCCGGGTCAGATGAACCTGTCAATAGTGGCTCTCAGCCGTCCGAATCCGATCTTCCTGACCCAGCGCGAACAGAAAAAGATGCTCGCCGGCGTTCCGGTTGCCGATCTCAAACGAATCGTGATCGACAAGATGGTCAACAACGGTGGCTGGGTAGTTAATGACTTCATCCGCGAAGTTAATGGCGCTCGCGTTTTCGTTGTGACGGGTCGCACTCCTAAGGATGCGCTCACACCCGAAAAGGCGTGGACGTTCTATTTCACGGAATCTGATGGCCGCGTTTACGGACTGACGACGGAATCGCCGGTTGAATACGCGGAACGCATGACAATCGAAGCGGAACGCTTCATCCAATCGTTGCGCGCTAAATCAGAAGGTGGCAAGGAGTAACCGGGGGGTTAACTAAATTGCTCCAGGAGAGATCATTCAGATGCGACTGAACGAAACCGTTCCTCAAATCTCTTTGTCCGAACTGCTGAGAAAGCTCTCGGAGGTCGGCGGCTCGGACTTGCACATCACCACGGGCTCCCCGCCACAGGTTCGAGTGGACGGACATCTCCGTCCACTCGAGTCGTATCGCGTCCTGACTTCGGCCGACACCAAGCAGCTCGCTTACTCGGTGTTGACCGACGCGCAGAAGCATCGTTTCGAGGAAAACCTGGAGCTCGATTTCTCGTTCGGCGTCAAAGGCCTGTCACGTTTCCGCGCGAACCTCTTCAACCAGCGCGGCGCGGTCGGCGCGGTCTTCCGTGCCATTCCTTATGAGATTAAGCCATTTGAAGAGTTAGGACTGCCCGCGGTAGTCAAAGAACTGTGCAACAAACCGCGCGGTCTGATCCTCGTTACTGGTCCAACCGGATCCGGAAAATCGACGACCCTCGCGGCCATGATCGACAAGATCAATCGCGACCGCCATGAACACATTCTGACGATCGAAGATCCGATCGAGTTTCTACACAATCACAAAGGCTGTCTTATCAACCAGCGCGAGGTGAATGCCGATACTCACGGTTTCGCCGCTGCGCTGCGCACCGCGCTTCGTCAGGACCCTGACGTCGTGCTCGTCGGCGAAATGCGTGACCTCGAAACGATCGAGTCAGCACTGCGTATCGCGGAGACGGGCCACCTGACGCTCGCCACTCTGCACACGAACTCAGCGTCGTCGACGATTAACCGTATCATCGACGTCTTTCCGGCCGATCAGCAGGCCCAGATTCGCGCGCAACTTTCACTCGTGCTCGAGGGCATTCTGTGTCAGGCATTACTGCCACGCTCGGAAGGAAGTGGACGCGCGATGGCCCTTGAAATCCTGGTTCCCAACGGCGCTATCCGTAACCTGATCCGCGAAGACAAGGTCCACCAGATTTACTCGATGATGCAGACCGGTCAGGACAAGTACGGAATGCAGACCTTCAATCAGGCACTGGCCACTCTCTATCACAAGCGCCAGATCAGTATGGACACTGCCTTGCAGCGTTCGTCGAATGTGGACGAACTGCGCGAGCTGATCGATCGCGGTGCCGGCGTTAATACCAACAACGGGAAACCGCACGCGAGTCCTTATGCTCAACCCCGACCGGTTGGTCAAAGACCAAACGTAAGATAAGAAGCAACTGCGGAGTTCACTGCCATGCCAACGTACGTCTTTAAAGGACGCAACAAACTGAACGAGATCGTTGTCGGCGAACGTGTTGCCGACAATCGCGAGGCCCTGAGACAGATCCTGCGCCGCGAACAAGTGACGCTGACGTCTGTCAAAGAAAAGGGACGCGAAATCGGAATTCCTAAGATCGGCAACCGCAAGAAGGTTAAATCCAAAGACCTGTCAGTCTTCACGCGCCAGTTTTCGGTGATGATCGACGCTGGTTTGCCGCTCGTTCAGTGTCTCGAAATCCTGGCCCAACAACAGGACAACAAGTACTTCCAGCAGATTCTTCTGCAGGTGCGGCAGGACGTCGAAGAAGGCTCGACGCTGGCGGCCGCTATGGCCCGCCATCCGCGCGTGTTCGATCAGCTTTATGCGAACATGGTCGAAGCGGGAGAAACCGGCGGTATTCTCGACTTGATTCTGCAACGTCTGTCCACCTTCATCGAGAAGATCGTCAAGTTAAAACGCGACATCATCTCGGCGTTGATCTATCCATCTGCGGTGATCGTGCTCGCGATCGTCGCTGTTGCGGTGATCATGGTGGTAGTGATCCCGCAGTTTCAGAACATCTTCCTTGGTTTGCTTGGACCAGGTGAGCAATTGCCGTTGCCGACGAGAATCGTGGTCGGCATCAGCAACTTTCTTGCTGGTTGGGGAGGGCTGATAATACTGGCGAGCGTGATCGGGACCGGCGTCGCTATAAAGTTCTATTACAAGACTCCCAGCGGCCACAAAATCATCGACCGCATCCTGCTCAAAATCCCGATCCTGGGTGACATCTTTCGCAAAATATCCGTTGCTCGCTTCTCGCGTACGCTTTCGACGCTCCTTTCGTCTGGTGTCCCAATCCTGCAATCGCTCGACATTACGGCGAAAACTTCGGGTAACGTGATCATCGAAGAGGCGATCACGAAAGTTCGCAGCGCGGTGGAGCGCGGTGAAAGCTTCGTCGATCCGTTAAAGGCCACGGAAGTGTTTCCGCACATGGTGGCGCAGATGGTCGGCATCGGCGAACAAACAGGTGCGCTCGACGCGATGCTCGGCAAGATCGCTGATTTCTATGAAGCCGAAGTCGATTCCGCGATCGCCAACCTGTTGACGTTGATTGAGCCATTGCTGATCGGTTTCCTCGGCGTCACGATTGGTTCGATCGTTATCGCGATGTACCTGCCGTTATTCACGTTAATCGGCAAACTCTCGGCAGGTCACTAACCACTAAATTAGCGTCATAAGACAAACACCCGGGATTCACGTCCCGGGTGTTTTTCTTTTTCTCACCTGAAACCGATCGGATAGCAAGTGAGCAAGTTTCGCGCCTCCTCCTAAAACTTAGAAACGTTTTCAACTCTTTCTCTCATTATCTGGTGAGAAGACGCACTCGAACACTTCTTCTCGAGCGGCGCTTCTCTGTCTGAACGATTACTCGAAATCAAAACCTAACGAGTTCGAACGGGAGGATTCCAACATGCCCAAAGCTAAAGCGAAGAAAAAGAAGGAACCCCGTCTGACGAAAGAGCGGATGAAAAAGGCCCGCAAACCGGCCAAAGACAGAAAACCGCTCGCGACAGGCGCTGCGACGGCTGAGGCCGCTGCAGCCTCTCAGCCGTGTCTCGACGCACTCGATGCCGCGTTTATCGTTGGTGGCTGCCTTCCTTCCGGCACCCACGAAAACGACGACACGCTGGAACAGACCGGACTGATCTCCGAGAACCTGCGTTTGATCTTCAGAGAGTGTGTATTCAACGGCGTCACCAACAGGGGCTGCGACATAACCCGCGGTCAGATACCCAACGGCGCCAACACAACCGTCGGAGAAGTCCAGGACACCATCATCAGGAACGCACACTAGATGAGCGGTGGCTGGAATCGAAAGGAGTAACTCATGGTTAGAAAAGCAATGCCTCCCATAGTGTTAGTGTTGACCTTTTGTTTATGGGTAGCGGACCCGGCCTTTGCCTTTTACCAAAATGTCTTCGTTATTCAGCATGCATCGTTCGGCCGTGTTACCGAGCCCGGCAAGACAACGATCATCGTGCGCTTCGCGAACGCTGTTCCCGCGGACGACCTTTTGGAGGACGAGGAAAATTGGCTGATAAGAGTGACCGATATAGAGAGCGGGGATGTGGTCGACATCACTCCTAATGAGGCTATCGCCACTCATCCACCGGGCTTGAAGAGCATTCCAACTTTGACGGTTAATCAAACCCTCGACCCCGCAGGGAAACGCATAACGGTGAGGCTTCTGTTGGGAAACTTCCCCGAGTTCACGGTTGGCCAACCGAGGAAACTCGGCGCCGCACAAGCTTTCGCTCCCGCGAAGGGAAAAGCGGATGCCGACATCTACTTCAGCGGCGCAGCAGCAGGTGCGCGCGGAAGCAAGCCGCTATACACCTTCGAAAGCAAAGTTGGGTATCTCTTCAACCTGAACCGGTACGGAGCACTAGGACCGCGAGCAGAGATCAATGCGGCTTCGGAATCCAACATCGATCCGGACAGCATCAAGACCGCGCTTACGTATGAAAAGATCTTCGTGTTCGGTCGGACCAGGGGACTGATCCTGCGATCTGATGCATTCGGTTTCGAGTTCGACAAGAGAAACAAGAACCGCAACATTATGACGGACCTTCACGGAATCCTTGTTCTGCCGCCGCATCGTTTCAACGAAAACAATGTTGCTGCTGTGGATTTCACGGCGGGATTCGAAGCAGGCCATAACTTCAAGCACGCTTTGAACCCGAATGAGGGACTCGGGAATCTTTGGCGCTGGAAATTTGGGGCTAACGCGTATTTCGTCGCGTTCAGTCCACCGGTGTTCAAGCGCATCGATTTTGCTACCGAGTACAAGGTGCGGTTGCTGACCACTGTTGAACCATTCACTGAAACCATCGGCGGCTCGTCATTCACGACGCTGACTAAGAAACCAAGACACTATGTCGGCTCGGATCTTGATTTCATGGTTTCGGATGCGCTGGGGATTAGTCTGAAATACCGGTATGGCTCGCAGCCGCCGGCGTTCAGATTTGTCGACCACACCGCTTCAGTGGGCTTAACTTTCAAATTGAAACAAGCGAACAAATGAAGGCTTCGCGTCAAGGGGTCGGCATCCGGCGGCCCCTGTCATTTATCCGGCAGCGGAAACCGATAGATTTCCCCGTTGTAGGTGCCTCACGTTTGAACTGCTATAATCCGCCTACCCCTGTTTGTCCCCCCCGGTAAAACTCTCCTCCGAGAAGTCAGCGCAGAGATCAATTGGGTATGCCAGGTAAAGCTCCAGACGATGCGGCTCCGCACGACGCATTAAAGACGGATCAAGTTGCAGATTTAAAGAGCCCTGAGCTGGCGCCTTACTGGCTAGCTGCGCTAATCGAATCGGCTGACGACGCGATTATCAGTAAAACGCTCGACGGCATCATTACCAGCTGGAACCACGGCGCCCAGCGTATCTTCGGCTACACCGCGGAGGAGACGATCGGCAAATCGGTGACGATGCTGATCCCGCCCGACCACCTCGACGAAGAGCCTGCAATCCTCGCGCGACTCCGCGCCGGTCATCGCATTGAACACTACGAAACAATCCGGGTCACAAAAAATGGGAGACTAATTGATATCTCGTTGACGGTTTCACCGATCAAAGGACCGCATGGTCAAATCGTCGGCGCTTCCAAGATCGCACGCGACATCACCGAACAACGGCAGGCGCGTCAAGCTCTCACAGCGGCGTATGAAGCAGCGAAACAGGCGCGTGCTGAAGCTGAACAGGCTGCCTTCGAAAAGGAGCAGCTCTATCATCAGGCGGAAGAGTCGAGCCGGTTGAAGGAAGAGTTTCTCGCCACCATCTCGCACGAACTGCGCACGCCGTTAAGCGCCATTCTCGGTTGGACGCGCATGCTGCGATTGGGCCAGTTGTCGGCTGAGGACCATGCAAAAGCGCTCGACACGATCGAACGTAACGCTCGCGCCCAGGCTCAACTGATCGACGACCTGCTCGACGTCTCGCGCATCATCACGGGCAAGTTGCGAATGGACGTGCGTCCCTCCGATCCCAATGGGTTCATCGACGCGGCGGTTGAAGCAGTTAGACCAGCAGCCGAGGCTAAAGGCGTTCGCGTGCAAAAGGTGATGGACACTGGCGCGGTTTCGATCCCAGGCGATCCCGTGCGGCTTCAGCAAGTAGTCTGGAACCTGCTGTCAAACGCGATCAAGTTCACGCCGCGCGGCGGTCGAGTTCAGATCCGCTCGGAGCGCGTCAATTCGCATCTCGAGATCGTAGTGAGTGACACCGGCCAGGGAATTTCGCCTGATTTTCTGCCGCATGTTTTCGATCGCTTTCGCCAGGCAGACCAGAAAACGAGTCGCCAGTATGGCGGCATGGGACTCGGACTGGCTATCGTGCGTCATCTGGTCGAGCTCCATGGCGGAACTGTCCAGGCAGCGAGCGGGGGCCCGGGACAAGGGGCGACGTTTACGGTGCAATTGCCGATCAGTCCGATTTACCAGGTCGACGCCACAGGCGGTCGAGTGCATCCGGGTGCGAGAGACTTGTTGCCAGCGCACGAGAGTACCGATCGACTTGATGGTCTAATCATCCTGATTGTCGACGACGAACCTGACACACGGGAGTTGTTGCGCCAGGGGCTCGAATACTGTGGCGCCACTGTGCGCGTTGCCGAATCGGCCGCCGAAGCTCTCAAAGCGCTGGCCAACGAGGTGCCGGACATTTTGATTAGCGATATCGGAATGCCTAACGTAGACGGGTACGATCTGATTCGGCAGGTGCGCACTCTTCAAACCGAAGAGGGACGGCGCGTCGCAGCCATCGCCTTAACGGCCTACACCCGCGTCGAAGACCGCCTTCACGCCCTGCGCGCGGGCTACGACATGCACGTTCCGAAACCTGTAGAGCTCACCGAGCTTTGTGCCGTCTCCGCCAGCCTCACGCGCCGGAAGACTTAGAATTCGATCAGAAACCCCACATGGTAGTGGGTCATTTTCACTGTTGAACAGCCTAGGTACATTTTGAATCCATCCGTGCAACTGAAATCGATTAGGCACGCGCTCCGACAAGTCGTTTTAATGCATTTTCTAAATAGTTCTGCCGCCCGATAAACGAACCCGAATAGCATTCTTCACCACCAATCTCATCCTGACGCCCGGCCTCGTGGTAACCGCCGAAGCTACCGATACTCAACAACTGGTCCACCAGCTTCCGGTTGAGTTCGTGGGAAGTGTAAAAACTTTCGTCCCGGTGGTTCCTGAAGCGCCGACAATGACGCAGACCATCGTACGAATTCCCGAAAGCATCACGAACGCCGGGGATTTATCGGTGCGGATCACCGCTCGCGGCCGAACGAGCAATGCGGTGGTTAGCGTAAAGCCCTGAAGCACGTTCCAAGTCTGTCTTCCTACCACCTTTTTCGCCCACACTTTGACAATCTAGGTATGCCCCGCCTATGATGCCTACCGTTTCTAGGTATCACTACTTCTGTGTTGCTCAAACTGAGGAGATCTTGTGGCAAAAGCTAAGGCGGATCTGTTGCAGGGGACGCTCGATATGCTGATTCTCAAGTCGTTGTCGCTGGGAGAATTGCATGGGTACGGCATTATTCAGCGCATTCGACAGCTTTCGGATGAAATGCTCAATGTCGAACAGGGGTCGTTGTATCCGGCGCTCTATCGCATTGAGCAAAAGGGCTGGGTGTCGGCGCGCTGGGACGTTCACGATACTGGACGCGAGGCGAAGTTTTACAAACTAACGCGCAGCGGACGGAAGCAACTCGAGACACAGGAAGCGAGTTGGGATCGGCTCGTGCTCGCGATCACCAAAGTTCGACAGGCGACGACGTAGCTACAAGAAGACACAAACGCACAAGCAACACAGAAGGTTTTCAGTAATGAAGTGGTTCAATATTCTTCGCGATCGCCTGCGGGCGCTGCGCAAGCGCGATTCCGTCATTCACGATATCGACCGCGAGATGCGCAGCCATCTCCACCTCCAGATCGAAGAAAACATCAAAGCGGGTATGTCGCCGGACGAAGCGAGAGAGAAAGCCAGGCGTAGCTTCGGCAACCTTAATCGCGCCGTCGACGCTGCCTACGACGTGAAAGGCGGTGGCCTGTTCGAAACACTCGTGCAGGACATTCGCTACGGCACGCGCGTGCTGCTTAAACACAAGGGCTTCACTTCAATCGCCGTGATCACACTCGCGCTGGGTATCGGCGCCAACAGTGCGATCTTTTCCGTAGTTAACGAACTGCTACTGCGACCACTTCCCTATCAGGATCCGGATCGTATCGTCATGCTGTGGGAAGTTTCACCCGAAGGCCGTCGTCAGAATACGACCTCGCGCGCAAACTTCCGCGCCTGGCATGCGCAGAGCACAAGCTACGAGCACATGGCGGCGTTCAGCGATCAACGACTCACGCTTACCGGCAACTTCGAACCCGAAGAAGTTTCCGGTCAGATGGCAATGCCCGAGATCTTCAAAGTCCTCGGAGTGCAGCCCATTCTTGGCCGCACACTGTTGCCGGAAGATGCTCAACCCAACAGCGCGCTCGTCGTCGTGCTAAGTCATGGCCTGTGGCAACGACGCTTTGGCGGACAGGCGAGCGTGGTCGGACAGCCGATCATGCTTAACGGCATTAACCGTGAGGTCGTCGGCGTAATGCCGCCAAATTTTCAATTTCACATCAAACAGCGATCGGGAACCGGCCGGCCCGCGGAAGTATGGCTCAATCTGCCGATGGCGACCGGAAACACCGAGAACGAACGTGGTCGCTTTCTTTCAACCGTGGCGAAGTTGAAACCCGGTGTCACCGCCGAGCAGGCTGGCGCTGAACTACGGACCATCGAAGCGCGACTTTCAGACGAAGTACCTGAATTCAACAAGAATTACAGCGCCGAAGTCCTGCCGTTGCGCGAGCAATTCTTCGGCAACGTGCGACGTCCGCTCTGGTTGATGTTGGGCGCAGTCGGATTCGTTCTGTTGATCGCGTGCGCGAATGTCGCGAATCTCTTGTTATCACTCGCCACCTCACGTGAGAAAGAAATTGCCTTACGCGCCGCGCTTGGCGCGCGTCGTTCGCGCATCGTGAGACAGTTGCTGACCGAGAGTCTTCTGCTCGCATTACTCGGCAGTGCCCTAGGCCTCGGTGTTGCCTGGCTGGGAATCAAAGCACTGCCGTTGATAAGTCCACGCGACGTCGTCAGTCTTCAGGGCGTCAGCTTGAACTCCTCGGTTTTGCTATGGACGCTTGGCGTGTCGATACTGACCGGAATCATTTTCGGACTCGCGCCGGCGTTGCACATCTCGCGACTCAATCTCAACGACTCACTGAAAGAAGGCGGCAAAGCAGACTCGGGCCAGGCGACGGGCAGCCGGCGTTTGCGCAGCGTGCTCGTAGTTTCTGAAATCGCGCTCGCAGTTGTGCTACTGGCGAGTGCGGGGCTGTTAATAAGGAGTTTCATCCGTCTTCAGCAAGTGGACCGCGGGTTCAATTCTGACAACGTTTTGTCGATGGTGGTGCGATTACCCTTCGCGCGATATCCGGAGGACGCGCAGCTAGTACAGTTTTTCAACCAGTCGATGGAACGAATGAGAAACCTGCCGGGCGTGCGCTCCGCTGGTATGGTGAACTTCCTTCCGCTGTATGGCGGATTGGGTTCCTCGACGGGATTCAAGATTATCGGAAGACCAGAGCCGCCACCGGGGCAGGGACCAAGCTGCGACGTGCGCGTTGTAGACGCGGGCTATTTTCCAACGCTGGGCATTCCACTCCTGCGCGGCCGTAACTTTTCTGACGCCGAACTGCGCGAATCGAAACGCGTGATCCTTATCAACAATGCCCTCGCTCGCAAACACTTCCCGAATGAAGATCCGATCGGGCAACGTCTGGACGTCGCGATGTTCGAAACGCCCATGCCCGCGGAGATCGTAGGCATCGTCGGCAACGTCCGTTACGACAGCTTGATCGACGAAGCGCCCGAAGCAGTTTACTTTCCGCATCCGGATCTGGCTTACCCGTTTATGACCCTCGTGCTGCGCACCGACGGCGATCCCACAGCGATCGCGACGGCAGTGCAACGAGAGATTCGCGCGCTCGATCCGAATCAACCGGTGTCAGACGTACGCACGATGGACCAGGTGATGTCGGAGGCCGTAAGCCGGTCACGCTTCAACACGTTGCTGCTGGCATTGTTTGCGGGCCTGGCGACGTTATTGTCCGCTGTAGGAATTTTTGGCGTAATGAACTACTCAGTCGCTCTGCGCACGCGCGAGATCGGCTTGCGACTGGCTGTCGGCGCACAACCGCGGCAGGTGCTGCTGTTGATTCTGAAGCAGGGACTGACGTTGACCGTGGTGGGCGTCGGACTTGGTTTGCTCGCAGCGTTCGCTTTAACGCGACTGTTGACGGGGCTGCTGTTTGGGGTCGAAGCAGTCGATGCGACCACGTTTACGACGATCTCGCTGCTGCTCGTGTTCGTCTCGCTGCTCGCGTGTTACTTACCGGCACGGCGCGCGATGCGTATCGATCCGATGACGGCGTTGCGATACGAGTAAGAACCACAAACGGCAATTTCGAAATTCGAATTTCGAAATTCGAATTCTGTGAACTGTGATACGCTGTCGATCCGATGATGGTCGCTGCACACACCAGCGAGTCGAGTCGGTCGGCGAGTTCGAAGCTGGGCTGGTTAATCGCGGGTCGGCTGGTGACGGCCGTGCTCCTCAGCATCGTCGCAACGCTTTGGATTCGCGCTGGAGAACCGCAGCAGTCATTTCAGAAAAGCATGCTGCTGTTGACGACGGTCGCGTGCCTCACGATCGCTTACGCAATCCTCTTTCGCTTCTATAAAAACATCCGCATGCAGGCGAGGTTCCAACTCGCCCTCGACGTCGTCCTCGTCACCGCACTGGTTTGGGACTCCAACGCCATCCAGTCGCCGTACATTGCGCTCTACATCCTGATCATCGCTATCTCGAGTCTTTTTCTGAGCCAGCGCGAAGTGGTGGCTACGTCTGTCGGCTGCGCGGTCATGTTCACGGCTTGTTCGCTCGTGTTGACGGGGGCGCTCGGCCCGACCGCCGATTCGCGGCTGATTGGTGGCTCGTTGTCGCAAACGGTCCAGTGGATCGGACTGTTTGTCATCGCGTTTTTCGTAGTCGGCTTGCTCTCCGGCCGGCTAGCTGAACGACAAACGCGCTCTGACGTGCGCTTGCAGGCAGCACGAAAGTCACTCGCAAATCTGCGCGCGCTGCACGAACGTATCGTCGCATCGATTCGCTCGGGCGTCGTGACGACTGACCTCGAAGGTCGCATCTACACCTTCAACGCTGCGGCGCAGGAGATCACCGGCTACAGCGAAGAAGCAATCCGCGGACAGGACGCTTCGATTCTTTTTGGCGAGATGAAAGACCACGTCGCAGACGCACTAGCCGCGGTTGAAGCGGGCGCGACGAGTCCCCGATTCGAAACGAGTTGCCTCACTTCAGAAGGCATGCGACTGCGTCTTGGTTACAGCATCTCCCCGTTGAGCTCTGAGGTGGGCGAGACGACGGGCATGGTGGTCACTTTTCAGGATCTTACTCAGGTGCGTTCTCTGGAAGAGACGTCACGCCGGCAGGATCGTCTGGCCGCAATCGGACGGATGGCGGCGTCGATCGCGCACGAGATCCGCAACCCACTCGCCGCGATGCGTGGATCGATCCAGATGCTGCGTTCGGAAGTTGACAATGATTCACCGCAGGCGGAGTTGATGGAGATCATACTGCGGGAGTCGGATCGCCTGAATCAAATCATCACTGACTTTCTGAGTTATGCGCGGCCACGATCACTGGTGCAGGCGCGCGTGGACGTCGGCGATCTCTTGCATCAAACTTTTTCCTTGCTGCGGCATAGTCCGGAACTCAGTGGGAACCAGGTGGTCGAAGAGGAAGTCCCCGACGAGCGTATCTTCGCGAACGCGGACGAAGGACAGTTGAAACAGGTGTTTTGGAACCTCGCGCGCAACGCGCTTCAAGCGATGCCACAGGGTGGAACGCTCCGCGCGACACTGGACAAGAATTCGAACGACCGCCTGCGTATTGCGTTCTCCGACTCGGGACGCGGCATGACGCCCGACCAGGTCGAACGCCTATTCGAACCCTTTTCGTCGACGACGGGCGGCACGGGCCTGGGTCTGTCAATTGTTTATCAAATCATTCGCGATCATGGTGGTACAATCAATGTCCGCAGTCGTGAGGGACAGGGAACGACGATCACGGTCGAACTCCCAATGACAACGTCGAACGGCGACAACGCATGATCCCCCATTGTTGATTAGTCGATTCAAGACGTCATGGCCAATCTTCTAATTGTTGACGATGAGCTCGGGATGCGGCAGTTTCTGACGCATCTGCTCCAACGCGAGGGACACACGGTACGGGTCGCCGAGAATGGCAATGAAGCCATGGCCCAGCTCCGCGAGCAGGCCCCGGATCTGATCATCTCCGACATTCGCATGCCTGACATGAACGGCGTCGATCTTTTGCGGGCCGCGAAGGAATTACTGCCCGAAGTAGAAGTGATCATGATGACGGCCTTCGCGAACGTCGACACCGCACGTGAGGCATTTCTCCTTGGTGCCTACGACTTCGTTCAGAAACCATTCGACAACGATCTGCTCAAAGAGACTGTCACCCGCGCGCTCGACAAGATCACGCTCGTTAAAGAGAAAGAAGCTTTACTCGAAGAGAACAAGGCGCTAATCCAGGGACAACGCACGCGCGGGAAACTCGGCAATATCATCGGTCGCAGCCAGCGCATGCTTTCCCTTTACCAGATGGTCGAAACCGTCGCGCAGGTGCAGTCGACGGTGCTCGTTACCGGCGAATCCGGCACAGGTAAGGAACTGGTGGCCCGCGCGATTCACGATCTGAGTCCGCGCGCCGAGAAGCCGTTTGTGTCGGTCAACTGCGGCGCCTTCACGGAGACGTTGCTCGAGTCTGAGCTGTTTGGTTACGTCAAGGGATCGTTCACGGGAGCGAACGCTAACCGCAAAGGCCTCTTCGAGGCAGCCAACAGCGGCACGATCTTTCTCGACGAGATCGGGGAGATGTCGCCGGCGATGCAGGTCAAACTTTTGCGAGTGTTGCAGGAGCGAAAAGTGCGCCCGGTTGGCGCAACTGAAGAAGGCACAGTCGATACCCGGGTCATCGCCGCCACCAATCGTGATCTTGCGAGTATGGTTACTTCCGGAACGTTTCGCGAGGACCTTTACTATCGCATCTCCGTGATCCCGATCGAGCTTCCGCCCCTGCGTGAGCGGGCCGAAGATATATCCGATCTGGCCACACACTTTGTGCAGAAATTTTGCGCGCCCGCCGGACGCTCGTTAGGCATCAGCGAAACCGCGATGCGGTTGCTGGAGCGCTACTCGTGGCCCGGAAACGTGCGTGAGCTGGAACATACGATCGAACGCGCTGTCGCCCTCGAACGAACGAACACCATCGAGCCGGAACGTCTGCCTGAAAAGATCACCAACTACAATCCGTATCGCGTCGCGGAAGCGATGGAGTTTCCAGACGAAGGCATCAATCTCACGGCCCACTTGGACCAACTCGAAAAGACCTACGTACTGGAGGCACTTCAGCGCACATCGGGCAATCAGACCAACGCTGCGGAGCTCTTGCGATTGTCGGTGCGCTCGCTTAGGCACCTACTGGACAAGCACGGCGTTCGCGGTCTGACAGCACAGATGCGTGATGAGCGACGTGGTCCGGATTCCCATCCCCGCCGCCGGTCCACCGATGCCCCGGGCCGCCGCCGCGAGGACGACACCGGCGAGTTCGCTGCCGGTGTTGGGGAAAACTAACCCATTGTCAGTGGTCAGTAGTCCCGTGGTCAGTTCCATCGCGACTGGGCCACTGCCTACTGACAATTGACCCCTGATAATTGACTAAAGACTACTGACTACGGACCACGGACAACTGACCCTGCCATAAACCGTCATTCCGGCTCTGCCGAATTTTGTCAGCCTTTCTGAGACGCCCTTGGTCCAACCCCCTCACGAGCAAAATTTCGATCCAAAAAGATCTCTTTTTTGCCTTTGGCGGGAAAACCTCCAGTGGCACACCGGTTGTTAAAGCCCCTATCGACACTTCGCGCTTTGCGCGGCTCACAAGGGAACGGAAAGCCGGTGGCGCGAGAAATTTTATGGAAAACCCCCTAACTTTTAAGGAGCACCTAACTCGAATGACTACCAAACGCCAAGAAGGCTTTTCGCTAATCGAACTTCTCATCGTCGTCGCGATCATCGGCATCATCGCCGCGATCGCTATCCCCAACCTGCTCGCTTCACGTCGCGCCGCTAACGAAGGTTCGGC
>DASRPN010000214.1:0-6373 GCA_035646355.1 Pyrinomonadaceae bacterium | reverse complement strand
TGAAGCTCGACACCCTGTGGCAGCACAAGCTTCGCTCGTTTCTGACGGTGCTCGGTGTCGTGATCAGCACGATGACTGTGATCGTCATCGCGGCGTTTGTTTCAGGTATCGATCAGCCCGTAGCGAAGGAGATCGAGTCATTTGCGATCGGCGCGCGAAAGCGTGACATCATTGCGCAGTTTCTGATCGAGGCTGGAACGCTGACTGGAGTTGGTGGTTTGCTTGGCATTTTTGTCGGCAGTGGTCTGGCGTTGCTGATCCAGATGTTGATGCCGACGTACATTCCACTGTGGGCGCCGATCGTTGGGTTCGGCGTTTCCGTGGGATTGGGTGTGGTCTTTGGACTATGGCCCGCGAGGAAAGCAGCACGACTTAATCCGATTGACGCCCTGCGTTATGAGTAGCGCTACCGGAGTTCCACACGGCCTCGCGGCCCTTCGATCACCGCGATTAGCGCCGGACTCTGGCCGTGCCTCACAGGGAGATCGAGTCCGAGATGCTGCAACATCCCGTGAACGCCTCGCACGTCCGGATGTTGTGCGTGCAGGCTAACAAGCGTGGCGCCCTTAGCAGCGGTGTGCGCTGGATGAGGCGACTTTCCCCAGTCGATGAAGAAAGGAACAATACCGTCAGCCACGAGCACTGTGGGGTCTGTGAACCGCCATGACAGTTGAACTCCATCCGGCCGAAGCCGGCTCCCCGATCGCACCTCGCCAAGATGCACGCCTTTGCGGAGCGCATCAAGTCTCAATTGCTCGAGGTCACGCCCGTTGGCGCACCACGCGACGAGTCTGGATTGTGTAAGTCCGTCGATGCCAAAGGGACGAGGCTCTTTAGGAGCGGGCTGTTCCGGGTCGGGGGCTATGATTTCCAAGTAAGTCGTCGGGCCAAGCGCGATCAGGGCGTTCCTGGTTCCGCGGCCCGGGTGTTGGCCTCCGGCGATCGCCCGCAGGCCTAAGAGTTTCTCGATCTCCTCGACACCCCGCTTTAAGTCAGGCGTGGCATAGACTAGGTGATCGACTCTTGAAATAAATTCAGCAGATGCATTTTGCTCACCGGCGTTGCTTGTTGCGCTCTTATTAACCGTCTCCACTGGACCAACCCCCTCAGCCTCAAGCACCGCTTCCTCGTCCCACCACTCGTCATGCCAGGAGTGCGCAGGAACAACAAAGCCACTCCCCGCGACAAAGCGCTGGGCACGGGAGGACTCCAGCGGCTCGCCGATGATAATGAACATAGAACCGCTGAGCACCTTCACGTGCACATCCGTCGAATGTCGATGCACGGGTGCTCGTGTGCCCGCAGTGATTTTAAGTTGATACTTGAAGGGCCCGGGCCGGCTGGGATCGCCAACCAAGTCGCGGCGGAACACGCCCGAGATGCTCTTGTGAGGTTGCCATTGATTCCCATCGGCGGAGTCGGGTACAGGGTTGCCGGCACACGCAATGATGCTGAAAAGGAGCAGCACCAGGAGCATCAAAGCTATTACGCGGACGGGTTCTTTTTCCATCACGAAGATCCGCAGTAAGACTTCAAATCCAAACAACGGCGTATTCTACTGGAAAACGTGAATAGACCTATCACTCGGCACGCGTGCTGGAATCAGCTTACGCAGATCGTGCGCATTCGCTTTTGGATCAAGAAGTCCGGTGCGAAGGAAGGCAATGAGTTCACGAAACTCGTCAGTCGACAATACGACTGGTGTCGCGAGGGCGGGATCAATGCGCGCTAAAACCGGCGCAATAGGTCCTTGTGGACCCTGGAGGTCAGCATCGACACCCGCTGTGACTGGGCTGTAACTCGCCGCTGAGCCAATTGCATTCAAGTGGTAGCGCACAGCGTCCTCCAGTTTGGTAAACGAACCGTTGTGAAAGAACGCCGGTTGCAACGCTAGATTCCGTAGCGGCGAGGTTCTGAACGCATAACGGTCATTTGGGTTCCCGGTGACCTGCTCCAGACCAAAATCCTCGTTCGCTCCGGGGCCATCAAACGTGACGTTTCCAATCGCAGGTGCTATCTGAGGAACACCGGCAACGTGCTGCCGGAAATCGCTGAACATCTCATTCGACTGTCCTGACACGGCGTGGCAGCTAACGCAGTTGCCCGACCCAAAGAAGATCAAGGCACCGCGTTTCTCATCTTCGCTCATCGCATTCTTCTGCCCGCGCGCAAATTTATCAATCGGTGCGTCTGCAAAGACGAGCGTGAATTCGAACTCAGCGATCGCGCGTGCGAGCATTTCGTAGGTGATCGTTGCGCCTGACTTCACCTCTGGGAAGTTTTTGCCGAACAACTTTCGATATTCAGCATTCGCATTTAACCGTTCCACAACTGCTGCTCGAATGGCGTCGTTAGTGCCCGGCACGGACGAATGGAATCCTGTCATCTCGGGTTTCTCGGTCGGGGGAATAAACGCCTGAGCTGTGAGCAGGTGAGGCAGATCCGACAGTGAAAAGCCTTCCGGCAGCGGGAACTGAAATCCGGCACTGTTGTCAAACGGATCACCGGAGACTGAATTAAACCGCGAGTTCCACATCAGTGCCGGATAAAAAACGTTATTGAGAATGAGCGGCGTGCGCCGTTGATTACGTGGTCCAGTGCGATCAGGACCAACGATATTGTTATTCTCGACGCCGATCGCAATTGATTGCGAGTCCCCGAAGCCCAAAGGTGCCGAGTGACAACCTGAACATGAGTTGTCGTCATTCAAACCGAGCAAGCTGTCATGAAAAGCCAGCCTGCCCAAGTCAGCAAGTTGGTTGTCGATTTTTCGGCCCAGCCTCTGTTCGAGACTTAATCCGACTCTGCCAGTAAATCCATGCTGACTCAGAAGCGAAAGCAACTGTTCATTCAGAACGTCATCTGTACTGGTAGCCGAAGCTCTGGGCGTTAGAACGACTACTCCCACACACATCAGCGCAACAATTACTAATGTTAGTTTGCAGCGTTCGATAAACATGAACTTATCTCCCCGCGAAGGACCTGGCGATGTTTCGCCGGCGACTATGAAGACCTCTGGCGGATCGCACACGATTAAGACTGACGAACACGCGTGTTATCGAGCAAGACCGAAGAGCCCAAAGTGTGGGCCATGTTCACGACTTCATGGGCATTGTGTTGGTATGCGTGGGTTGTGCTCTTCAAACACACCTTCGGGGTTCGGTAGCCAGAGCCCGACTCGCAACGCCCAGATGGGCAAGTCTTCCGCCATAAACTCCCATTCGTCGGCGTCGCCCGTGAACCCTTCCGGCGGTGTGGCAGTGCAAGCAATCGGCACGACGTACTCGACACCCACAAGTCGCAGGCCGTTCCCTTCTTCGATGTAGTGGAGTGCTTCCGGATGCTCGATATCGAAGTTGCAGTCGACGATGGACCAATTCACGTACTCGAGTCCTTCGCCCGGCACACAATGTAAGAACTCATAATCCCCGGCGTTATCGAAGTCGTGAAACTTGGCAGTGGCGTTTCGAGCTCGTGCGAGTTCGAGCCTCGTGGCTGGAGAGAGATTATCAACTGCCGACTTTGCAGCAGCGGAAGTAGTGTTAGTAGTCGCCGGCGCGCTCGCAAAGATCAAACAGCAGATCGCGACGAAGATTGGAAATGTTAGAAATTTTTTCATACGTTACCTCCAGTGTGTTTTAGGTCATTAGCCTGTTTTCTTCGTCCATCGTTCCCGACGCGACAGTGAGCTACGTGATGAGATTTGGAGCGCTCACCGTCACGCCGCGAACACATGAAGCTTTCATTACATCCACTCACTAAGCTCGCCCCTTACTGAGCTTTCGCGGACACGCGTTCCGATGGCTCCGAATCCTGACGGCGGCGAGTGAAGGGAATAAGCATCGGCACTGAACGGCGATAGGTCTCGTAAGAATCGCCGTGCTCGCGCACCAAGTCGCGTTCCTCCAATTGAATTGCGATCAGGATGTAAGCGGTCGTTACAACCGAGAAAAGTAAGTGTGCGAGCGTCATCGTCGGCGTACTCCAGAACGCGAAGAGCCAACCGACGTATAACGGGTGTCGAACGAGCCGGTATGGACCCGGTGTCCCAAATCGTAGCGCGGTGTAAGGCCGGTCGAGCAGGTATAGCCAGACTTGACGCATGCCGAATAGATCGAAGTGATTGATCAGGAAAGTGGACACCAGGACCAATCCCCATCCGAATGCGAACAACCCCCGCAGGACGAACGTTGCCAACGGGTCTTCGATGGACCACACGACACCGCCTAACGGTTGCCACTGCCAAAACAAAAGAATCAGAGCGAGACTCGAAAACAGGACGTAAGTAGATCGTTCGAGCGGCTTTGGCACGATGCGAGTCCACCAATCCTTGAACCACTTTCGCGCCATGACACTGTGCTGAACTGCGAAAAGACCTAGTAGCCCGACGTCGATGGCTAAGGCGACTCCAAGTGGTCCAGATGGAACGCCGTCCAGTGTTGTTGGCACGCCGAAGTTGCCGATGAAACCGATCGCATACAGAAAGGTGCCGAGAAAGCTTAAATAACTGAGAGTTCCGTAGATGAAGAATGCGATTCGCTTAAACATAGGTTTATTCCAATATTTCACGTCAGCTCACACTTATGAGTTGGTTTCTGGTTAGTAGTCGCCCACTCCGGGCGATCGCCTCAAACGTGGCATCAATATCTTCTTTCGCAGTGCTGCAAGAGCGGATCGAGATGTGGATGGCGATCCGACCGCCGACGTTAGTTTTGTTTATCAGCGTAGACCCCCCGCGTTGGACACTCTCCACGATCTCTTCGTTAAGGCGGTCGAGTAGCTGCTGAACCTCAGGTTGATCGATCGGCAGACTATTCGGCAGATAACGGAAGCAATAGAAATCGGCTGTTGGCTCACAAAGCACCTCGAAGTCGGGGTGTTCGCTGACGAGGTTGTGTAAATGCTCTACGAGCCCGACGTGTTGTGTGACCTCCTCTTCCATGTGCGGCATGATGCAACCGGCGCCCTGAGTTGACTATGGGCGTTTAGTCCCGGTTTACATATACTTCGAGTAAGCAGCATGGGACTTTAGTCCCGTTCGCTGGTAAAATCCGCTCCCCCAAATTTTTCCAACTCCCGGCAAGTTACATGACGAGGCGGTGATAAATCCTGAAAGAAACCTGAGGAAGTTCGGAGAAAGTTACTAGGAGTGATGCCTTCGCTCATCAATCATTTCTATCGTTTTGGAGAGTTCACCGTTGATGCTGACCAGAAAGTGTTGCTGCGCCACGGCAAGCCTTTGCTTTTGGCGCCTAAGGTTCTCGAAACGCTTTTGACACTTGTCCAAAACGGCGGGCGGATCATCGAGAAGGAAGAGTTGATGAAGCGGCTCTGGCCCGATACGTTTGTTGAAGAGTCGAATTTAACTTACTGCATCGTGCAACTAAGGAAGACTCTCGGCGACGAAGCCCGCCACCCGCGCTACATCGAGACCATCCCGAAGCGCGGCTACCGCTTTA
Organism: Pyrinomonadaceae bacterium; assembly: GCA_035646355.1. Classification (GTDB taxonomy): domain Bacteria; phylum Acidobacteriota; class Blastocatellia; order Pyrinomonadales; family Pyrinomonadaceae; genus PSRF01. The sequence goes on along the minus strand of DASRPN010000214.1, from coordinate 914 downwards.
TCGTAGACGTGGAAGAAGTCTTGAGCGATGCGGGAATTGTAAGCAATGAGCTTTCGCGGCGCGGAAAGACGCATGTTGTGGAATCACAAGATGTCGCTAACCGAACATCGGAACACGTTGCGTCGATCGCCGTTCTGCCCTTCCTGGATTTGAGCCCCGATCGAGACCAGGATTATTTCTGCGAGGGCCTCGCTGACGAGCTGATCAATACCCTCGCCAGCTTGCCTAATCTTCATGTTGCTTCCAGGACGTCATCGTTTAGATTCAAGTCGACGACGCTGGATATTCGCGAAGTGGGTCAGCGATTGAACGTAAACACTGTGCTTGAAGGAAGCGTCAGAAAAGCGGGCGGCAACTTCCGCATCACAACGCAACTAATTAGCGCAGTCGACGGTTACCAACTCTGGGCACAAAAATACGACCGCAGACTTGAAGACATTTTTGCGGTTCAGGAAGACATCGCCCAAAGCACCCTCAAGGCTCTTAAACTAGTGCTAAGCTCGCACGATCAACGCGCCTTGCCACGAGTACGGACGACAGCCATAGAAGCGTACGAATGCTACTTGCGCGGACGTCAACTCTTCCACCACATGCGAAGAAGGAGCCTTGAATCCGCCAGACAGATGTACCTGAGAGCGATCGGCATGGATGATCAGTTTAGTCCCGCCTATGCAGGCATCGCCGACTGTTCCTCCTTTCTTTATATCGACTGGGGAGGACTTGAGTCTGACCTCTTAGACGCCGATCGTGCGAGTTCGAAAGCGGTCGAGATCGATCCAGGTTTGTCACAAGGTCACGCCTCGAAAGGAATCGTCCTTGCACTCAGTGGCAAGCATTCGGAAGCAGAACAAGAGTTTGAGACTGCGCTTCGCCTTAATCCGAAGCTATATGAGGCCTATTACTATTACGCACGA
>DASRPN010000213.1:0-27584 GCA_035646355.1 Pyrinomonadaceae bacterium | reverse complement strand
CAGGGCGCATCCATTCGCATACTCGGCAAACCAACTATTGCGGCGCCGATGCTCGCAGCGATGCTGATCGTGCTGGCGGCGTGCTGGCTTTACTCGGTTGCCGTCGTGCTCATCCGGCTGCGTTGCATTATTCTTGAACGAGAACAAAATGCTTCTCGCTTCGCGGAGGTGAACGCCTGATGAACTGGCCAGATCTCTCGATGGGCGGCTATGGTTTTTATGTTTGGGGATCATATATCTTTGCGCTGATCTTAATCGTCTGGGAAGTCTTTAGCCTGAAGCAGCGCAAGAAAACACTCAGGCAACAGCAAAACGAGCATCAACAGCAAATGTCGAGCTCTGTTTCTCCTTCGGTTTTGACTGGGAGCGCCAATGAAACGACGTCATAAAAGGATCGGAATCATTGTTGCCGGGCTGGCTGGGCTCAGTCTTGCGGCATTTCTCGCGTTAAGTGCTTTTCAGAATAATCTCGTCTTCTTTTTCAGTCCCACGCAAGTAGCTGCCAAGGAAGCTCCGGTCAACCGGACGTTTCGCATTGGCGGCCTCGTCGAGGAAGGCACGCTCAAACGCGACGGCGACGGTTTGACCGTTCGCTTTACTGTCACCGACACGGCAGCGAGCATTCCCGTGGTTTACAAAGGAATACTTCCCGATCTTTTTAAGGAAGGACGCGGCTGCGTCGCGCAGGGACGGCTCGGCAACGACGGCGTGTTCCAAGCCGAAGAAGTGTTGGCCAAACACGACGAGAACTACATGCCTCCCGAGGCGGGCGAAGCAATCGATAAAGCGAAGCACGCTAAAGAAGCTTCCAAGTCTGTGGTTTACTAACTAAAAGCTCCCGCAAAGGCGCAAAGGTAAGACCCAAATATTATGGCCAGCGTTGAAAGGTTAATTCTGACGTTTAACTTTGCGCCTTAGCGCCTTTGCGGGAGAGTCTTAAGAGCATGATCCCTGAGATTGGTCAGTTTGCACTCATCATCGCGTTGTTTCTTGCGTTGACGCAGGCGGTACTGCCTCTTTACGGCGCGTCAAGCGGCAACCCTACGTGGATTGCGCTGGCAGCGCCCTTAGGACAAGCGCAGTTCGTCTTCGTCGTCATCGCGTTCGCGTGTTTGGCCTATTCGTTTATCACTAACGACTTCTCAGTGCTCAACGTCGCCAGCAATTCAAATTCACAACTGCCGTTGCACTATCGTCTCGCGGCATCGTGGGGATCGCACGAAGGCTCGCTGCTGCTCTGGACGTTGATGCTCGCGCTGTGGACCGTCGCGGTATCGCTTTTCAGCCGTCATCTACCCGAGGAGATGACGGCGCGTGTGTTGAGCGTTATGGGGATCATCAGCGTCGGGTTTTTGTTGTTCATGCTACTGACCTCGAACCCGTTCAATCGTCTGTTCCCGGTGCCGCCTGATGGACGCGATCTAAACCCGCTGCTTCAGGATCCGGCGATGGTCGCGCATCCTCCGATGCTTTACATGGGCTACGTCGGGTTCTCAGTTGCGTTCGCATTTGCGATCGCGGCGTTGATCGGCGGACGGCTCGATGCGACGTGGGCGCGTTGGTCGCGTCCATGGACCACCGTCGCGTGGATGTTTCTCACGTGTGGTATCGCGCTCGGCAGTTTTTGGGCGTATTACGAACTCGGTTGGGGCGGCTGGTGGTTCTGGGATCCGGTTGAAAATGCTTCGTTCATGCCATGGTTGGTGGGTACCGCACTGATCCATTCGCTGGCAGTGACTGAAAAACGCGGCGGGTTCAAGAGTTGGACCGTCCTACTTGCGATCGCGGCGTTTTCGTTGAGTTTGTTGGGAACGTTCCTGGTTCGTTCCGGTGTGCTGACTTCAGTGCACGCTTTTGCTGTTGATCCTGAACGAGGCATCTTCATTCTTGTTTTCCTGGGAGTTGTGATTGGTGGCTCGCTGATATTGTACGCATGGCGCGCGAGGCAGGTGGGACTCGGTGGAAAGTTCGACGTCGTATCGCGTGAATCGTTGTTGCTTGCCAATAACGTTTTGCTGACGGTCGCAGCCGGTTCGATCCTGCTTGGAACACTTTATCCGCTGATCGTCGACGCGCTTGGCGGCGGGAAATTGTCGGTTGGTCCACCTTATTTCAATCTCGTCTTCGTGCCGTTAATGGCGCCGGCGATCTTCTTGATGGGTGTGGGACCGATCGCGCGTTGGAAAAAGGCGAGCGTTCCTGAACTTGCGGTCAGACTGCGTTGGGCGTTCGTTATTAGCGTCGCTTGTGCAGCGGTGCTTCCGTTTGTTTTCGGCGGGTGGAAGCCGCTGGTAAGTATCGGCTTGTTGCTGGCGATCTGGATCGTGGCGACTATTGGAGTGAACGTTTGGGAGCGCGTGCGCGTGATTTCGGGTCAGGTGAGCACCTTTCAAAAGCTTCGCACACAGAGTCGTAGTTACTACGGGATGCAACTCGCGCATCTTGGCGTCGCTGTTTTCATCGTCGGCGTGACGATGGTGAGCGGTTATGAGTCCGAGCAGGACGTGCGCATGGAGCCCGGCAGCGCAATCAGCGCCGGTGGTTACGAGTTTCGGTTTATATCCGTATCGGATGTGGCTGGTCCAAACTACGTGGCGTCACGCGCTGAGATACTGGTAAGTCGCAACGGCAGAGAGATCGAACGAATGTATCCCGAGAAGCGCACTTACACTGCCCGTGGCGACGTAATGACTGAGACGGCGATCGATAGCGGGCTGTTTCGTGATCTTTACGTTTCGCTTGGCGAGCCGGTTGCGGGCGGCGCCTGGAGCGTTCGCGTGTACTACAAGCCGTTTGTCGGTTGGATCTGGGGCGGCGCAGTTTTGATGGCGCTCGGCGGCGGTCTCGCGCTTACGGATCGGCGTTATGCGTTGGCGAGAAAGAAAGCTTTAGAAAAACAGAAACTGCCCGGCGCGGAACCCGAGCCCGCTGTTTCATCCGTGCCATCTGTGGTGTGAAACTGTGCGTTACTTAATTCCACTTGGTCTATTTATCGTACTCGTGGCCTTTCTGGCGATCGGGTTGTACTCGCGCGATCCGCGTGATCCCGGCAAGCTTCCGTCTGCCCTGCTCAACAAGCCGGCGCCGGCGTTTCGTCTGCCGCAGCTGAAGGATCCCGACAAGACATTTTCCGCTGAGGACATGCGCGGGAAGGTTTGGATGTTGAATGTTTGGGCGTCGTGGTGTGTGGAGTGCCGTTATGAACATCCAGGCTTCTTCGAGATGGCGAAGACTGTCCCGGTTTATGGACTCAACTACAAAGACAGACCTGAGGATGCGCGCTCATGGTTGGGAGAGCTGGGCGATCCTTACGTGTTGAGTGTTAGCGATCTCGAGGGACGTGTGGGGATGGATTACGGAGTTTACGGTGCGCCGGAAACATATCTCATCGATAAAGGTGGCACGATACGTCACAAACACGTCGGCCCGGTGACGGAAGAAGCTTGGACCAAAGATTTTCTGCCATTGATCCAGGAATTAAATCGTCAGTGAAAACCAGATGACTCGTTCGCTCTTGCTCCCATTATTACTGCTGTGCTTGTTGCCTTCGATGACGACGGCGCAGGTTCCGGTCGAAGACAAACCCAGTGACGATCCCGTCGTCGAGCACCGACTGGCGAAACTGTCGCACGAACTTCGTTGTCTCAAGTGTCAGAATCAAACCCTCGCCGAATCACCCTCAAGCATTGCCGCGGATCTCCGTCGTGAGATACGCGAACAAATCAAGGCCGGTAAGAGTGACAAGGAAATCACCGCATTTCTCACACAGCGGTACGGCGATTTCATTCTGTATAAACCACGCGTAACCCCGACGACTTACATCTTATGGTTTGGGCCGTTTCTCTTATTGATCGGCGGCTTGATAGTGCTATTCCGCTACGTCAAACAGCGGCGGGATGCGATCACCGAGCAGCCGCTGACCGCTGACGAACGCCGGCGCGCCGAGGAGATGTTGCGGTCATGATTCTCTTCTGGCTCGTATGCGCATTACTGATCGTCATCGCGTTCGCCTTCGTGTTGCCCACGGCGCTGCAACGCAACGATAAATCGCAACGCGCCGTCGCCGACGAAAGAAAACTGGCGAACATTGCGATCTATCGCGATCAGCTTTCGGAACTGGAAGCTGACGTGAAAAACGGTATCGTCAGCGAAGAGCAATACCCGCAGGATCGCGATGAGATCGAACGGCGTCTGCTTGAAGACACGTCCGGCGCGGCGCCCGCAAAACGCAAGGGGGCAACTGCAACTGTTCCAGCCGCGAATCGAAACACTGCGTACGCGATCGCCTTCGGACTGCCGCTCGCAGCGGTGATTTTATATTTTCAAGTCGGTACTCCCGACAGCATTACCGGAGCGCCGCGCGTTGAGTCGCCATCGCCGCCCGCGGCCCAGACCAATGAACCTACGCAGGAACAGATCGAGGGGAGGGTTGCCGAGCTAGCGAAGCGACTGCAATCTAATCCCAACGACGTGCAGGGCTGGATTATGCTTGGCCGCTCGTATCGTTCAATGGAGCGGTACGGCGAAGCCGCCGGGGCCTACGCGAAGGCGACGGAGCTCAAGCCCAACGACGCGGACTTGTTGGCCGACTATGCGTTTGTTAGTGCCATGGCGAATAGTCAGCGACTGGCGGGCCAGCCAACCGAGCTACTAAATCAGGCGTTGAAACTTGATCCGGAAAACGTGAAGGCCCTCGAACTTGCGGGCCTCGCTGCGTTTCAGGCGAAGGATTACACGAAGGCGATCGAGTATTGGCAACGGGCGTTGAAAAAGATTCCGCCCGACTCCGATGTTACAAGAGCGATTCAGTCAAGAATCGACGAAGCGAAAACCCTGGCCGGCAACAAATAACAGCCCCATCATGTCGAGAGAAAACATACTTTTTGGAATCATCGGAATATTGCTCGGTTTCATCGTAGGCTTCATGTTTGCGAGTTCAATGAGCCAGAGAATGCAGACGGCCTCAACGGTGTCGCAAAACATGCCGGCGGATCATCCAGCCGTTGGCTCACAGGCCGGTGGCGGCAATCCGGAAGCGGTGCGCGCGCAAGTTACTGCTGATATCGAGAAAGCCCGGAACGAGCCGAACAACTTCGACGCGCAAGTCAAAGCCGCGGAGCTCTTTTACCGCATCGGTCGCTTCGATCAGGCGATTGAGTTTCTGCTGAAAGCAAACCAGTTGAGGCCAACCGACTACGACACTGTCGTTAGTCTGGGGATGGTGAACATGCAAGCCGGACATAATGAACCCGCAGAAAAATGGTTAACAGCGGCGCTCAAAATGAAGCCCGACGACGCTCAGGTTAAAGAGCAGTTAGATAAGTTGAAGGCCAAATAAAACCCGGATCGGTATTTAAGGCGCGATAGTCATCCTCACCACATTTATCAAGAGCACGCGACTAATCTTCCCGTCTTTACCCGTCACCACGACCTGCCCATTTTCGATATTCACTCGTTTGACTGTGCTCATCGAGCGATTGATTAAAGTTCCATCGTTCGTTTCGATGATCAGTCGTGGTCCAACTTCCACTTCAGGTTCGGATGCAGGAGGTACGGGCTTTGGCTCTTCAGCCGCGGCGGGTGGAGTTTCTCTTGTTGGCGGTGGACGGCGTGAGGTCGGCCGGCGTCCGCGTGTGTTGCGCGCAGATGGACGTGGCGGAGCTTCCGCTTCAGCCGTCGATTTCTCAGCTTCGACTGGCTTGGGTACTTCGACTGCTTTCGCCTCAGGCGTAGGTTCAGGTGTAGGCTCAGGCGTCGGCGCTGCCGCGACCTCCTTCACCGGCGGTTCGGGTTCTTCAATTCGCGCACCTACAGATGACACACGTTTCGTGTTTCTCCCGGCCACGGTGGTGGGTTCTTCTTTTTTCGTTTCCGCTGATTCGGCTTCGGCGATCTCAGGTCCGCCCGGAAGCGGCTCGAACGCTCCACCGAAGTAGAGACGATAAGTTCCCGGATCGTCATTCGGACTACGAGCCTCTACACGCAGGATCAGATCTTCACGCTTGCGTAAGTAGATTCCTTTCGTAACCGGCGACGTGCTCTCCGCGTACAGAGTCAGTTTCAACAACGGTCGCAACGTGACAGCTGTGAACACGTCGAGATCCCCGTTTAAGTTACTGCTCTGGATTGTGATCAGGAGGTCGCCGGGAGTGCCGGTGAAGGCGTAGTAGTGATCAGTCAGACGCGAGTCGCCCAGATCGCGTGCGGCAATCTTGCCGTTGACGCTATTCGATCGAACAGGTGTTGGCGAACCGACGTCAACCGACTGCCCGACTGACACTGTCGCAGTCAGCCACAGAAGCACAAAGAGCTTTCCCGCTAAGGCGCAATGTCGCAAAGTTCTTAACTTTGGGTGAATTGTCTTTGCGTCTTGGCGTCCCTGCGGGAGAAAACTCTTAAAAGCCGGTACCATGGCGCCGCAAAGCATATCAGATTTGGGTTATCCTAGTCGCATGAAGTTAAGTCGTACCGCTCTGCTTTCGCTGTCGTTCGTGTTGTTCTCTTCCTTGCCCGCTTTGGCGCAATCCTGGACGGCTAAACTCGATAAAGACATCCGCTTTTATCAACCAACCGAGCTCGGGGTGGTTGTCGTGGGAACTGAGAAGTCGCTTTATGCGATTGACGGCTCGACCGGCGACACGCTCTGGCGGCGCAAAGATGTCTCGCTCGATGAAACAGACGTCGCTCCGGTGCCAGCCACCGAGCTGCTGCTACTCAATTTTGAGAAGAGTGAGAAGTCGCGGATCGAAGCGGTCGATCTGTTGACCGGAAACTCGATCTGGCGCAGCGAGAAGATCAAAGGTGCGGTAATGCAGATGACGGTCGATCCGGAGCGAAGTCTGCTGGCCGTAGTGCTGGTGAAGGATCCGAAGAACCGCGCTCGCGACGGGTTCAAGCGCCGTCCGCTGGTCCATGTTCTCGATCTGAAGTCGGGCGACGAGTTGTGGAAGTACGAAGTCGGCGAAGTGGAACTAATGCCGTCACGCTGGCCGGAAGACGATGGCAAGGAAGTCGATTACACGCTGGACAATTATTATCCGCCGGTGTTCGTGGGCAATCGGCTGTACGTATTCTACGAAGGCGTAACATCGTTCGAAGCCCGAGATGGCAGGGGACGTTTGCGCGAGAAGTATCGCGTCAATGAAGAAGGACTTGCGCTGACTGAAGCCGAGCCGATCTTCGCTGAGAACGTTATTTATGTTTCAGGTCATGGGCGAGTCCGTGCCGTTTCGCGGGAAACTGGAGACACCGAGTGGGAAGCCAAAGATCTTGGACTTACGCCCGAGATGGTTCTCTTTAACGACGTCCTCTACGTGCGGACTGGAGGACAGTTCACACGGATCAATAATGGTGAGACGGTTGAGCGTGGTCCATACGGCGTGAGCGCGATCGACTCGCGTTCCGGAAAGGTTCTGTGGCGTTACAAAGGCGCCGACAAAGGCATCACCAATCTTCTGTTTTCCGCACGCAATACGATTGCTATCGCCGATCGCGACGACTTGATCACGATCGACGCGACGACGGGTAAACGCACGTCTCGTGTTTCACACAAGATCGAGCGCGCCGCGTTTGGTTTGATCAATGAAACCGGTGACATCGTAATCGGCGGGCAATCCGAGATTGTCGCGTTCGATGCGAGTGGCAGCCGGCAAGTGTGGCGCGCACGGCACACGCCCCCGGGTCGCGGCATCTTCCGCACTGTAGCCGCGATCGCCGCTCGCGCTGGATCGCTATATTTCCGTTACGGAGGCACAGCGATGACCGCGTTTCGCGGCATTCAAGTGGCGCGCACGGTGAGCGGCTTGAGTTGGTCGCGCTCGTCGATCTCGAATTTGCAAGCGCTCGCTACGACGACGTCGCGACGTAATCGCGGTTCGCGATTTGACAGGGTCGACCCGTTCGCAAAGCGAATCGATCCCGCACATCAACTCGAACGTCTCTCGCGCTTCTTCTGGCATCGTGAGCGACTTGCAGCGTTGCGCGGCCAGTGGATGTACTTCTACACCGACCTCAAGGGCCGCGACGGGAACGGGCTGGCAGGCGTAAACGTCAACAACGGTCGCACCGAACGCGAGATACGATTGTCAGATCTCGACGATCGCTTCGTTACCGACGAAGTGTTCGGCGTGATGTACGTCGCCTCCGGTGGCCGGCTACTCGGTCATCGTTTGTTTTGATCAGGGCTAAATCCGCGCGCTTCGCAAGCGTAACGCGTTGGCGATCACGCATGCAGAACTGAAGCTCATTGCGGGGCGAGGCCGAGCGAATCGTCAACACCAGGCACACCCAGAACCGCCGATTCATATCGACGAGTTCAGGGTTCTCTTCGTCGTCGAGTGACACCGTAACGGGTTCGAGCGCCATGCCGCAGATCGGACAGCTTCCGGTGCATCGCGGATAATTTCCGGGTGCATCGGGCATGTGTACTTTTGACCTGGCTTAGACTCGATCTTAAACTGGCTTACGCACCGATTTATACAGGTACGGCGGATTTGTGAAGAAAGCTTTCCGGGTCTTCCCGGAAGCGATGCACGCAGTGTGGGCTACAGAAGTAGTACGTTTTGCCTTTGTATTCGTAAGACCCCGCCGGCCCTATTCGGATCCACGGTCATCCCACAAACGGGATCCAACTCAAGACTCAAGCAGCTGTGCCTCCGGCGTATTGCAACAGACGCGCGAAATCGGTTGCAGACTGCGGGCGCTCGTCGGGATCTTTCGAGAGAGCCTGCATGATCGCGGCCGAGATTCGACGAGGCAGTCCCAACGAGGCCGGCAGTGGTGGCGGGTCTTCATACAGATGTTTGCTGATGACACCGGAAACGGTCTCTCCACCGAAAGGCCGCTCGCCGGAAACCATCTCGTAGAACATCGCACCGAGACTATAAACGTCCGAACGAGTGTCGAGCGGTTCACCCATGCATTGTTCCGGCGACATGTAGAACGGTGTTCCCAACACGACTCCACTTTTGTTTGCCGAGTCGGCGTCGGCGAGCAACTTCGCCAGACCAAAATCGACGACACGCACACTCTCAAATTCGTAATCGTCATCGGGAGCAACGACCAGTATATTTTCCGGCTTGAGATCGCGATGGACCACGCGCCGGCGGTGCGCCGCGCCGACTCCAGCACAGATGCCGCGCATCATGCGAATAGCCCGCTCGACCGGAAAGCGTCCTTCGCTGCTTAACAGATCGCGCAGCGGTGTTCCTCGCACAAACTCCATCACAATAAACGCCGGAGCAAGCTCGTCGTCCGTCTCGCCAAAATCATGAATCGTGATCACGTTTGGATGGTGCAGCATCGCGGCCGCTCGCGCTTCGCGACGGAATCGTGCCAGCGCAGCATCGTCAGTAACAAACTTACCGAGCAGGATCTTGACCGCAACATCATCTCCGATGCGCAAGCGGCGCGCGCGATAGACCACACTCATGCCGCCTTTGCCGAGTTGTGCGTTAAGTTCGTACTTGCCGTCGATGACTCGCCCGATCAACGGATCGGGATTCACGAGCCGGATCGTCGGCAACGACGCGTGGTAATGGTTTTCGTAGTACGGATGCGGGCCGGACGAATCAGGAAGACTTAGCGGCAAACCACACTCGGCACAAAACATTGCTCCCCGCTTGAGAAACATCTCACACTGCGGGCAAAACGGATGTTTGCCCCGCAGTTCGTTCAGCAATTCATCCAGTTCATCTTCGAGGCGCTCCAGGCTTTCCACGCCGCCTGATGAATAGCGCAGCGTGCCGTCGATGTCGAATAGAAAATACGCAGGCAAAGACTTTGCTTCGTCACCGACTTCAGCGCGAATCTTGTGTTCGTTATCGAGCGCGCAGGGTTCGATCAGGTTAAATCTCTCCACAGCATCGCGCACTGCACGCTGCTTCTTTTCCGTTTCCGATTGCGGCGAGTGGACCGCGATCACGCGCAGACCTTCACGCTTCCGTCGATCGCGCCAGTCGGCAATCTGCGCAAGGTTGATGTTCGCAGTGTCAGCGCTCAGTGACCAAAAATGGAGCAGAATCGGCCGGCCTTTTGATTCACGCTTGAGAGCTTCAAGACGATCGTGGTTCGTCGCGTTAGGACGTTCGAGGTTCAGCCAGTCTGTGGCACCGGTAAATGAAGGCAGTTGTAACCCGACTTTCATTAGAGCTTGCATATTAGCATGACCTAATTCGCCGTCAGAGCGAACACGGATACTCGTAAACAGTAGGTATTTTTCAGGTATCGTCTCTCGCTGTCTCTGCAAATTGCTTGACACAAACCTTGCTGTGCGCTTAAGTTTTCGCACCAAAACGTTTCCCCGACCCTCACTTACGCCCAGAAAAACTTCAACAGTGCACCCCGGCAGTACCCTGCCTACATGCACCAATATCTGACGGAGGACTGAAATGAGTAGATTACACAAGGCCAGAAGATCTCCGGGGCAGGGTCCTGCTGGTTTCTCTGGGCTAAAGCTGGTGATGCTATTTGCAGTGATCGCAGTTGTCGCTGCCGTAGCGTTTCTAACCGGCACCAAATCCTCGAATGCTTCTGAAAAGAAGTACAAGGCGACGCGCGAAATCGTCATCGACAAGGAAACCGGCCAACGCCGTATGCCCACACAGGAAGAGATCGACGAAGTTGTCGTTAATCTCTCTCAACTCGCGAATCGTCCTGAGAACTTGCCATCTACGGAAAGCGCCAGCGGCGGTGAGCTCGTTGATTTGGGAGGCGGATACAACGGTGTTCTGGTGGGCCGCCCCGCAGACGATGGAAGTTTCGAAACCAGGTGCGTCTTCACCTTTGAAGAAGGCGCCGAGTTTCTTGGATTGGTTGAAGACACTTCCGCGGAATAGGAGGCCCGACAATGCGAACAGCATTTACTAAACTCACGCTTATCATTTTCGCTTTTTCTATCGTCGGTCTCTCCGCGCAAACCAGCTTTGCCGGACCGGCACAGTTCGTAATCGTCAACATTAACGCCCCGGGTGTCGGCTTCAACGATCCCACGCCGAGGGCCCCCGTCGGTGGAAATCCTGGCACGACGTTGGGCCAACAACGGCTATTCGCTTTCGAGCATGCGGCCGCCATCTGGTCCGCGCGGCTCGACAGCAATGTGCCGATTCGCATTCGCGCGCAGTTCGTCCCGCTGGGAGCGGGCGTGCTCGGTAGCGCGGGTCCCGTCAGCGTCGCGAGAAACTTCCCCGGGGCGCTGTTGCCGAACACCTGGTACCACATCGCCTTGGCGAATAAACTCGCGGGCGTCGATCTTAATGCTGTCAACGATGACATCACCGCGAGCTTCAGCACCAACTTCAATTTCTACCTCGGGCTCGACAACAACCACGGCACGCAACCGGATCTCGTAGCCGTGTTGCTGCACGAATTTGCTCACGGGCTGGGTTTCAGCCAATTGGCGAACCTTGCGACCGGCGCGTTGTTCGGTGGCGGCCCCGATGCTTACAACACCAGGCTGTTTGACAACACGGTTGGCCTCTCCTGGCCGCAGATGACCAACGCGCAACGCGCTTTGTCGGCGATTCGTTTCGGCCGCGTCGTGTGGAGTGGTAGCCGCGTGACCGCTAATGTTCCGAATGTACTCCAGTTTGGCATTGTGGAGGTGCGGGTCACCACGCCCGCGACCCTTGCCGGGCCTGTTCAATTTGGTACCGCAGTCTTTGGACCATCGGTCGCAACGGTGAATGTTTCGGCTCCAGTTGTAGTGGCGCTGGATCAAATTGAGGTAGGCGGAAATCAGATCGATGGATGCACGCCATTCACGAATGCGGCCGAGGTTGCCGGAAAGATCGCGTTGATTGAACGCGGCGGCGCCTGCGGGTTCGCTGTGAAAGCGAGAAATGCGACGGAGGCGGGAGCGGTCGCGGCGATTATTTACAACCAACCCGCGAACGGCGGTGCCGCACCACCCGGAATGGGTGACGACGGCATTAACGGCGCGTTCGTCACGATTCCGACGATCAGTCTGCGCCGACTTGATGGTGTCGATATCTTCAGCGCACTCCCGACAACAGTGACAGTTAACATCGGAAACAACCCGAACATTCGGGCGGGAGCCGATGAGTTGAATCGCGCTCGCGTATTCGGGGTGTTTCCAATCGCTGGAGGCTCGTCGATTTCTCACTTCGATTCAGTTGCGCGGCGGAACTTGCTTATGGAGCCGGCAATCAACGCGGACCTGACTCACAAGTTGAAATCGCCGGATGATCTGACCTTTGAACTGATGCTCGACATAGGCTGGACATTCCCGGATGCCGACGGCGATGGTGTAGCTGACGATGAGGACTGCAATCAGAATTCGGATACGTCACCGACGATCATCATCGGTGGCATCGATACGGGCGTGCTCAACACGCTCTTCCCGACTGGTTGCACGATGTCAGACCTGCTCTCGCTACTTAAGGCTGGTGCGGCAAACAACGGAGCCTATGTTTCCGCGGTTGCGCATCTGACGAACCAGTGGGTCGCTGACGGTTCACTCACAGGCGCGCAAAAGGGCGCGATCGAGAATGCGGCCGCCAAGAACCACTGAGTTTTAGAACACTCAGTCAAAACTGAAAGGGTTGACGGTTCATATGCCGTCAACCCTTTCGCTTTCCGCTGACTGTTTTCTAATCTGACCCGACTTTAATCCTCTGAAGTCGTCGGATCGATAACCGTCTTAACCTGGGCCACGTGGTTCGCCGGAAAACCGCCGAGACGGGCGTGTTCCTGCACCAGTTCTTCATTCGGCGCGAGGTACACGCAATAGATCTTGTTGTCCGTCACGTAGCTATGAATCCACTGAATCTGCGGCCCCAATTGATTGAGAACATTGCACGACCGCTGGGACATCGTTTTTAGTTCCGCCGGCGTCATCTTGCTCGCGCCAGGTACTACTCGCTCAATGACATACTTTGGCATTGCTTTTCTCCATTTATAGTAATGAATTAGTGCCCCCTTAGATCTAACGCGTAATTACTGGAGTTCCTGGACCAATTGCTGAAACTCCGAGTCGCCGCGCAGCGATTCAAACGCGCTGTCGGTCTTCGCCCAGTGACCGACCGTCCGGAAACCGCTTTCATACGCGCGGCGAAGCATGACCAACGCCGATGGTTTCTCGCTAAGCAGCGCATAAGCGCAAGCACAGTTATAAACCGCCATTGCGTCGTTCGGTTCCAGTTCCAGCACTCGTCTCAACGTCGCATTCGCTTCTTCGCGCGCGCCAAAACGTGCATAGGCTTCCGCCAGACAGCTCATCACGATGATGTCGTCGAGACTAGCTTCCAGTTTTCGCGACGTGATCTCGATGACTTTCAACATCGCCTTGTTAGCAGCATCGATGTTTCCCAACTTTCGATGTGCGCCCGCTAGATTGCGCCAGGAGTCTTCGTCGTATGGTTTTAACTTCGCGGCACGGCGATAGTGTTTCAAGGCGCCTTCGAGATTGTTTGACAACTCGGCGATCATTCCCAGCCGTAGATAACCCGGGTAGAACTCGGAGTTCTCTTTGAGAATCGCCTCGAGCGCGCGTTGCGATTCGGCGAAGCGGCGATGATGGAAATAGACCATCGCGATACCAAACTGCGCGTCCAAAGAAGTCGGCTCGAGGGCAAGCGCCTTCTGGTTCATCTCGATCGCCTTGCTCAGCCACGTCGAGTTGCCGTCGTACCATTCGTACATTGCCGAGTAAGCCTCAGCCAATCCGGCGTAAGATGACGCAAAGTTCGGATCGATCGTGACCGCATTTTCAAACATGCGGATCGCGCTTTCGGTGTTTCGTCTGCCTTTCAAATACAGCATTTCACGCCCGCGCATGTAGAAATCGTAGGCGCGTAGATCGTCTGTCGGCTTTTGCGTCAGTAGCTGGCGCTCCGAGTCGGTAAGCGAAATCTTCAATGCGTCGACAATCTTTTGCGAGACCTCGTTTTGCAGATCGAAGATGTCTTCGACTTGACGGTCGAAACGTTCGGCCCAGAGGTGGTAACCGTCGCGAACGTTGATCAATTGCGCGTTGATGCGGATGCGATTGCCAGCGGTTCTTACACTTCCTTCGAGAATGTAGTTCACGCGCAAAGCTTCCCCGACCTGTCGAGTGTTTACCTCTTTGTTGCGGAACGGAAACACGTCGGCGCGCGAAACCACTTTCAGCTCTTTGATCTTTGAGAGGTCGGTAATGATGTCTTCGGTGATGCCGGCGCAAAAGTAGTCGCTTTCTTCGCCGCGATTCATACTTTCGAAATAAAGCACGGCGATCGACTTCTCCGGCACGGCGGAGACTTCGCTCGATATCGTTGTCGGAGCAGATGACGTCGAGGTCTTGTAAGACTGCGTCTCGATCTCACGTTTCAGATCTTTCAGATCGATCAGCAAGTCTTTGACACTCTGGTAGCGCTCTTCACGGTCCTTGCGCAGCGCGCGTGAAACGATGCGGTCGTACTCGCGTGGTCCTTCCGGCAGGTACGGTAAAAGCGAATTTGGTTCGCGACTCAGAATGCCCGACATGACGTCGACCTTAGTCGACGCCTGAAACGGCTGTTGTCCGGCGATCATCTCGTAAAGCACACAGCCAAGACTCCATATATCAGTCCGAGCGTCGACTTCAAAACCGCGCGCCTGTTCCGGAGACATGTATTGCGCAGTGCCCAGCACCATGCCTGCTTCAGTCTTGAAGAAGTGTTGAGTGGGCGCCATGGAATCGGTCTCGGTCGACGTCTGGCGCTCCGGAGTTAGTTTGGCCAAACCGAAATCGAGAACTTTAACGATGCCGTCATGACGCAGCATGATGTTGTCGGGCTTGATGTCGCGATGGATGATGCCAACGGTGTGAGTGGCGCAAAGCGCACTGGCGATCTGTATGCCGATGTCGAGCGCGTCGTGAGGTTCGAGGGCACCCATTCTTATGCGGTCGCGCAGCGTGTAACCGTCGACGAATTCGGTGGCGATGAAATGCTCGGAATCGATCTCGTCGATTTCGTAAATCGTCAGAATGTTTGGATGGTTTAGCGCGGAAGCGGCCTTGGCTTCCTGCATAAACCGGCGTATGCGATCGGTCGAGCCGCCAGACTTAGCTTCAACTACGTCTTGCGGCAGGATTTTCAGTGCGACTTTGCGGTCGAGTTTGGTGTCGTTGGCGAGGTAGACTTCACCCATCCCGCCCGCGCCGAGGTGGGAACAGATCTCATAACGACCAATTGTTTTACGCGCGGGAAACGACAAAGCTCCATCCGGGGAAAGACCTGGGGATTCCTGCGAAGAACGCATTGTAGATTAGATTGACGCCACGGCGCTAGGAGGACGTTTGGTTGGTATGTCTAATTTTCCTCTGCGTATCTCCGCGGTCCTTCGCGTCTCTCTGCAGTATATATTTTGCGGTGCTTTTACCGCAGAGGCACGCAGAGGCACGCAGACAATGACGGCAAACTGTTCGTCGGTTGGTTTATCACAACTCAAAAGCCGTAGCGATTTGAGTCTCACTCCGGGCTCCGATGCAGTGAATATCTTTCAAGTGACCGCCGAACAGATCCTCCTTCATCACGCGTAACCTCAAACAATCACTAGATCGATCGGCATACCCCTTGCACCGCCCTGGTTCATGGACCACGCGTCCGGGAGTCTAGTGGCATGCTGAAGTATCTGCGCGCAATTGCGATCTGGCTGATACCCCCATTGGCAGTCGTTGCTCTCCCGACGGAAGCACCGGAACTCACATGCTTCGCGATGCTCTATCTGTATCTCGGCGGGCTGGTTCTCGCACTCGCGTTCTTCATCAGCTTTTTCACTACACGCAGCAAGGCGGACGCAGCAAACGCTTTGATCCTCGTCGTAACGATCTGGCTACTCGTTTGGAACTACGGCTTCACCGTCGGAGCCAGAATCCACTTGTTCGTCAACGAACGTCGATACCTCGCGACGATCGCCGAACTAGACCGTGCTAAATCGAACGAAGAGAAAGTCCGGATCTGCAGTGAAGGATGCGATCCGGGTTACGAACGATCCATCGTCGTATTCCACTATTGCCACTGCTTCCTCAACTGGCCCGATCTCGTCTATGCACCCAACGGCGAACTCGACCGATCCCGCGACGAACTTCAAAAGATCGACTTCTATCTCTACGAATCGAAACGGTTATCCAAAAATTGGTACATCGGCTACTTCGGTGACTAAAAACCAAATCTAGTCATTGACTTTCCCGGCCCGCGTTAGTAAAACTTCCGCACTTTCTAGTCAGTCATTCCAACCAGGAGAATCGTCATGAAGTCTCTACTTTCCGCTTCCCTTCTCGTCGTCGTTTTTGCCGGTGCAGCGTTTGCACAAACAACAGTCCAGTGGAGTCCTGAGTTGCAAGTGAAACTCAAGGCCGCCGGTACGCCACGCGTTTCTCCCGATGGCAAACGAGTGGTCTACACCGTTTCAGAGGCGGTAATGACTGCCGACAAGAGCGAGTTTCTGACGCAGATCTGGCTCGCACCGATCGGCGATACGACGAAACCGAACGGTGCTCAATCGAGTCTTCCACGCAGCGTGCAACTCACGTTCGGCGACAAGTCTTCAACGAATCCAAAGTGGTCACCTGACGGCAACTGGATCGCGTTCACGTCAAATCGCAAGGACAACAAAAACAACATTTATCTCCTGAATCTCAACGGCGGCGAAGCCGAGCCATTGACCGACGTCAAAACCGGCGTGACAAACTTTGCGTGGTCCCCCGACGGACGATCGATCGCCTTCCGCATGGCCGACGCAAAGACCGACGAAGAAGAAAAGAACGACAAAGCGAAAAACGACTTCCGCTGGGTTGACGAAAACATCAAGTTCTCGCGCCTGTACGTGATCCCTCTGGAGAAGAATGCAAGCGGAAAACGCGAACCGCGCAAACTCACTTCTGACAACTACAACGTTGACGATTTTGACTGGTCAGCGGACGGCTCGCGAATCGCCTTCGGTCATACGAAGTCGCCGGTTGCGAACGATTGGACCACGTCGGATGTTTCGATTGTCGAGGTTGTGAGCGGGAAAGTTACGACGCTCGCAAACACCCCCGCCGCTGAGAGTGCTCCTGTTTTTTCGCCAGACGGAAAATCGATCGCCGTGCTCGTGAGCGACAATCCGCCGCGCTGGGCGCAGAGTGGCAACATCCAGATCTATCCAGCGGGCGGCGGCGCGCCAAAGAGTCTAGCCCTTTCGTACGATGCCCAACCCGGAATCGCCGGGTGGTCGGCCGACAGCAAACGTATATACTTCGCTGAACCCAAAGGAACAGGTACGCAACTCTACGTCCTCGATGTCACCGCGAACCGCATTCAAGAGATTAAGACCACGACCGCAGTTTATGGCGCAATGAGCTTGAATCGTTCGGGCTCGACGTTCGGCTTTGTGCGTCAAACGTCTGACACTCCCTCTGACGTCTTCGTCGCTTCCGCTACCGATTTCGCACCTGTTCAGATCTCGCGCGTGAATGGCGATATGAAGTTGCCCGCCGTGGGCCGCACCGAAGTCATCACCTGGAAATCCAAAGATGGAAAACCGATCGAAGGATTGCTGACGTACCCCGTCGGTTATCAAGCCGGTCAGCGTGTGCCGTTGATTCTTAACATTCACGGTGGACCAGCGGGCGTGTTTCAACAATCGTTCCTCGGCGGGCGAGGTGCTTACCCGCTTGCGACTTTCTCGTCACGCGGCTATGCGATCCTGCGGCCCAATCCGCGTGGATCGAGCGGTTACGGAACCGACTTCCGCCGCGCAAACATAAAAGACTGGGGTATGGGCGACTATCAGGACTTAATGACGGGCGTAGATTTTGTTATCCAGCTGGGTGTCGCCGATCCGAATCGTCTAGGCGTCATGGGTTGGAGTTACGGCGGATTCATGACGTCGTGGGTCGTCACGCAAACGAAGCGCTTCAAGGCAGCATCGGCTGGTGCGCCGGTGACTAACCTGATGAGCTTTAATGGCACTGCCGACATTCCGGGATTCGTGCCTGACTACTTTGGCGGTCAGTCGTGGGAGATAATCGACGTCTATCAAAAGCATTCGCCGATGTTCAATGTGAAGGGTGTGAGCACGCCGACGATGGTCCAACACGGAGAGGCTGACGTTCGCGTCCCGATCTCGCAGGGCTATGAATTTTACAACGCGCTGAAGGCGCAGGGCGTGCCGTCTCGCATGCTGGTGCTACCGCGGCAGCCTCATGGTCCAAACGAGCCGAAGATGCAACTCGCGGCGATGCAAGCGAACCTCGACTGGTTTGAAAAGTACATTGGTTCGAAGGCGGAAACGTCGCGGAACTAAGTAACGGGGCTATTTGGGGCGGGCTTCTCCGCCCCACTACTTATCTTTAGACTTAAACCCCAGCTCGATGCTCACGTGCCTTTGTGGTTTGAGGGTGAATACAACAGACGTGTCGCTCAACTGGTCTCGACTAAAGCCCGAGAACCCTATCCAGGAGGGATCGAGGTTTACGCCCGGGTCTAATTCAGGTTCGAGCCGGTAATTTCCTGGCGGCAACCCGTAGATTTCGAAAATGCCTTTATCGTCAGTTCTCGTTTCATACGAGTCCGCCTCACTGACGATACGGATCTTCCGGCCCGCTACCTTAAGTTCCCGTCCGTAAAAACCTCCTGTGTATTTGCCGGACACCCGCGTCTTGCCGCGCACCTGATCCAACTTGTCCAGGTAAAGCAAATCTTCAGTGGCGCTTTTTACACTCGCCGATCGTCCACAGAACGAGGCAGACCATGGCGCTCCCGCCGGCGGGCGACCTTCGTAAACCAGAATTCGGTCGCCGATGGTTTCTTCACTAAATCTCATCAGGCAGTTCGTACCGTTTCCTTGCGCAAATACCAGCTCCTCTCCTACGCGGACATCTCCCTTGTAAACCCTTTCTACAACGAGCCGCGACGATCGAACGCCGTAGTCATGTTCTGTTTTGTCCGCTTTCGCGGCTTTTTCTACCGATGCAATACGGGCGATTATTACGACCTGCGCCCATTCGTATTCGTCGAGTACCGGACGTTTCGGAGCACACGTGCAGGCGAAAGCGATCGAAGTTTGCAGCAAGACAGCAGCGGCGGCAAAAACAATTCTGCAAAAGATGTGACGCATAACGAACAGCCCCTATATTAGCGGATGATTTTTATCGCATAAACTCAAACGGTGGTTGCGAAAGTTCGTATCGGCACTTCGGGGTGGCATTACAAGCATTGGTTGGGCGTGTTCTATCCTGCCGGAACACGGCCGTCTGAGATGTTTGAGTTCTACTCACGACATTTCGATACAGTCGAGATCAATAACAGTTTCTATCGCCTGCCCACGGCGACTACGTTCGACAACTGGCGCGAATCATCTCCGCGGAACTTCTGCTACGCCGTGAAAGGCAGCCGCTTCATCACACACATGAAGAAGCTGAAGGACCCGGAAAGCTCGTCAGAGAAATTCTTTCACGTCGCCGATCGATTAGGCCCAAAGCTCGGTCCCATCCTCTTTCAACTGCCGCCTCGATGGAAACTAAACCGCGAACGGCTTGAAGAATTCCTGCGCACGCTACCTGCGGAACACCAGTATGCCGTTGAGTTTCGCGACGAAACGTGGCTCGTGCCCGAAGTCTACAAACTGCTCAACAAGTACAACGCCGCGTTTTGTATTCACGACTTCTCCGACATGAAAGTGCCGCGTGAGATCACTACGGACTTCACCTATGTTCGTTTCCACGGTCCGACCAGCGCGAAGTACTGGGGCTCGTATTCCGATGGCGAACTTCGCGCCTGGGCAGACTGGATCAAGGAGCATCGTCGTAAGCTGTCGTCGATCTACGCCTACTTCAACAACGATCCCGAAGGCGCAGCAGTTAGAAACGCGCTGACGCTCAAGCAGTTCCTCAAAACTTAGTCTTGGTGCTAATACTGAATCAAACTTCCTTCGCGTTTCGCGCGCCGGACAGCGCGGGAGAAGATCCAAAGCGACAGGGGAAGAAGCACGGCCAGGAAGATGAGCAGCGTGATGATCGGTCCACGCGCTTCGTTCAATCCGTTGTTTTCGATGAGGACTCCGCGAATCGCGGACAAGCCATACGTAGCGGGAAGGATTTTCGAGACCTGCTGCATCGTCGACGGTAGCAATTGCGGTGGAAAGAATACGCCCGAGAACACAGCCGTTCCCGTACCGAGAAGTAGCGCCACTGGATCAGGCTTCTTGAAGACCATCGCAAAGCTCGCCGACAGTATTCCCAATGACGCAAACACCATCGTAGTCAGGATCAGAATCAGAAACGCGAGCAGATAACTACCCTGATACGTCACGCCAAAAAAGGCCGCGCCGAACACGAGATAGAGCAAGGAGAAAAGCGTTGCCTGAAAAAAGTCCAATGCCGAACTCGCCACGATAAGACCCGGAACGCTGATCGGCGTCATCAACACACTCTCCAGCGTCCCCTGCAACTGCTCCGAACGAATCGCGTTTGCGAGACTCGAGAAATTCGTCATGAAGTAGCTTAAAACGGCCAGACCCGTGATCCACGCAGCGAGTGGATCGCGCCAGTTACTGAACGCCTCGGCTCGGCCCATGAAAGTGCGCGAAATGTAGTAAGCGATCGTGACGAAGATCAGGATCGATAACACGCGGAAAAAGAACGCGAGCCGGTAACTGATCGCTAATTGAAAGTCGCGAATCACGAAAGCCCGCATACGATCCCACAATGCCAGAATCCGTTTCATCGATTCCCTTTATCCTCTTCGCGTTCGTACGCTTCCAGAACCTCGAGCAGCGAGGCTCGTTCTGTTTCGCAAGCAACCACGCGCGTGCCGTTTGCCAGAATCGCTCGCAACCCGCGATCGAGTCGATCGTCACCTATTTCGCGTGAAAAGGTTATAATGGTGCGTGGTCCATCCTTCGCGACTTCAACATCCGCGAGGGCGGGCGCGAGGACGTTCACTGCGCGCTCAATTGAGATTCCGTCAAGCACGAGTCGAACACGTTCGCGCGCCTTGTGAAGCGTGCGAATACGATCCGGCGTGTCGAGCTCACGAATGCGGCCATGACTGATAATCGCGATCCGCTGGCACAGCTCTTCAATCTCATTCAGGTTGTGCGACGTGAGCAGGATCGTGACCGGAGGATCACCCACCGCGAGCGAACCGATGAACGACCGCATGCGCGCGGCCGCGAGCGGGTCGAGTGAGCGCGTCGGCTCATCGAGCAAGAGGATCGGTGGCGTACTGAGCAACGCGCGCGCGATCGCCATCCGTTGTTTGTTTCCCGTGGAGAGTTCGCCGAATCGCTTGCTACGCGAGTGCTCGAGGTCGAGTTGCGCTAACAACTCGTCGATTCGGGCTTGCGCTTGTCGCTTGGAAATACTGTAGAGCCGGGCGAAGAACATCAGGTTCTGCTCGACTGTGAGACGCCAGTAGAAGCTCCGCTCTTCTGCCGCGGCGAGCCCGATTAGTTCGCGCAGTGCTGCTGACTCGTTGACGCTGTCGAAGCCTTTGACGGTAACGGCGCCGGTTGTCGGTTGGACCAGCGTCGCGATTATCTTGGTCAGCGTGGTCTTGCCTGCACCGTTTGGTCCGATGAGACCAAAGATCTCGCCCTCGTTTACGTCAAACGAGACGTCGCACAACGCTTGCACGGGTTGCTTGCGCGGAGAACGACGCAGCAACCTGCGCAGTTCAAACGCTCCCGGATACGTCTTGCTGAGATTCCTGATTGCGATTGCGGCCGGCACCGAAGTCCTCTTCACACACAGATTACTTCAGATCTTTCCAGCCAGGAAATCGGAACACCCGCACCGCGTTATCGTGGAAAACTGCTTTCCAATGCTCCTGCGGAATCGCCTTCTTGTATGCGTCGAGATACGCTTTCATTGACGTCAACGGCCAGTCAGTCCCAAACATTAGTTTGCGCGGATCCTCAAGATAACCGAACACCCACGCGATGGGTTTTGTCACATACGTCTCAACCTTTTCCTTTGGCATTTGATCGAGATTTCCGATCAGCATCGCGGAGCATTCCATGTAGACGTTCGCGTTCTTGTATGTCACTTCGGCCGCCGATTCGATCCATGGGTTGCCGCAATGCGCGATCACAAACCTGACGCGCGGGTGGTCCACCGCGACTTCGTCGATCGTTAACGGGTCAGCGTACTTCACTTTCGCGCGCGCGGAGTAAGTATCGCCAGTGTGAAACACGACCGGGACGTCGTACTTCTCCGCGAGTCGATAGATCGCGTTGTAGGCTGGATCGTAAGCGAAACGATGAACGTATCCGAGATAGATCTTGATGCAGCCGTACTTGCCTGACTTCAACCCTGCTTCAATGCCGGCGGCGTCAATGGTTATGCCAACGCCGGCGCAATAAACTACGTTCCGGTTCTTCAAGTCGTGAAAGTTCGCGCCCACGGGACTCGTGTGGGCCACCGCGCCGACGACTCCAGCTTCGCGCCACTCTTTAAAATATTGGGCTTCCGTTTTGGCGATACTGCTGGTTCGTTCGGGACCACCCGAGAAGTCGGTGTGGGTATGCGCGTCGATGATTGGCATGTCTGTCTGGGCGTGGTTTTGGAACGCGGGTTGGGCAGAAGCCGTGTAATACACGCAACACAAGGCGATGACGAGGGGGAAGAAGTGTTTCACTGTTGATTAGCGACCTTTCTCCAGACGCGCCGGATGATATCCGACCAATGGCCGGCGAACAACATTCTTACCGCCGTACCTTTTCTCCGGTGGCGGATTATGAGAAACTGCGGCCAACTTAGCGCCCTGATCTTCTCGTCGGTCAGAGAACAACCCTTAGGTCCTGTTTATGAAAAAACTATTCTTGTTGCCCCTCATTGTTTTGGTCGCGGCGATTACGCTTTTTCCGCAATCGGGTCGGCGTATCACGAATCCGCAGCCGACCTACACCGCTCCTGTCCAACCGCCAATCAACCCGGAACCGGCGCCGAAGACGACCGCAGCGCCTATTCCGTTGATGTTTCTGTCGGAGAGCTTGCGCGAGCGCAAGATCAGAGGCATCGACAAAGGCGATTTTAAGCTCGCCGATTTCGACGGCAAGGTTCTTGTGATCAATATTTGGGCGACGTGGTGTGGACCATGCCGTCGCGAAGTGCCTGATTACGAACGGGTGCGCAAGAGTTACGAGGGTCAGGAAGTGGAGTTCGTCGCGTTAACCACGGAGGATCCGAACCAAGCTGGCGACGCAGTTAAGAAGTTTGTGCGTCAATCCAACTGGGGCTTCCGTCTTGGTTGGGCCGACCGCGAGTTGGCCCGAACCTTGATGAACGGAAAAGGCGGAATTCCGCAAACGATCGTCACCGACACCCAGGGACGTATCGTAAAGCACTGGACGGGTTACGCTGCCGGACGTAGTGCAGACAGGTTGAGAGACGCGATCGATCAAGCCCTGCCGCAGAAAACTCAATGACTACTTCACGTATTCCCAATGCCAGGGCTCGTAGAAGTACGGGCGAAAACCGAAGCGTTCCGCGTTGCGCACAAGCCATTTGTAAGCCGGAGTGTTGACCTGGATCGTGCGATTGGTGTCCTTGGTGTCGACTGGATCGCCGCCAACGTAGAGATCCAATGCGCGTCCGGTAAAGTGCGGACTGTTGTTGACCGCAAGACCTGCGCTTCCGGCGTTAGGTGATTTGCGACGCAACATCTCCTGGTATTCGCGGGAGCGAAACGCGGAGATGATCTTGAGATACCTGTCGTTCGAAGAGAGTTTTAGATCCTCTTTGGCGGCAGCGAGCATTTTCAGGTAAGCGTTATATGTTGCCTGCTCCACCTGACGGTGCTCTGCCGCTCGCGACGAATCGTAAAAGTCCGATGATGGTGCTGTGACGAGTTGATCGGGTGTCGCACTCGCACGGTTTTTGAGTCGATTTCCCTGCCAATGCGAGACCATCGCCATCCACCCGTTTTGATCGAGCATGCCGCTGGCGCCCAAACCTCTTCGCTTCTGCCACTTCGTAACCGCCTGAGCAAAGTCGTCGCTGATGGGATCATCATTAGTATCAAGTGTCTCCGCTAACAACGCGTCGTAGAGATACCAACCACGCTGCTGTTTTCCGCCAAACGTCCAGGTTAGTTCGTTCCGGAAAATCTGGTTCTGGGCCGCCGCGGCAGATGTCGCCGTCCCCGTCGATTTTGGTTTCGGGACGTTGGTCGAGACGGTTGATTTAATGGCTGGTTTGCTCGTAGTCGACCGTGATTGATTGCCACTGCCACGCGCAGTAAGACCAACAACACTCGCCACG
Organism: Pyrinomonadaceae bacterium; assembly: GCA_035646355.1. Classification (GTDB taxonomy): domain Bacteria; phylum Acidobacteriota; class Blastocatellia; order Pyrinomonadales; family Pyrinomonadaceae; genus PSRF01. The sequence goes on along the minus strand of DASRPN010000213.1, from coordinate 3,358 downwards.
GCCCCAATCAGACCAATAATTACAAGGAGATGAACTTTACGATTCTTCATAAACGGTAACTGTTCCGATGCACATTAGGACAAACGGGTTCGACTTATCTGGTACCTTTTGTGGCCAGCATTTTGCGCCCCTTGGGGCTAGCGACGTCGACGCTTTGAGGTTGCCCGTGGCCGGCGAGATTTCACAGTTTTTTTCGTGACTTTTTTGCTCTTTGCACGGGAGCTTTTCACGGTTGCGTGATGGGCTTGTTGCTGCGGCCCGCGCGCCTCTTCGAGCGAAGCGGCGATCAAGTCGTCATTCGGTCGCGCACCGTTCATAAACGCGAAAACATGATAGTTCGCATTTCGCTCGCGAATGACTTCGATGCGTCCCTCTCGCTTCAAACGAGCAAGCTCTTCCATCACGAACGCCTGTTCCGCAGCGATCATGTAACGGAAATCTATATCGAACGCGAGACCGGTTGAATGTGGCGGCGTGTCGATCATTATCGCGTTACGGTTCACTCGCCTCAACGCACGTTGATACTGCTCCGGCCGGACCAGCGAACTCACCGGCAAACGTCGCGCGAACTGCCGGTGATACGCCGACGCCACCTCTTCCATCACCTTCAACGCTTGCGGCCGAAGCGAACTGAGCATACTGATTTTGAGCGCGTACCGATCGGCTGAGTTGTTCAAATCAAACGAGCGGCCCGCGAAATTCTTTGCCAGCGACTGTAACGATTCGTAATCGCGAAACATCCGCTGACGCGTCTCGGCATTACCGTAAACCTCGTCGAGCTCTGATTTCTCTTTACTCGCAGCGGCCAACTCTGTTTCTCGCGCGGAGATCTGTTTTTGCAGTTCGCGTTGTTTCGCCCGTTCGCGTCTCTTCAACTTTCCTGCCTGACTCTTCAACGACGAAAGGTCAGCGTGGAGTCGCACTCGCCTTTCCTCGAGTTGTTTGTAAGCGTCGGCGAGTTGTGACGCGTTATAGAGATTGATGCTGCGATCGTCTGTATAACGTGAAAACGCCTCCTCGGTCGCGCGCTGTCCGATACCGAACAAAATATAACTGTCGGTGAGCGCAGGCACGGTCACCATCTCACCGCGTTCAATCATGGCGGCGAGATCCATGTAATCCTGGGCGGTTTGGACGCGATGTTCTGCTACCTCTGCCACCTGCGTAGCCAGGAACCAATGGCGTTCTTCGTAGTGCTTGAGCTCAGGTGGCGTCTCCACGCGCGCGCTAACACCCGCAGGCTCGCCGCGATCGGCTTTGACCTTTTCAGCCGCTTGATCCCATGTTTCAGGAATGCCCGCGGTAGCGATCTCGGCCTGTTGGTGGACCTGACGCGCGTGCCACTTGGGCAGCACAAAACGAATCGCCGCCCAGGCGGTCACGCCCACAGCGGCGAATAAGAAGAGTATGAGAACGGTTCGCTTTGTCATCGATACGCGGTCGCTAACAAGTCACTCCATTATAGTGATTACTGGGCTGGGTATTTGGTTGCGAATATTTTGCAATTGCCGGGCGTTAGTTGGTATGGTTATTGCGACTATTGCCCCGCCCGACACTCATTCCCCCAGATTTGAAAGCTTTAGCGAGGTTGAGGGGGTCTTGTCGTGTCTGCTTTGCATAAATTGTCAGTAGCATTTCTGTTGGCTGTTGCGCTGCTCTTGCTTGGTCCGGGCGAATCCGCCGCCGGTCCGCAACGGAAACGTGTGGTAAGGCGTCCTCCAACGCTAACCGAGCGTAAGCAAGCGGAACGTCGTCTATCGGAGATGGGCTTCGTGGCTGGTCCAGCGGACGGCGTGATCGACGAGGCCACGAAAAACGCCCTCGTCCTCTTTCAGAAATGGGAAGAACGCAAAATCACCGGACAACTCACTCGCGCCGAGTTTGATGCGATCATGGACGCCGAGCCTCCGCAACCACGCGACCGGGGTTACGCGCATGTTGAAGTCGACGTCGATAAGCAGTTGCTGTTGTTAGTCGATAGCGACGGCGTAGTAGAAAAGATTCTTCCCGTCTCCACCGGCAGTAACAAACAGTACAACGAAAAAGGCATCCGCGGTCTTGCGTACACGCCGCGAGGTCGTTTCCGAATCTACGCGAAGATCGCCGGCTGGAGAAAATCACCACTCGGCCTGCTTTACTACCCCAATTACTTCAGCGACGGACTTGCAATTCATGGAAACCCATCTGTACCTCGAACTCCGCAGAGTCACGGTTGCGTTCGTATTCCGATGTCGGCGGCTGAGGAGATAAGCAAACGTCTTCCCGTCGGAACGATCCTGCTCATCTACGACAGCCAGTCGTTCGTCTCCGCGAAAGACTGGGCTGAAGCAGACAAACAAAAGCAGGAAGCGATCGTTCGCTAAATGCAAAAGACCGCGCCGGAGCGCGGTCCTCGCAAACACAGATTCAAACCTGATTACTCGTAACGCAGCGCAACCATCGGATCGACTCGTGTCGCGCGACGCGCAGGCATGTACGACGCCAGCGTCGCGACTACGATCACCAGCAACGCGATCACACCAATCGTGACGGGATCATTTGGACTGATCTCAAAAAGCAACGATCGCATCGTTCGCGTCGCGTGAATAAATCGAAACAATGCGACCGAAAAGCAAGGGTAAATTGCGGGGAGTAGCGAGAAACTACTCCGGAACAGTTTGCTCGCCGAAGTGTTTTGCCAGAGAGGTGAGATAGGAGTCGATTGTAGAAGTGTGTCCAAAGACGTAGCGCGACATGAAACGGAAGAGAACGTTTGAGACTTCGCCGTCTTCCCTGATTGTCACGCGTGTACCGCCGTTCTCTTCTGCCAACGTGTAGATCCATTGGCCTCCATAGCCGAGATCCGTATCGCGGATTTTTGTGACCATCCGCTGATTTGGAATGTCTTCAATCAATTCGTAATTAACGGTGCCGTGCTTGCTATCCTCCCTGAAGTACACCGGACCACCCGGCGGTGCTTCGACGTCAACCTGTTTCACGTCCGACCGCCATTTCGACATCGACGCGAAGTCACGGATGATGACGTACACGTCCTGTGGAGGCTTGCGCAGGAAGATCGATCGCGAAGCGACGTGGTTCTTCGGCAGTCGCGAACCAACGAGCGCCATGATTCCGACCAGCAGGACCAGGGCTATAACCACCGCTACGACGATATAGATCAGAAGTCTCATGTTAGTCCTTTAGACGACGTGCGCCTTCCGCAAGTAATGCAAGACCGTGTACGGCCGCTTTTCTTTCAGCCGGCTTGAGCTTTTTCAACAGCGCCTGAACTCGTTCCGCATCGAGCACTGAGGTCGACGCAATCGCCTCCGCACCCCGCGCCGTCAGACGAATCTCACGTTTGCGACGATCTGTTTTG
>DASRPN010000212.1:0-2949 GCA_035646355.1 Pyrinomonadaceae bacterium | reverse complement strand
TGGGATGTACTGTGCGCCAAATGCCATTGGCATCCTGAACCTCCAGGCTCAACGGTTTTGCCTGCTCCTGCTGACCCTGGCTGATAGCGACGTTAATTGAAGAGTCAGTGGGATGCATCCAGCCGTTCGCGATCAACCAGAGCGGTCCGCTCTGCGGCGCATCGTCGCCCAGATCGATCTCGACATAATGGTCTCGCGTCACTCCCTGATACTTACCACGCCCGAACGTATCGAGATAGTTTCCGTCGCCAGTGTTGACGATGCTCGTTACGTCCTGTCCGTTGTCGTCTACGGCACGTTTGATCTTGCGCGGAGTTGCGACGGTGGTGACAGCGAGCTTCGCCGGCGGGATTACGAAACGCTCGTCGACAAATATTTCCGTTCCTTCGGGATGATCGACGGTCATCAGCGCGAGATGATCGTAGTAGTAGGTTTCCCAAAGTTCGGCCGTGATCCGTAGATCGTAATAGCCCTCACGAGGAACGAGTTGGTTGCGACCGATCTTGTACCACTCTTCGGTTGCTTCGACGCGCGCGGTTCCCAGAGTGTTGATGCGGAGACCAATGGCTGAGCTCCAGGGAACGGAGTCTTTGACAAACTCCATCTGCTGGCCATTGAAGGCGAAGAGAAAGGGACACGAACCCTTCAGGCGTTGTTCGGTAACGACTTCCTGATCCGCTTTGACGTCAAAGTCGGCGCGCACAGTACCGTTGGGCCAAACGACTCGAATGACATCGGCCGAGGTTTGTTCGCCTAAACCAAAATGAAGCAGCGGACCAGTGATCAGTTGTTTTTGGACCAACAGGCCGGAACGCACTTCCATTTCGCCACCTACACCAAACGGATTAATTCGCTGATCCCCCACGGCATTACTCGCGCGCGGGCGCACAAGTTGCCAGTGATAATTCTTCGAACCGCTGTTGATCGCCTGGACAGGCTTTCCCTCGTTGGTGAATCCGAGGAGATCGAGACGCCCGTCGGCATTGACGTCTGCAACGTCAAAGAAGGCGTCGCTAAAGTCAACTTCTTCAAGAGAACGCATCCCAACGCGGATCGAGAACGCACCGTTTTGATCGCTTAACCAAACTATGGTGGCGGTGGGAGTTGAATTAAGCAGTAAGAGATCGAGACCGCCATTGTTGTCGAGGTCGGCGATCCGCAAACTCAGCGGGCCGGGCAGCCCGGAGCCGATTTTCGCGATCTCTGCTTGCTCCCAGCCGGCGCCATGATCTTTGTCGGACAGCCGCATAATGGTTGCATCGGTTCCCACGATAAGCAGATCAAAGCCACCGTCCCAGTTGACGTCGGCGACACTGATCGCACGTGCGACTGGATTGAAATTCGCCGGCAGTGAACGTTTGCTGAACTGACCTTGTCGTTCGTTGCTGAACACGTGAACAGCTTTCTTGGAGTCGAGCACTGCCGCGTCGGGATCGCCGTCCTGATCGAGATCAGCCCACGCGAAACCGGCAAGTCCATCGGCGCCGTCGAACGGACGAATGTCGAGGAAAGTACCGTCGCCGTTATTCCTCAAGACAACTGGCGTGTCCTGCGTTGACCCGAGGACGATATCGAGATCGCCGTCAGCTTCGATGTCCGCACTCCAGGCGCCCGTGTATTTCGCGTTCAGGCCCGTCGCGGGGAGTTTTGTTTCAGCGGTCACGTCAGTAAACGAAGACGGGCTCTCCTGTCGCATCAAACGCACACCGCCGGCGCCCGCAAGCACCAGATCCGTCTTGAAGTCGTAGCTGAAGTCGATCTGTAAGATGCTGTCTACTCCGGGAGGCGTATTCGCTGGTCCACCAGGAAATGGAAAACGTGCGCCACTCGCCAGCCGCACTTCGGTGGCCGACGCTGTGGCAATCACTGGTCTACCTTCGCCGCTCAACGCGATCGCGCCAATCCAATCCTTATGCGCTGCCTCAACGTTCGGCACCGGCTGCGCGGTGAATTTAATCGCACCATCTTCGGGAGCTGTTTCGAAGCGCGGAGTCTCCAGACGAAGGAAGTGCGTGAACGGCACGGCTTCTTCCCCCGGCGCGGGTTTAACCACGCCCAGGTCGCGGCGATATTCGGGGACACGCAGCAAAACGTTGCGCAAAAAACTCGTACGCGTCGCAGCCGCACGCAAATCGCCGGACTGCACGGCGTCGCTTAGAGCCTTGACCTGTTCCTGCACTTCAGAAGGCCACGAAGTCGAACGCGACTGGATCTGCGTAACCGTCTGCTTCAGAGTTTCAACATCGCCACGTTTGGCGGAGATGCGACTCAACTCGACGATGACCGCGATGTTGTTCGGCTGCGACCTGAGAATGCCCTGTAAGGTCGACTGAACTAGCGCAGTACTCTGTTCGTCACCCTGTCGTTCGACTTCCTCGGCATACTTGTACGCCGCGAGTAGATTGCTGCTGTCCAACTCGACCGCTTTTCGAAATGCTGCGATTGCTTCCGCCGATTTCCCGCGCATACTTTCAAGCAATCCGATCAGATACATAATCTCGTCGCTGTTCGCTTCGAGGTTGCGGGCACGTTGAAGCCGCTCGTTTGCGGTATCGAAGTTTCGTTGTCGCAGAGCGAGCACGCCCCAGTTGGCCCAACCGGCCGGCTCACCGGGAGCGAGTTGCGTGAATTGCGCGAGCTTGCTGTCGGCCTGGACGTCGTGTCCAACCTGAAGCGCTGCGAGTCCGACATAGAACGTGCGCACCATCTCGTTGTACTCGCGCGTTCCCCTGCCGGGCAGCGTGGGTGTTGTACTACAGCCGCCGATAACCAACGCGGCTATCAGTAACAAAATGTGTACTACAGGCGTGTGTTTGGTATATTCGAGCGGAATCATCTATGAAGCACTTTAAAACTCGTGTTTTGCTGCCGGGATTGTCGATCGTCGTTTGTGTAGCGGCCTCATTAATAGACCAGAGCGCCGCTCCTCGTCAAAACACCCCGCCGAAA
>DASRPN010000211.1:0-8994 GCA_035646355.1 Pyrinomonadaceae bacterium | reverse complement strand
TATCTCCACGCGTCGCCCAGCTCGCCAGTAAAATCAAACGAAAGTGGTCCGTCCGGTATGGCACGGCGCACGAAGTTTGGAAATCGGGTAGGTTTCGGCCACGCCCTTTTTTGGAGGTTAGAGGCTTGGATTGTACTCCGGTGAAAGAGTTAAGTGAACATCGCGTGAACAGTTCTCGCTAGGAACAGTTTAGAAAGACCGCGAACGTTGGGGGATCTTTCTCATCACACGCACACGAGTGGTTACACTCAAGCGCGCCGCGCGAATTGTTGTTACGCTTGAACGCTGGAATGTGTAAGAACACGCGACTTGACGAGTGCCCCCGCAGGGATTCGAACCCCGAACCAACAGATTATGAGTCTGCTGCTCTAACCGTTGAGCTACAGGGGCACAAGAAGTTACGAGCGGTTCAATTGTGATTGTCCACCGCCAGTCTCACCGAATTTCGTCAAGAACGTGGGACGTATGAGTGTATCACGCAGTCATTTGGAAGCTGCAAATCGTCCCCGAGCTTCTACAAGATTATAAACCGCGCGAAAAGATCGAAATGAAAATGCTACTTTTTGTCATATTAGTCAGGAACTCTTAGAAGATAGCCTTCGCGCGTTTTAGGTTAATATGTTTCTCGTTCAGTGATATCGTGCGCGCGCTTTAGTCTTCACGCACTGCCCGGACTTCTACACAAACGAATGACAGCTTCGTCACCAAAGCCCCCACTCTTCCTGTTCCAGGTTCTTGAAGACGAGTACGCCGCGTTGCACGGTGAACAGCCCTTGGACCTGGACTGGAAGTTTCACGCGGATCACATCATCTATGCTGAATCGCTGATTGCCAGGCTGGACCTAACTTCGCAGGCTGCGCAAGAAGGTCTGACAACTCCTCAGAAAACCAAGCGGGCTCGTACTCCAATTAAGGCGACTGCGGATCCCGATGAAGTAGCGAAGAACGCGCTCATAAAATATCTTCGCGACGAGTTAACCAAAAAGAGGTTCAGCTCAAAGGCGACCGGCGCCGCGCTGGTTGCTGAAGCACTCAACACGTTTCTTTCGGACTCCAATCTATTTGCCGAAGAACGCTTCTCGAATTACTGGTTGAACAGCGCCACTCGCGGCATGCGAGAGTTGCATACCTCGTCCGCGATCATGTCGGGCGCATTAGGTTTCTCCGCTGGTCCACTAGTAGGCCAGGATCTCGAGCACTTCAACCGTCTACTCCTCGAGGACGCCTTTCCACGTTCCCTCAAAAAGATTCACACCATTCGGCTGAACGCTATCTATCAACGCATTCATAAAAAGAAGCCGGCTGCGCTCTGCTTATCGGGCGGAGGCATTCGCAGTGGAACGTTCGCGCTTGGTCTTTTGCAAGGTCTGGCGCGTCACAAGCTCCTCAATAAATTTCACTATCTATCGACAGTTTCCGGCGGCGGTTACATTGGAAGCTGGCTGGCAGCCTGGATTCATCGACATCCCTCCGGGCTCAGTGGAGTAACCACCGACCTGGCGAACCAAACGCCACGCACAAAAGTAGATCCCGATCCCGAGCCCATCCGTTTTCTGCGTCGTTACAGCAGTTTTATTACGCCGAAAGTCGGATTACTGAGTGCGGATTCGTGGACCTTCATCGCCATCTACCTGCGGAATTTGTTACTCAATTGGATGGTATTCATCCCACTGTTGCTTTCAGTACTCACACTGCCCAGGTTCATTGTTTCGATAACCACCACAACGCGGGCTCCGGAATCCTGGGCCACACTCGGAAACTTTCCGATCTTCAGCCGGCACTTTTTCCTTGCTGTCGGTTTCATACTCGCAGTGTGGGCACTTGCCTACATCATGTTTAATCGACCAACGCTAAAGGAAGAATTGCGGCAGGCTAGCCAGTTTTGGCGTCGAAAAACATCACAGGGCTCGTTTCTGAGACTGTGTTTGTTACCGCTCTCGGTGGCAGCGTTTTGCCTGACGACGTATTGGGCCTGGTCGAGTCAGAATGGGACACTTCCTAAAGAGTTGACGCGGTTTCTTCTTTTTGGCGCTCTCGTGACATTCCTGGCGTGGCTCATCGCGTCTTACATTCTGGGACGCATCCGTCCGACCCAGATAATTCGTAACTGGAGAGAATTGTTTTCGCGCGACCTGTTCTACTTGCTTGTCGCCGGCGCTGTGGGAGGCGGGCTACTTTACTTGCTGACCGTCCAATTCGATCCTTTCAGATACGAAACACGCTGGGAATGCGAGACTCTCCAGCCCTGGTCGGCGTTGAAAACAGAACTCTACGCGTGTTTTGCAGCACCAGCCTTCCTTTTGGTGTTCTTGTTGGGCGCGACTCTATATATCGGAGTGACGAGTAAGAGCCGGGGAATCGATGATGACGATCGTGAATGGTGGGCCAGGCTCGGTGCGTGGGTGTTGATTGCGATTTTGGCTTGGATCTCGTTCACGACGATCGTGATCATTGGTCCGCTGGCGCTCCTGCAAGCACCTCAGTGGCTCGCTCCGCTCGGCGGCCTGTCTGGTGTGCTTGCTGCAATTATCGCGAGGAGTGCAAGGACAACCGGCGGCGCCAAATCTTCGAACCGAGAGGGAGGCGGCATACTTGACGCCATCATGAGCAAAGCACTTCCTTTGCTTGCTCTTATTTTCGTTGTGTTCCTGCTTGCGCTGCTGTCGCTCAGCACAACCGGGATAACTCAGTTTGCGGCAAACTCTGTGGCAAGAATTTCCGAAGCATATCCGTCGCTGGACGTGCGATCGTATCTGGCCAGTCCGCCTGTCAGGTTCGAAGACTATCTGAAGTGTATCAATGCCAACGTGCTCGGTCAGGATTTCTTCGAACGGACAAAGATCGCTCATATGAACGTCCTTCATATGACGTCATTTCGAGTCATTGCGATTTTGGGAGTGCTGTTGGGCCTGGTTGGCTTGGGCATTTCTTTACTCATTAATCTGAACATCTTTTCACTTCATGCGGGCTATCGAAATCGTCTGATTCGCGCTTTTCTCGGGGCTTCCCGTCCGGAAAATCAAAGAAAACCGAATCCGTTTACTGGTTTTGATCCGGCTGACAATGTGGCAATTCATGAGTTGCGTCCGGGGTTGTTTGACGAGGAAGATTTCCCGCGAGCGCTTGCTCTGGCGAGTGTGTTGCTAGGCAAAGCGGATCCGTCGACCTACAAAGCAGCTAAACCTCACGCAGCAGACGTTGCCGGCTATCTCCAAAAGCGACAATTCCTTACGAACCTCCAGGGTGTGCCCGACCCTAATACTTATTCGATCAGACTCGTGGCGGCACTTCGTAAAGACCTGAATGGTGTGCTGCCTGACTCACAACTCAGTAAAGACTTTCCCGACCTTGCCGAAACTACGACAAACTCCGTAAAGACTCCCGATAATATTTTTTCGAATCGCGCGATCCTGGAGAAGGCTTTCGGACCAGATTGGCTCAAACCACTCTCGGAGCGTGAGGAATATCGACTAATGCCGGTTATCAACACGACCCTCAATCTCGTGGGTGGCGATAACCTCGCCTGGCAACAACGCAAAGCTGAGCCGTTCAGCGTTACTCCCTTGCATGCCGGTTGTTTTCGTCTTGGCTACAGAGACTCGAGGTTCTACGGTGGTCGTGATACGGGCGGCATCTCGATTGGCACTGCCGCTGCAATTTCCGGTGCTGCGGCGAGTTCGAACATGGGTTACTACACAACCTCTCCTGTGCTGTCGCTTGTGCTCACCTTCTTCAACGTCCGTTTAGGCTGGTGGTTAGGAAACCCGGGTGCCGCCGGCAAAGACACTTTCGAACTTCGAGCGCCGACATCATCTGTGAAGCCTGTTCTCGAAGAAGCATTCGGCATGACGGATGATGAGAACAAGTACGTTTACCTAACAGACGGCGGGCACTTCGAAAATCTCGCCCTCTATGAGATGGTGCTTCGCCGTTGTCATTTGATAATCATTTCCGACGCCGCCGCGGATCCGAAGTACAACTTCGGTGATCTTGGAAATGCAATTCGCAAAATACGTATCGATCTCGGAGTGCCTATTGAGTTCACGTCGATGCCGATCTTCAGCCAGGATGAAAAAGACTACGACAAGAAGAAAGGAATGTACTGGGCCATCGGCAGAATTCGATACTCCTGTATCGATGGCAAGGTTCAGGACGGCCTGCTTATTTACATAAAACCGGTCGTCTACGGCAGGGAGCCCGGTGATGTGTTGGAGTACAAGAAGAGCCATCCAACGTTTCCACATCAATCGACGGCAGATCAGTTTTTTGACGAGCCGCAATTTGAGAGTTACCGCATTCTAGGTTCACACGTGATGGACCAGATGTGCGGCTCAGATGACACGGCAATCGATCTCGATCAAGTGATCGAGAAAGTAGTCGACCACCTTACCGACAAAAGTGATAATGGGCCCGCAGACAAAGGGTTGGAAAAATGGTTCGACGACTGGGGCAAATATTAGGCAAAACACCTCACATCTCTCCGAAAAACTTTTGAGACACTCACATGGCAAGTTCTTTGACCTCCCGGCCCAGATAATATTCGACACATTAACAACTCGCCCCGACTAAAGCGCTTCGCCCGGCTTTAAAACGTTTTGCTGTGGAGGTTTCCATGAGATCCAGACTGTTGCAATTCGCACTTGTTTCATTGCTTGTCGTCAACGCTACGACGAGCGCATCGGCCGCTACTGTTCCAGCAGGATTTACCGATACGCTCGTGGCCAGTGGGTTGAACACACCAACTGCGATGGCCCTTGCTCCGGACGGACGCATCTTCGTTTGCCAACAAGGCGGTGCGTTGCGCGTTATCAAGAATGGCGCACTGCTTCCCACGCCGTTTCTTACCGTGACTGTCGACTCCTCAGGCGAGCGTGGTCTGCTCGGCGTCGCATTCGATCCAAACTTCGTTTCGAATCAACTCGTCTACGTTTATTACACAGCCACTACGCCTACGATTCACAATCGCATCAGTCGTTTCACGGCGTCAGGCGACGTGGCCCTCGCAGGAAGCGAAACGATCATCATGGACCTGCCAAATCTCAGTACCGCGACTAATCACAACGGCGGCGCACTCCATTTTGGAGCAGACGGCCAGCTCTACGTTGCGGTCGGCGACAACGCCAACGGCGCCAATGCGCAATCACTCGGTACCCGTCTCGGCAAAATGCTGCGCATCACTTCAACTGGAGGCATTCCCGCCGATAATCCGTTCTTTAACACTGCGACCGGCGACAACCGTGCGATCTGGGCACTCGGTCTACGTAACCCGTTCACATTTTCTTTCCAACGCACCACCAGTCGAATGTTCATCAACGACGTTGGACAAAACACGTGGGAAGAGATCAACGACGGCATTGCCGGATCCAACTACGGTTGGCCCAACTGCGAGGGCTTCTGCAATCCGCCAAACGCGAGCTTTCGCGATCCGATTTTTGCTTACCAGAACGACCCGACAACGTGTGCGATCACCGGCGGCGCGTTTTACAACCCGGTAACACCACAGTTCCCGGCTCAATTCGTCGGCAACTACTTCTTCGCCGATTTCTGCGGCGGTTGGATAAGACGACTCGATCCATCGGCTGGCAACGCCGTGTCGGATTTCGCAACGGGCATTAACCTTCCGGTTGATTTACAAGTCTCGGCGGATGGTTTTCTTTATTACCTCGCGCGCGGTGCTGGTTCGGTTAACCGGATTGGCTTCTCGGCAGGAGTCGACAACGTGGCGCCTACGGTAGCGATCACGAATCCAGCGAACAACGCGACCGTCGCACGCAAGTCGAATGTGACGATCACGGCGACGGCGACTGACAACGTCGGTGTCGCGCGCGTGGAGTTCTTAGTTAACGGAAGCTTGCAATGTACCGACACGGCGGCGCCGTACAGTTGTGTGTGGCGAGTGCCGAATCCGATGAACAGGACGCATCAGATCCAGGCGCGTGCCTTTGACGCGGCCGGCAACAACGCGACTGCGACAATTCAAGTCAGATCTAATTGAGCCGCAAAGAGGCACAAAAGAGAGTCACAAGAGGCACAAAAACATTTGAATAATTCGCTTTGTGCCTTTTGTGGGCCTCGTTTGTGCCTTATGTGGCTCTATTTGAGAACCGCAGCTTGTGCGCTCAGGTTCAGCAGGTGCCAGCGTGGAAACGTGAACGCCTCGATGGGCCTGAGCCGCACGTACGCGGTTTGAAAATAGAGACGTTCCGGTGAGGACCATTCCAGGCGGATGATCGGATTGAACGACGCCGGTTCTCTTGAGCTTGTTGGCGACGGCGAAGGAGACGCGGAAGGTGACGCCTCAGGCGACGCCGGCGGCGAAGGTTTTTTCGCGACAGATTCATCGTACACCGCTGACGCCGCGATCAGTAGATCGCGCAAGTTGATGCGCGCCTGCGTCGGCTTATTCGGGTTCGCATCGTAGATCGCAACATCCGTCTCGAAAGCTGTCGCGATTTTCGACGCGTCGGGTGACCATACCGGTACTGCGCTAGTTAGACCGTCGTCGAGTAGCCGTTCCGAAGCGTCGGGCATCACTAAGCGCGGCCTGCCGGCAGGAGTCTTCGCCTGACGCTCGCGATCGGACCACTCATCTTCCTTGCACGCCAGCGCAACCAAGGCGTGTCCATCAGGCGCCCACGCAAAGTAAAAATAGATCAATCCCTCGCGAGCTGTGAGCGGCTTCAGTTCGTAACCGTCGCGATTGGCGATATAGATCTGCTCGGTGCTGAAACTCGCCACCGGTGCAAACAATGGAGCAACTGTCGGCGATGCCTCCGGCGACACGTCGGGATCAGGCAAGACATTCGGCGGCGGCGTTGGCGTTGGACTCGGCGAGACACGTGCACGAGCGATGAAGTTGATCGAGTTTCCGTCGGGAGACCACGAAACCATTTCCGGGAAAAAACAGGAGAGATCCGGCGGGACTATGTTGCGCAGAAACTGTCCCTCCGAATTGTAGAGGTCGATGCGAAAAGCGGCGCCCGTTTCGTCGGCGGTCGCATAAACCGCAAGCACTCGCCTGCCATCGGGCGACTTGACCGTCCGCAACAATGCGTCGTCCGTGCGCTTCGTCGAAAACTCGTTGGCGATCGTTTCGAGTTTTTCAAACGAGTCGACCGAATCGAGATCGGCGGGGGGTGTGCTGTCGGGCGCCAAACGATAAGCGAGATTTTGCGACGGTACGTCGCGCAACACGCGTGGCCGCACATCATCTCGTCGTTCGATGACGGATTTACATCCGGCAACAATGACCAGCGTTACGATGATTGTGAAAACGTGGGAGGTCGGTGTTCGTCGTGCCATCCGTATCGTTACTGTTTGATGGGCGCTGGTTGCGCGCGCTCCTCGCGATCGTTAATCAACTCACGAACCAAAGCGGGATGGAGGGCCAGCAGCGCCCGGATCGTATTGCGTGGTGAAAGATGGTCCTCGTCGCCTTCGTCGATCTCGACGCAGTTGTGTTGAATCGAACGGGCCAACCGCCGCGCGATCGATTCGTAACCCGGCGTGTCGGCAACGTAAGCCCGCACGGACATCGCGCCGATCAGATCGCAGGTGACCTCTTCGCCGCGTTGACCCTGAACGTCGAGGCCCATCAGGTCCGTCGCCTTGTTACCGACAGCGCCGACGAGCAAGCGCAAACTGTCGTTCTCGCCGTCAGCGATGTGCATCAACTCGTGCGCAAGCACGCTGATCATTCCTTCATCGGAACGAAGACCGGCGAGAAAAATCGTGCCGAATGTGATCACCTGCGGGCGGCTCAGAAACACGGACGCATTGTCGCGCGACTCCATGTCGGGCCTGACTCGTCTGACCGCACTCACGCGTGCTATCGCCTGTTGAATTCGTCTTTCGAAGCGACGCGACTTGTGGAGGTTGTACTCGACCACGAGTTGCCGCAGTGACGAAATTACCAACGCCTTCGCGATTGGCAGCAGTTTCTGCGCACGCTGCGCACCGGCCTGGGCATCGGGATGCTGGACCGGCAACGACGGACGCGCCTGCATTTCGTCAATCGCGACACTACTCTTGGGATCCAGTTTCGCTTGCGTGCACACGACAGCGCTCGCCTCTTCGAGGAGGGCGCGTGCTTCGGGTGACATCGTCGGCCGACCATGACTCGAATTCTTTCGCTGAGGAAACACACCCACAGAAACACTGATCAGAACCAGCATTAATAAGAATCCGTGTTTTAGACCAGTCCTTCGCATGCGTTAACGATGTCGCCAAACAGGTTTGCGTTTTTCCATGAACGCCTTGATGCCTTCGTTGGCGTCCGCTGTCTTCATCAACTCGTGCAGATAAATATTTTCCTGCTCGGACAATGCTTCGTCGAGCGTCCGGCCGCGGCCGAGGTCCATCGCGCGGCGCGCAAACTCGAGCGACGTACCGGAAAGCTCCTTTAGTTTAGCAGTGACTTCCAGCAACTTGGGTTCGAGATGAGGGCCGGGAACCACATGGTTGCACAGTCCCAGCCGGCCCGCTTCAACCGCGTCGATTATCTCACCCGTCAAAATCAACTCGCGACCTCTCTTTTCGCCGACCACCAACGGCAACAAGACCGTGGCGACAGGCGGAAAGATGCCGAGTTTGACCTCAGGCACGCCGAACCGCGAACGGTCGGAAGCAATGACGATGTCGCAAGCTGCCACCAGTTCACAGCCACCGCCAAGTGCAGCGCCATCAACTAATGCGATCACCGGTTTCGCGATCTGTTCGAGCTGACGGAAGATCGCATGGAACGAGTCGAGCATCTGGTAGATCGTGTCCTGGACATGTTCCTCGATCGCCACACCTGCACTAAACGCACGACAGTCTTTGTCGGCGGCAAACACAACCGCCACGATCTCGCGTTGCGCGGACTCGACGAGCGCGGCTGTAATCTCGCGCATCATCTCGATGTTGAAGACGTTCAACGGCGGCCGCGCAAACGTGATGCGCGCCACGCGATCGTGGATCTGAAAGTGAATGTGTTGATAGTCGGAAGACATTTCT
>DASRPN010000210.1:0-11749 GCA_035646355.1 Pyrinomonadaceae bacterium | reverse complement strand
CAGGTTACCGAGGTGCACTCCAATCGCGAGGAACGCAATCGCCGCCTGCCTTCTGGTCCACCTCTCAACCGGCAGCGACCTAATCAACACAAACCCCCGCCCATTCAGCACCTCATCGAGTAACACCCGCAGCCTCGGCGCTATTGTCGAGAGCAGAACATACGCAGCGTTCATTGACTCGACATCTATGCGAGATCCTTCGTTAATACGCGATTCTAAGTACTGAACTGCTCGCCGGAGTTCCTCAATTTCCTCCTCGCTGAAGTGCTCAATCCAATCCTCGTGTGCCGCCATCTCCGCCCCATACCACGCCGACCCATCCCGCACCTGCGGTGGCAACGTTAGAGATTGAAAGAGAATCAATTCCGAAGTCATTCGCTGCCTGCTGTTTCAAGTGCGCGGGAAGCGTGTTGTGCGAGAAGTTCGGGATCTGGCCGAAAGCCGGAAGGTAGAAGCAGTGGTTCGCCTTCGAAGCTAAGCAGCCACGCTAGGCTTTGATTCGAGTCACTTAGCCCTCCTCGAAGGAGGGGAGCGAATCTAACTTTGAGGTCTCTATCGATCCACATCAAACACCGATCGAAGGCACGATCGTGAAGAGCATTGAGGCAGAGGCCATTCCGTGGATTCAACCGGTTCTTTTCGTCTCTGGCCCAACCTACTTCATCGCGAGTCCAATCTTTACCGTCGCGTTCGGTTGGTATGTCAAGGCCGGGTCGTGCATTCTGACAGTTAGGGCATTTCCTTTGCCACCCATCGGTGCTGTTGCTGCCGTAAACGTTTTCGCATAATGCGCATTTCAGTATCCATACACGAGCGTTGTAGTCACTCCCCCGTTGCTCGCTCTTGCGCAGGAGTCGCTGTCGGTTTCGATTTCTATCGCCTGGTGTGTTCAATACTGGTCTGTGTGGGTCGGAGTCGTTCAGAACGACACGATGTTAATCCGAAAGTGCCAGGTATTCCAGAGGTTTGCGAAGCTCCGTAAGAACTGCTGTTCCAGACGCGATTAAATCCCTCCAAACCCGCCTAACTTTTTGCTCGTAACATGTCTCAATACTAATGAGCGGTAACGTGGAGAGTCGATGACGTCTGAATCGCCTGATGAAGTGCTCGTGCTGGGGGCGATTCTCGGGAATTTGGAGGCTTTTGAGCAGCTTGTCCTACGCTATCGACCCGCCGTGGTGAGGTTGGCGCGAACCGTGGTCGGCGCTGATGATGCGGAGGACATCGCACAGGACGCGCTACTGCTCGCGTTCAAGGCGCTGCCGACGATCGAGGACCCGAGCAGGTTTGCCGCCTGGCTATCGGCGATAACGCGGCACCGCGCATTGCGCTTTACTCAGAGTGAAGACAAGCACGTCCGGAAACGAGTCGCGTTGGACGAGGCGCTGCTTGAGAAGATCGACTCGCTTGCAAAACCAGCGGCGATTAGACAGAGCGTGGAAGATAACGAACGAGACGCCCTGATGAATAGCGCGATTGATAGTCTCGCGCAGGATTACGCGATGCCGTTACGGTTGCATTACTTCGATGATATGCCGCTGAAACGTATCGCTGCGTTCATGGGACTGCCATTGTCGACTATCAAATGGAGAATTCATCACGGCAAGAAACTGTTGCGCGCAAAGGTGGGAAACACAGATTAAACACACGAATCCAAAGAATGGATTAACAGAAGTGCAAGGAGATCCAGATGGAACAAGAAACAGTGAAACTGCTCAACGTGCTGCGACGAATCGCACGCGCCGCAGGATACGCGTCCTGGACCAAGCCAGGCCCGGAGGCGACTCAATTCTGCGTTGGACAATACAATCGCGTTCTCGCGAGACTGGCCGAACTCGAACCTTCAGTCAAACCATTGTTCACGCCGCTCGCCGAGACCTCCTCCGCTGAAGTAATTCGTATCGCTGCGCGCGAGTTGCTTGCTTACTTTGAAGCTGACGAGCCGGAAGCAGTTCGTGGCTTCGGCCGCGCGTATTACATCGGTTGTCGCCCACGTAAGCCGCGTATCAAGTGCGTGCCTATCGCGATGAAATGGTGAGCTGCGATTCAAGGAGTTTATATGGAACGAGAGCAAGAGTTAGTTAAATTAATTAACGTCCTGCGCCGCACAGGACGCATGGCGTTGCAATCAGAATGGACCGGCGGAAAAGAAGACGCGGCCGCGTTTTGCACTGACCAGTACAATCGCGTGCTAGCACGTTTGAAAGAATTGGACCCTAACGTCAGCGTGGTTTTCGAACCGCTGCCCGCCGGCAGTTCGCTAACGGTGGTGGCGATGGCCTCGCGTCAACTCGCCGCCTACTACGAAGACGAGCTTGGACCAGCCAGGGGATTCCGCCCAGGGCGGTTCGATTTCGTTTTCGATCCACAGAAGCAGAAGTTCAAGGATTTTTGGGAGAAGTCGGCGCGCGAGTTTGAGGACATGGGTGAGTTCATTCGCGAAAGCATCGACGAATGGTTACGACACAAGAAGGAAGCGGGTCGCGAGCAGAAAGGCGCCTCAAAAGGGACCAGCCAACCGCCAAACACCGGCACTTCTTAATCAGAAATTGCACGGACTCTTCAGCGCGGGCTTTTTCGCCGGAACAGTATCCCGGAAGTTGATCTTCCTGCGTCGCATATCAGCGACTGCCGCCTCAACCTGTTCCGGCGACAGAGCGACTCCCGCCTGGTGAAACACCCAGTCAATGTCTTCGTGGTAGGTACGCCGCTCATTCGATTTGATCATACCGTCGCGTATGAACCAGAGATTGAAGTTGATCGACATCGTGTCTTCCGGATAGTACTCGCCACCGTGCTCGGCAAATAGCTTCCCGTCGACGAAATACGTAACTTTCTGATTCATCACCTGCTTCACGAGCGTGTGCCAACCAGCCTGACTTCCATTCGTTGTCTTGAACACGTTGTCTTTCTTCCAGTTCGGTTCGGGGCTGAACGTTTCCCACGTCGTTGCATAAAGCGTTGGTCCATCAATGCCCCAGCCTCCGTTTGGCAGGTACTCGAAATCGAGCTCGCTGTAGTCGAGATCCATCGGCGCCTTCAAGGGACTGATGCTGTAGAAGCTCTGAACGAGCTGGTCGCCGCGCGGGCCCGAAACCGGATCGTCAGTGAACCGAACACGAGCGGCATACGTGCCTTCGAGATATTTGCGCTGATGACAAAACTGCGTCTGCCTCGTATTTGGACCAGTACCGTCCGTTGATGAGGTCATGCGAACGAAGCGGTTGTTCGGCTGCGATGCATCTTTATGAAGCGAGATTCCGTCCTCGGACCACGTCGCGCCGGGAACACCGGGCCAGCCCGGTTCAGTTCGAAGGATCCAGCCGGTTCTTTTCATCGCCTGATTGTTGTTATAACTGAAATCGTCGAAGAGGATCGCGTCGATAGCACTAGCATGCGGCGTCGGAACTGAACTAACTGTCGAAGCGACAATCATCAGAACAACGCAAGACGCAAGCACAGACAACATTCTTGATCTGTTCATCGCTGGGCCATTCCTCTCGTTTTGGATAGTTCGCACTGTCCACGGTAGCATGTCTACAGGGTTCGCGGGAATTACTCAGCTGAGGAAACATGAGCGAAGAGAACGCGCCACGTCGTGACAACACGTCTACCGGTCGAACGGCCTTCCTGTTCGACCTGGATGGTACGCTCGTCGACAGCGTTTACCAACACGTGCTTGCATGGCGAGAGGCACTCGAATCAGGTGGAATTCATCTCGCGGTGTGGCGTATTCATCGCCAGATCGGCATGAGTGGCGGTTTGTTCATCAACGCGTTGCTCCGCGAGACGGGACACACAGTTTCGGCAGAAGAAGCAGAGCGGCTACAACAGGTGCACACCGAAGCCTTTAGTCGTTATGCATCGCAGGTTCGACCATTGCCCGGGGCGGAAGAGCTCCTGGCGTATCTCACAAACTCCGGCGTTCCCTGGGCCATCGCCACGAGCGGTCGCATGGAGAGTGCGCGTCTCTCGCTTAAACTGCTCGGCTTGAATGAGGATGTTCCAGTGATCACGCGTGACCTCGTCCGTCATGCAAAACCGGATCCCGATCTTTTCCTGGCCGCGGCGGAAAAGCTCGGCGTAGAGATTAGCGATTCGGTCGTCGTTGGCGACAGTATTTGGGATCTGCTCGCCGCCCGACGTGCACGAGCGCTGAGTGTCGGATTGCTGTCCGGCGGTTATGGACGCGAGGAATTAGAGCGAGCAGGCGCTTATCGAGTCTATAACGATCCCGCCGATCTGTTACGCCACCTCGACGAGGTCGGCGTGCGAAGTGCAGAGTAATCAACACCGGCTCACCTGAAGCCATCACTCAAAGAACACCGGTAGTATCCTAATTCAACTCCGCGTAGCTCTGCGTTCCTCTGTGGCTCTGCGGTCATTGCCTTTGCTACAGATTTACCGCCGAGACGCAGAGGAACGCAGAGATGCGCAGAGAAAATTTCAGTTCAGGGCACCTCAAACACCTGAAGCCTTGCCATCTTAGGTATCATGCGGTAGCATGCCTAAAACATTTAGGCATGGCACCCACACGATGACAAACGCGAAAGCTGATCTGCTCCAAGGCACACTCGACATGCTGATTCTAAAAGCGCTGTCCCTGGGGCCGTTGCATGGCTACGGCATCATTCAGCGCATCCGAAGGATGTCTGACGAAATGCTTACAGTCGAGCAGGGAGCGCTCTACCCCGCGCTTTATCGCATTGAACTGAAGGGCTGGGTGAGTGCCAAGTGGGGCGAAAACGAAACCGGCCGCAAAGCCAAGTTCTACAAGCTTACAAGAGCCGGCCAAAAACAACTTCGCGTCGAGGAAGAAAGTTGGGACCGGCTGGCGCTCGTCGTTGCAAAGATGCGCGCGGCAACTTAACAGGAAACAAGCAATGAAGTGGTTCAATGTTTTAGCGGCGCGGTTGCGCGCTCTCGTGCGACGCGACGAAGTGCTAAACGACATCGACGAAGAAATGCGGGCACATATCGAGATGGAAACCGAAGCAAACCGCGCTCTGGGAATGACAGCAGACGAGGCGCGTCTTTCAGCGGCGAAGAGTTTCGGAAATGTCGGCAGCATGCGCGACCTCGCGTACGAGGTCAAAGGCGGCGGCTTTATGGAGACATTCTGGCAAGACGTGCGTTACAGCGCCCGCATGCTTATCAAGCATCCCGGCTTCGCGCTTATCGCAGTGTTCACAATCACTTTGGGCATCGGCGCGAATACCGCGATCTTCAGCATCGTGAATGCTGTTCTACTGCGTCCATTTCCGTATCAGCAACCAGAACAATTGGTAATGGTGGGAGAGAGTACGGGAGGAGGAGGGAGAAATTCTGTCTCGTATCCTAACTTCGTCGATTGGCAACATCAGAACAACGTTTTCGATGCGGTATCGGTGATGCGGTCCAACGAAAACTATAACTTAACCGGGGCGGGAGAGCCGGAACGCCTGCAAGGTCGACTCGTTTCCGCAGGATTCTTTAGCCTACTTGGAATCAAGCCATTGCTCGGCCGTGATTTTCTTCCGGAAGACGATCGTGCCGGCGCCGCTCCATCAGTGATTCTCAGTCACGCATTTTGGAGTCGCAAGTTTGGCAATGACGCGAGCGTCGTCGGCAGACAGATCACGCTCAACAATCAGGCCTACACGGTCGTCGGCGTTGCTCCAGCAGACTTTCAATTCGGATTGGACGCCGACGTTTCCGTCCCGATCGGTCTTTCAGCACAGCGTTTCAGCGCTCGTGGCGCCGATCCCGGCGTCGGCGTTGTCGCGCGATTGAAACCGAATGTTTCGCTGCAACAAGCGGAAACGGAGACAAACCTAATCTATGCGCGACTTGAACAACAGTATCCCGAAAGCAACACAGGGCGTCGCGCAACCTTAACGCCACTCCACGAATTTTTTACCGGCGACGTGCGGCAGCCCCTGTTGATCCTGTTAGGTTCGGTCGGGCTGGTGTTACTCATAGCGTGTGCCAACGTCGCTAACCTGCTGCTCGTTCGAGCATCGACGCGGAAACGAGAAATGTCGGTGCGCGTGGCGCTGGGGGCGAGCCGCGGGCGCGTCATTCGTCAGTTACTGACGGAAAGCCTGATGCTGGCGACGATTGGTGCGGTGTTAGGAACACTCCTCGCGCTTTGGGGGATGAAATTTATTGCTCACCAGCTACCCGATGGAATTCCGCGTCTCAATGAGGCTAACGTGGATCTGCGAGTGTTGGTTTTTACTGTCGGCGTGTCTCTCGTCACCGGCTTGTTGTTCGGGTTAGCGCCGGCGTTACAAGCATCACGTCTCAACTTAACCGATGCACTGAAGGAAGGCGATCGCGGTTCTTCCGGAGGCAAGCAGCGCGTGCGCAGCGTGTTGGTAGTTGGTGAAGTCGCTCTCACGCTCACGCTGCTCGTCGGAGCTGGTTTGCTGATACAAAGTTTCCGCAGAGTGTTACAGGTGGATCCGGGTTTCCAGCCGCAGAATCTCTTGACGATGCAGATCTCGGCAAATAATCCCGACGGTCATCAGGTGGTGGGCTTCTTCAACCAATTGCAGGAGAATGTCCGCGGATTGCCGGGCGTCAAAGCCGTCGCGATCTCAAATGGGCTTCCACTAGGAGTAGTTAACCGCCCGGTATTCTTTATCGAAGGCCAACCGCGGCCGGAGAAAGGCAAGGAACCCGGCGGTATTCGTTACACTGTCAGTCCTGATTACTTCCAGACCATGGGTATCGAGCTGGTGAAGGGCCGCACCTTTACAACCCATGACACCCCAATTACTCCGTTGACCGTGGTCATCGACGAAGCGCTCGCACAACACTTTGGAAACGAAGACCCGATCGGCAAGCGTCTGTCTCAATCTTCGTCCCGCACGCCGAGTTACGAGATCATCGGCGTGGTCCGTCACGTAGAACAGGACAACCTCGACGGGTCTGCCATTCGAACTCCGCAGTTCTACCTCAATTTCAACCAGATTCCTGCCGAACGATGGCCGGGATCTGTTCGGCGCGTCAACTTACTAACGCGTACCGACGTCGAGCCGGCGAGTCTTGCGGCGACAATACGCGACCAGATAGCACGTTTAAATAAGGACCAGGCGGTCTTTAACGTTAGGACGATGGATCAGATCGTATCGCAATCGCTCGCGTCGCGACGGTTCTCCATGTTGTTGCTGAGCGCGTTCGCGATTGTCGCGTTGGCCCTCGCAAGTATTGGCATTTACGGAATGCTTTCATACGCGGTCGCTCAACGCACGCGCGAGATCGGACTGCGAATGACACTCGGCGCACAGGCGGGCACCGTGCTCAGATTGGTGATTGGACAAGGAATGAAACTGGCGCTAGCCGGCGTCGCATTAGGTTTGGTCGCATCGCTGGCGCTTACGCGAACGATGAAGAACTTACTGTTTGGTGTCAGTGCGACCGATCCGACAACCTTTGTCGGGATCGCGTTGTTACTCAGCTTAGTCGCACTGCTGGCATGTTGGATCCCCGCTCGACGCGCGACGAAGGTGGATCCGATCATCGCGCTCAGGTACGAGTGATCTTCACCAGTGCCACACATGATTGTAGTCGTCTAACAACAGCGCGACGTCGTGGCGCCGGATTAGTTTCACTCCGGTAACGCAGTTCGAGGGATCCAATCCGCGCTCCTCGAGATCGTCACGGATCGCAAAAACCGTTACGCCTTTTTCGAGCAACCGCTTGATATCTTCGTTGGGGCGCGCCGGATGCTCCACTCCGATCGTTCCAATCTTCACGCGCGGGCACTCCTGCGGCACCAGATAATTCACGGCGTTGGCCCGAAGCATGACACCCAGATCGGCGCCAGCATTCTTCAAGGCTCCACTCAGCCACAGGATCGTGTCGTCCTGCTCTTCCAACGTTGCGCGATAAGCTGTCTCGACGATGTTCAAAATCCTCATGGGAAACTCCTTGGTCACTTGGTCGGGATAACTAGTGTGTTGGTCGACTCACTTGCCATCTTGAAGAAGTCAGCCGGGCTGCCACGCTTAACGCCGTCGACAACGTTCGTCGCACCGCGTTCGTCAACACAGAGTCCGCAATTCACCCACGTCAGCCGCGGTTTGTCCTGGCCCATTGCGAGCAGGGAACTGACGAAAGCTTTCGTCGTCGGATGTTCCTCGTCCTCAACGCTCGTTCCTTTCACTGGATTCGCATGGGGCGTCTGGTCCTTCAACGGCAAACAGACGGCGCCCTCGTACGCGAATACATTCACGTCGATACCTTTTTCAAGAGCGGCCGTGATGATTCGCAGCGCGGTGGTCGAGTTTGCTGACTCGTACGGCGGATCCATCAGTGCCAGTGTTAAGCGTCGCTCGTTCATGATTCACACTCCTTCCTCGAATTGCTTGCCCTAAATCGTCAACAGGTTTTCTCTGTGCTCTCTGAGCCTCTGTGGTTAATGATTTGCTCAGGAAAATAACCACAGAGTCGCACTGAGGCACAGAGGCTGCACAGAGAAGCAGTTCTGCAAGAGACTTTTGAAGCAAGCCTCCGCGAAATTAATGCCACAGTGCTTTCGTGTTCTCCTGGACGATGGCGTCAACCAGCGCCTCGATTCCTGCCTCCCGAATGCCGGGTGCGAGATCGTCGGGCTTGATGCCGCGTTCGCGCAGTGAGACATCGTCCGCCAGCACCGAAACGCCGGCATCCGTCAACCGATCCAATCGCCGAGCGCTGTTGCGGGCAGCGAAAACGCCATTCTGCACCAGAAAAACCGTGACTTCGTGGCCGCGTTCCTTTACTTCGACGGCTGTTTCTTCGATAAACCGTGTGTCCCGCGATTCAAACGGGTCACGGGATTCGATAAAGACGTAGCTGCTCATCTGGGAGTTCTCCTCTCCGGTGCACGTTCTCAACCTCTAAGCGAGATCGAGGGAAAAAATGGCTCATTCCCGCGTTTATATTTCCTTAGGGACCAGAACAGCCTGAGATAGAATTCGCTGGCGCGTATTTGATTAGGAAGATGACTAACCCCCAAACCCATCAAGTCACAGAGTTGCTTCTCGCCTGGAGCAATGGCGACCAGTCGGCGTTCGACAAACTCCTGCCGCTGGTCGACGAAGAGCTGCGCCGTCTAGCGCATCGCTACATGAGTCGCGAGCGTGCAGGTCACACGCTTCAGACCACAGCGCTCATAAACGAGGCTTTTCTTCACCTGGTCAACCGGAAGAATCTGCAATGGCAGAACCGCGCGCACTTCTTTGGACTTGCGGCGCAGGTGATGCGCACGATTCTGGTGGACCACGCTCGCAGTCATGCCTCGGTTAAACGAGGTGGCGGCACTCGCAATCTGGAACTCGACGAAGCCCTCGTCGTGTCACAGCAGAAGGCAGCAGAGGTTGTTGCTTTGGATGAAGCGCTGAAGCAACTCGCACTTATCGATCCTCGCCAGAGCCGGATTGTCGAGTTGCGGTTCTTTGGTGGTCTAACTGTCGAGGAGGCAGCGGAAGTACTGCACGTGTCTCCCGTTACAGTCAAACGAGAGTGGAGCACGGCCAAAGCCTGGCTTTACCATGAGTTGGCAAAATGACGCCCGAACGCTGGCAGCAAATCAAGGCTCTACTTGAATCGGCTATCGAACGCGATCCATCTACGCGTGAAGCGTTTCTAGACGAAGCGTGCGCCGCCGATCCTGAGTTGCGGCGCGAAGTAGAAGTCCTGCTTGATTCATATGCGCGCTCCGGCGAGTTTATCGAGTCACCCGCCTATGCAGTGATGGCAGAGTCGCTCGCGGCGAGCGACATTGTTCCGGGCTCGGCGATCGGTCCTTACCAAATCGTCAACCGGCTAGCCTCCGGCGGAATGGGCGAAATCTACCTCGCGGAGGATTCGCGACTCGGACGGAAAGTCGTACTCAAGGCGCTGCCAACTGCTTTTACAAGAGATCCGGAACGAGTTCGTCGTTTTCAGCTCGAGGCGCGAGCGGCCTCGGCGTTGAATCACCCAAATATTATTACCGTTTACGAAATCGGACAGGCGGAGCACTTGCACTACATCGTCGTCGAGTTTATCGACGGTGAGACCTTGCGCCAGCGTCTCGCGAATGGACCACTGGGGATCAACGAAGCGCTCGAGATTGCGACCAGTGTTGCGACGGCATTGCTGGCAGCGCATGAGGCCGGCATCGTGCACCGCGACATCAAACCGGAAAACATCATGGTCCGCGCTGACGGCGTAGTGAAAGTGCTCGACTTTGGTCTGGCAAAGTTAACAGAGACGAAGCCGACTGTTTCCGACGCCTCCACGCTGTTCCAAACGCAGCAGGGAATCATCATCGGGACTGCGCCCTACATGTCGCCGGAACAATCGCGCGCGCTGGCTGTCGATACGCGCACGGATATCTGGAGCCTGGGCGCCGTTCTTTACGAAATGGTGGGCGGAAGCGCGCCGTTTGATGGACCAACGTCATCCGACGTCATCGCGGCGATCCTGAGCCGCGAGCCTGTTCCGCTAGTGCGTCATCGGACAGAAGTGCCAACCGAACTCGAATGGATCATCAAAAAAGCTCTGCGCAAAGACCGCGACGAACGATATCAAACAATCAAAGAGTTTCTCGCGGATCTCAAGAACCTGCGCCAACGTCTCGAGTTTGAAGAAGAGTTGAGGCGATCCCACGACACGAGCGAATTTCGGCGCGATACGCTTTCGGATCGCGAGTCGCCCACGTGGCAATCACGAAACGGCACCGACAACATTGAGGCTTATCACTCGTACCTCAAAGGACGATACTGCTGGAACAAGCGTACCGACGAGGACGTGAAGAAGTCGATCGAATACTTCAATCGAGCCATCGAGGCAGATCCGAATTACGCCATCGCTTATGTTGGGCTCGCCGATGCCTACCTCGTGCTTGGCGGTTTTGGAATTGCGACGCTTGCTCCGAAGGAAGCTTATCCAAAGGCTCGCGAGGCTGCCGAACGGGCCCTCGAGCTCGACGAGACGCTAGCGGAGGCTCACGCTTCGCTCGGTTACTGTCTTGCTAATTACGATTGGAACTGGTCCAGAGCAGAACGTGAGTTCAGACGCGCGCTGGAGCTGAAGCCGGGTGACCCCGTCGCGCATCATTGGTATGGGTTTCTTTACCTCGCGTCGATGGGACGATTAGACCAGGCGATTGACGAGTTACGACAGGCGCTCGAACTGGATCCCCTTTCGTTGTCAATCGGGTCGAACATCGGACTGCTGCTCTACCTCGCGCGCCGCTACGACGACGCCTTGGACCAGTTTCAGCGAAACCTCGAGATGGATCGAACTTTCGTTTACACGCACTTTCAACTCGCTTTGACTTACGAACAGTGTGGCAGGTACGACGAAGCGATCAGCGCTTTGCAAAAGGCGATCGCGCTCTCAGGAACCAGCACGTTGCCGCGCGCACTGCTCGCACGCGTGTACGCATTGGCCGGAAGAAAAAAAGAAGCGTCGGCGTTGCTTGACGAGTTGAGCGAATCATCAACGCAAACCTACGTTTCGCCTTATCGCGTTGCGGCAGTTCATGCCGCGCTTGGTAACAAGGACCGCGCGTTCAAATGGCTCGAGCACGCGTACGAAGGACGCGACGGCTGGCTGATCTGGCTGGCGGTCGATCCAGTTGTCGATAGTCTTCGTTCGGACAAACGGTTTACCGATCTGCTCAACAGAGTCGGGCTTGCTTCCGTTCGCAGCCCTGCGGAAGACGCCGCACCACCGAAGGAGTACGCAGCACTGGCGTCGATGGCGAAGCGTACTCTCAGCGTGGGAAGCG
>DASRPN010000209.1:0-21816 GCA_035646355.1 Pyrinomonadaceae bacterium | reverse complement strand
CTCATCTCGCTCTACATCAGTCTCGAGTTGATGGCGTTGACGTTCTATGTCCTGGTCGCATTCACGAAGCGCGAACGGAGATCGAACGAAGCCGCGATGAAGTACTTTCTGCTAGGCGCGTTTTCGTCGGGTGTGCTGCTTTACGGAATGTCGTTGCTCTTCGGGATCGCTGGGTCAACGAACGTGGGCGAGATCGGTGCCGCGGTCAACAAACTCGTGCCTGAGGTTCAAAACGCGATTGTGGCGAACCGCGAATCGGAGGCGATTCAGAACGCGGTGGCCGGTTTGAGACCGCTGATGCTGCTGGCAATGATTGCGCTGGGCGCGGGGTTGTTCTTCAAAGTCGCGGCTGTGCCTTTTCACATGTGGGCGCCGGATGTTTACGAAGGCGCGCCAACGTCAGTAACGGCGTTTCTTTCGACCGGTTCAAAGGCGGCAAGTTTTGCCCTCTACGCGCGCATCTTCAGTGAAGCGTTGGGCGGAATGCGAGCTGACTGGGCGCCGTTGCTGGGGCTCGTTGCCGCGATCACGATCATGGTCGGCAACTGGGCCGCGGTCACGCAGGAGAACTCCAAACGTTTGCTTGCCTATTCGTCCATTTCGAACGCCGGTTATTTGCTGCTCGGACTCGTCGCGCACAATGTTTACGGCTACATCGGTCTGGTCGTCTATCTGTTCGTCTACACGCTGATGAACATGGGCGCGTTTGGAATCATCATCAGTCTCCGGCGTCGCGGAATCATTGGCGACAACGTCGACGACCTGACCGGGCTCGGTCAAAAGGCGCCGGTGATGGCTGCGATGATGTCGATCTTCATGTTGTCCCTCGGCGGTCTGCCCGTCACCGGTGGTTTCATTGGTAAGTATTTTCTGTTTGGCGGTTTGATCGAGCGTGGCCGCGTCGAGCAGAAAGCGTGGTACTACGCACTCGCAGTTTGGGCCATCGTCAACACAGTCGTTTCCTTCTACTACTACTTCCGCTTCATCAAGGTGATGTATCTCGGCGATCGCATCGCGGATACGAGACCGCTTGCACTGTCGCCGGCACTACAAACCGCGCTGTTTGCGTCAGTTATCGGGGTGCTGTGGATTGGTGTTTATCCGCAGCCGATCGTCAGTGTTACGCGCGATCTAGTACTGGCGACGTTCGGATCGTTATTCAGTTAGTGTACGTCTACTACTTCCTCGCCGCGCTTGCCCTCTGGTTCGGCTTCCAATCGTTATTAAACGGGTTGAGATTCGCTGCTTACGTGCGGCGTGAGACGGGCCGTGCGCTTCCGGATTTTCAGCCTTTTGTTTCAGTGATTGCGCCAACGCGAGGTGTCGAGCCTGGGTTTGCGGAGAACGTGTGGCCGCTGGTGGGACAGGATTACCCAGCGTATGAGGTGCTGTTTGTTTTCGACGAGCTTGCCGATCCAGCGATCGAAATTGTTAGACAGTTTGACGCAAAGACGGTGATCAGTGGTCCTGCAGAAGGGACGGGACAGAAGGTCCACAATTTGATTGCGGCGGTGAATCAGATCGATCCGCGGTGTGAAGTAATTGTATTCGTCGATACTGATGCGCGCCCGGGGAAAGATTGGTTGCGCAAACTCGTTGCGCCGCTAAGTAATGAAAAAGTTGGTGCCTCGACCGGGTATCGATGGTTTATACCGGAGCGTGGCGGATTGGCGACGCGCTGGCGTTCTGTCTGGAATGCGTCGATCGCGTCCGCGCTCGGTGAGAATATGGATAAAAACTTCTGCTGGGGCGGCTCAACCGCAATAAGACGCGCGACTTTTGAACGATTGAAAGTTGTGGAGCGGTGGGCCGGAACTGTTTCAGATGATTTCACGATCACGCGAGTGTTGAAGGAAGCGAAGCTCCCGATACATTTCACGCCGAACTGCCTTGTGCCTTCGGTTGGAGATTGCGATTTTCGCGAATTGCTGGAGTTCACGACGCGACAGGTGAAGATCACACGCGTCTATGCGTCGCATCTGTGGTTGCCGCTCATGCTGGGGTCGGGACTGTTTACCGTTGTGTTTTTTGGAGGGATGGGTCTGTTAGCGATGACGGGTTCACTGCCTGTTCTCATCACTCTCGCAGTTCTGTTTTTGCTTGGGGCAGCGAAGAGTTTTATTCGTTGGAAAGCCATCCGTATACCGCTCGCCGAACATAAATCGAAACTGAATCACGATCTCTGGGCGCACGTGGTTCTCTGGCCGTTTGCGTCGTTGCTCTATTTCTACAACACCATCGTAGCCGGATTCTCGCGGCGGATAAAGTGGCGCGGAATTACCTATGAATTGAAATCGAGTACTGAAGCTGTCATTATCTCGCGCGAACCGGCATGACTCTTATTAAATGACTAGTAAAACGGTCCAATTTGTGCAGCTCCTGCGACAGTCGACGCGCGAGAAACGTCTCGGCACGGTGATTCTCTTTGTCACCTCGCGCTGCAATGCGCTTTGCCAGACCTGTTTCTATCACGCAGAGTTGAACCATCCCGGCGACATGACGTTTGCGCAAATCGAGAAAGTCTCGCGCACGATGCCGCCGATCACGGACCTCTGGCTCTCCGGCGGCGAGCCTACATTACGCGGCGACGTTCCTCAGATCATCGACATGTTCGTCGCAAACAACGGTGTCAACCGCGTCATCATCCCGACGAATGGTCTGATCAAGTCACGTGTGTTCGACATCGTCGATCGCGCTCTCGCGAATAATCCGTCGATCGATCTGTATTTAAACGTCGCGCTCGACGGCTACGGCGAAACGCACGATCGCATCCGCGGCGTTCCCGGCAACTGGCAGAAGACGCTCGACTGCATCGAGTCGCTTTACGTGCTGAAGTCGAAATACACCGATCGCTTCCGGCTCAACGTGAACACCGTCGTTTGCGCCGCGAATTACACCGAGATCGAAATGCTCTCGGAGTTCATGTGGGAGAACTACAAACTCGACGGCCAGTACTTCAACATCGTTCGCGGTGAAACTCTCGTCGGCGATCACATCAAACAGGTGCCGCCCGAGCTGTTACCGGCGATGTACGCGCACGTAGCGAAGCTCACAAAACGTTATGGCGATCGCATGTTCGCAGGCGACGACGCCAGCAAGCGCTTCGTTAAGAACGCCGCTTACGTTGGCACCATCACAACGCACTACCGCACGCAGCACGCAAACTTTCAACGATCAACTCCGTGGCCTTTCCCGTGCACCGCGGGCGAGACAACCGCAGTCATCGACTACAACGGCGACGTCCGAGCGTGCGAGTTGCGCGAGAAGTTCGCGACGCTCGGCGACTTTGATTACGACTTCGGTGCGCTCTGGGCCACACACGCGCGCGACGCTGAACTCGCGACGATCGACGGCGGGAAATCATGCTGGTGCACGCACGTCTGTTTTATCCACGATTCAATGCGCCACTCACGGCGCGCAATGCTTTACGAAGTCCCCAAAAACTTTCTGACTCGCGAGAGTTGGTAAACCATGCCTGAGCAGCGAGATTCGTCAAGACCCTCGGCCGACGAGAACCGGAAGGCCGGTTTTGCCTACGCCGCGGGCCTGACGTTGTTTGCCTCGGTGGCAGCCTTTACAGGCCTCGGATACCTGCTGGACAGGTGGCTGGGGACGCAGCCGTGGTGTCTGGTGGGCGGGATTGTGCTCGGCTCCGCGGTGGGGTTATACCAGTTTGTTCGTTTGAGTTCCAAGACGTATTAAATTAAAATCGGCGGCTTTGCGAATATCCGACTCAGCAAGCAATGCTCTCAACCTGAGGATTTTCCGCACGATGGCTGTTGCCACCGGCATCAGCGTAGCTGTGTCTGCGGTGATAGGCCCATGGCGCGTAACGACGGGCTTGTTCGTCGGCGGACTGCTGGCGTTGTTCAGTCATCGCTGGCTGAAAAGCTCTGCCGCCGCAGCGATTGAAATGGCCGTCGGCGGCGGGCCGCCGCGCTTGCGCCTGGCGCAGTTTCTGCTGCGTTACCTCGTGATTGGAGCCTTCGTCTTTGCACTGCACCAGTTTGATCTGGTGTCGTTGACGGCAGTGTTTGCGGGCATGTCGAGTTTTGTAGTCGCAATATTCGTTGAAGCTGCAAGAGAGTTTTATTTCGCAATCATCCAGCGAGAGGAAATTACTTGATGTTTTGGTTGGCTGAAGCCGCTGAGTCAGGCGAACATGCCGAAGGAGCGGCCCATCATACACCCGTCATTGTTGAGCTTGTGAATCACTGGTTTGGTGAAGCAGCGCTTAAGTTTGAGCTGACTTACACCAAACCGATCTGGGACAAGGTGCTCGGTAAGTTTGGCACCACGCCGGAAGCGGCTTTTGGTCCATACACCGCTGAGAACGCGATACCGTGGTATACGGTGATGTTCTTCATCGCCTGCATCCTTAGCGTAGCGCTCATCTGGATCTTCAAAGGAAAGCTGTCTGAGTCTGAGCCAGGCGGCGGACAACAAACGCTCGAGGTTAGCGTGCTGGCCGTGCGCAACATGTTGCAGGACATCATTGGTCCACACGGGTTGAAATACTTCCCGGTGGTGATGTCTTTCGCCGTGCTGATCCTGGTCTCGAACCTGATGGGACTCTTCCCGCTGTTCATGAGCCCGACGGCGGCGACGAGCGTTACTTTCGCTCTCGGCTTGAGTTCGTTTCTTTATTACAACTACGTCGGCATCAGCGAGAACGGCATACTCACTCACTTGAAGCACCTGGCTGGTCCGGTGTGGTGGATCGCGCCGCTGATCTTCCCGATCGAGTTGATCAGTAATCTGATTCGACCATTCTCGCTCGGTATCCGACTGTTCGGTAACCTGTTTGCCGATGAGCAAGTATTGGCTACCGTGGCGAACTTGGCGCCGCCGTTTACTCAGTTGCTTATACCGCTGCCGCTGATGCTTTTGAGTGTCTTCGTAGCTGTGGTCCAGACGTTCGTTTTTGTATTGCTTTCGCAGCTATATCTCAGCGAGGTCTCGCATCCACATGAAGAGCACGCCGAGCACGGCGCGCATGATGCGGACGAGGACGACGAGTTAATAGCACCGGTTTTAACTTAATGGCTTTATCCAGCGCTCGGTGAGCGGTGCGACAACAGCGTCAGCACACGTTGCCGTGCAATTTGAATAGATTGCTTCCAGTCACATTCGTAAAACACCGGGCAAGTCATAGCTTCGGTTTTGTTGAAGCAAGTCATGTCTGTTTCGCAGGAGCGCCGTTGTAAGAGGGGCGGTGGATACCGGATGCAGGCGAAATTATAAACGCTTGGTATAACGAGCCTCGTGGCCGGCGAGCAGTTTAGAAGCAGATCGTAGGAGGAACTATGAGCAAATTCAGAATCCTGCTGTTCGCCGTGGTCGGTATTCTTTTCAGTGCAATGACCACGTTTGCGCAAGTCGAAGGCGCCGCTGGTGCTGGTGACAATGCGTTTTCCGTGAACAAGTACCGCGCCCTCGCAGCGGGTATCGGTTTCGCGATTGCTGTGTTGGGTGGCGCTCTCGGACAGTCGCGCATCGGCGCGGCAGCGTGCGAGGGTGCGGCGCGAAATCCCGGTGCGGCCGGTCGTATTCAAACCATGATGATTCTTGGTTTGGCGCTGATTGAGTCGTTGGTGCTTTTTGCGCTGCTGGTGGTCTTCGCGGTGGTAAAGGGAACCGGATCGCCAACCTAAGCGGACAAACACGAATCAAAGTGTTTTCAGAGCGGGCGAGAGATCGTTTTCTCTCGCCCGCCTCTTTGTTGACCGCAAGTTAAGGCGGATGGATAATCGAGGCACTGCAAATGAAAAGATGTCCGAAGTGCGGAGTTGAATATTCTGATACGACGACGCTTTGTCCCGCGGACGGCGTCGCGCTCGAAACTACTGACGACGCACTGATCGGCACCACGCTCGCCGGAAAATACCGCATCGACGAACGTCTTAACGAAGGTGGCATGGGCAGCGTTTACAAGGGAACGCACGTGCTGATGGACAAGACTGTGGCCATCAAAGTGTTGCGTCCGTCGCTTGCCGCCGACGAGAAGATCGTCGCGCGCTTTTCGCGCGAGGCGCGCGCCGCGTCGCGCATCTCACATCCCAACGCTCTCAGTGTCACCGATATTGGCGAAGACCACGGCACCGTATTTCTCGTGATGGAATTTTTGAGCGGCAAGACGCTCAAGCACGTGATCCGCGAGGAAGGACCGTTGCCGCTGCCGCGGATCGTCGACATTACGCGTCAGGTCGGCGACGCGCTCGCTGTCGCGCACGCGCAGGGAGTCGTGCACCGCGATCTGAAAAGCGACAACATCATGTTGCTCGATACCACAAGTGTCGGCGATCACGCGAAGGTGCTTGACTTCGGTATCGCCAAAATCAACGAGCCTGACGGTGAATTTGACGGTGGTTTGACCGCGCCGAATCTTGTGATTGGCACGCCGCAGTACATGTCACCCGAGCAGTGCTCCCAGGATTCGGAGATTGATTCGCGTTCGGACATTTATTCGTTGGGTGTGATCCTTTACGAGATGCTGGTCGGTCACGTCCCGTTTTCTGGTGATTCGGCGACGATCGTGATGATGAAGCATTTGCAGGAGGCTGTGCCGTCTGTGCTGGATGAGCGCAATGACGTGCCGCCGCCGATTGGTCGAGTGGTGGCGCGGGCGATGGCGAAAGTTTCGGATAATCGCTATCAAAGCGTCAGCGAGTTGGTTGAAGATCTGACGATAGCATCGGGAATGATCATGCCGGTGCCTGTCGCGCCCGCCGCTAACAACAACACGAGTACGACTACCGCCGCTTCAGCGATGAGCAACGATCCGGATGAAATGACAGTGGTGAGGGCGCGTGAGCAGTATCCGCCCGTCGTGGAGCAGCAACCCAGTGGCCAACGCCGAGCGCCCGTGATGGTACAAGTCCAACAGGCACCCCCGGCCGCTGCCGGTGGTTTTAATCCCTGGAAGGTTTTGGTGCCCGCAGGTGCGGCGTTGCTGATTATCTTTGGGGCGGTTTACGCATGGACCAAGTTCTCACCTGCCAGCAGCAGTACGAACACGAACCAGCAGACACAAACACTTTCCCCCGATCCGAATAGCCAGCCGGTGCAACCAGCGCAACCGCCAACCGGCAAAGCCGAAGAGGGACTTCCATCCGGAGGCGCGACCAAGCCAGCTGCAAACGTTAACGCTTCGCCCAACATGAACGCCGACGAGATTCAGACGCCAATTGCGGATGTCAGTCCGACTGCTAACGCGAATGCCAACGCAAATACCAACACCAATTCAAACTCCAACAAAGCCACACCATTGCCTGAGCCGACTCGCAGTGTAGTGCCGCCCAATGTTCCGCCGCCGTCGCCTGCGGCAACCAGGCCTCCAGCGCCGACACCTTCACCGTAATACCGATTTTATTAATCGAATCAGTTCATCCGCGTTGTCGATCGACGGCTCGATTTCCTGTACGTAGCAGGGCAGCGAGAACGAAAGCGAACGGAGCTTTACGGCGTCTTTTGCTGTTGTGATGAGGCTGTTTGCGCCTGCGCGTTTAGCAGCGTCGATAAAGGAGTCGATATCAGATTGCGAATAGCGATGGTGATCCGCGAATGCTTTCTGTAAAACTACTTTGCGTGGGACTGCGTCGAAGAATGATCGTGGATTGCCGACTGCGCAAAAAGCCGCCACGGGCGGGACCGGCGGGTCTGAAGAACCGTCAAGCGACACGATCTGTGAGGTATTCATTCGCGACCGAAATATGGGTACGGCAGGAGCGAATTTGCGGACCTCAGTTTGGAGCGCGTCGAGATTGTTAACCTGATCGGTACGTGTGATGACGATGCAGTCTGCGCGGCTGAGACCGCTCAACGGTTCGCGCAAGCGGCCGTATGGCAGCAAGTGTCCACCGCCCCATGGATTAGCCGCGTCGATCGTCACTAGGTTCAAGTCACGTTCGAGACGCAAGTGTTGAAAGCCATCGTCTAAAACGAAGCAATCGGTATCGAAGTGCCTGATCGCTTCATTGCCCGCCGCCACTCGATCCGCGCTGCTGATTACTGCTGCTTGTCCGACCAGGTTTGTCGCCAAAAGAAACGGCTCGTCGCCGGCTTCTGATGCATTTGAGTAAACCGTCTGACCGTCGGAGACGATGATCATTCGATCCGGATTATCCCGGCCGTAACCGCGCGTGAGTATGCAGACCTTTTTTCCTGCGGCCGCGAGGGTGCGCGACACCCATTCGACGATCGGAGTCTTGCCTGTTCCTCCGGCCGTGATGTTGCCGACGCTGATAACCGGGCGATCCAGTTTGGTGGAGTGAAAAGTTCCGCGGCGATATAGCGAAAGGCGCGTTCGTGTGACGGCGCCGTACAGAACACTCAGTGGCGGGAGGATGAGCGATTTCATGAAGTCTGCGGTTTCGGCGCGAGGACGGAGTTTGAGTGGGAGCTGTCGCGACGTTTCGTTGACAACAATGGAGCGATCAATTTGATAGTGCGTTCAGCCGCACCCTGGTTGACGGCGATCAGTTGCTTTGCTCGTTCCGCGAGTTCGCGGCGACGTTGTGAATTCGCGAGCAAGTCGTTCAAGACCCTTGCGAGTTCCGCAGCAGCGGCATCACCATCGACTGGCGGCAGTTGAACGATTGCACCGGCTTCGTTCAAGAGATCGACGATCGCGTGAAAGTTGTGCGTGTGTGCGCCCGTCACAACCGGCACGCTCGCCGCCGCCGGTTCCAGCACGTTGTGGCCGCCGCGATCGACGATGCTTCCGCCTACAAACACGACCGAAGCAAGCGCATACGTCGACGGCAGTTCGCCAATCGTATCGAGCAGGATCACAGCGGCATCGACGTCGCCCGCAGCAGACGCGTTTGTTCTTCTCGCCCAACTCAATCCCGAACTCTGTAATAACGATGCGACTTCCGCGAAACGTTCAGGATGACGCGGCGCGAGCATCAGTCGCGCGGGCTGCGTGGCACGGATCTGTTTTAAGCTTTCAAGAATGATCTTCTCTTCAGGAGCGTGTGTGCTGGCGGCGAGAACAAGCGGCGCCGCGGAGTTGAGTCCGAATCGATCGCGAATCTCAGCTGTTTTCTCACCCGCTGAGGGAACCGCCCGGGCGTCAAACTTCAGATTGCCTGCCGTTCGAATCCGATCGGAATCCATGCCGAGACTCTGTAATCTTTGCGCGTCCGCTTCAGACTGCATCACGGCAATGCTCAACGACTCAAGCACGCGCCTCAGAAAAACCTTGATCCACGCATAGCGCCGGTACGATTGCCGCGAGATCCGCCCGTTAACCAGCGCCACCGGAATCTCGCGCAAGCTGCACTCACGCAAAAAATTCGGCCACAACTCCGTTTCCATCAAAAGCACCACCGACGGACTTACCGCCCTCAGCGAGCGACGCACACACCAGCGCCAGTCGAATGGAAAATAGAAAACACTGTCGGCCTCATGCGCGAAAACGTCCTGCGCCAGTTTCTGCCCGGTGCGCGTAATCGTCGAAACCACCAGCGCATGATCCGGAAACTCTTTACGAAGCCGGTCCACTAACGGCCGTGCCGCCTGCGTCTCGCCGACTGAAACACAGTGCAACCAGATCGTCGGGTTTTTGCTGAATGAAGGGAGCTTGCCCAGCCGTTGGCGCAGACCTTCAAGGTACTTACCGTGCGCCAACGCTTGATAGAGGAAATAAGGGGCTGAGAAGAGAAGACCGACCGACAACAGAAGGCTGTAAGCCAGGTACATTTTTTTAGAACTTTGTGCTTAGTGCTTTGTCCGCTTGCTAGACTGAAACAAAGTACCAAGCACCAAGAACCATCGGACTACTTCGCTCGCTCTATATAGCGTCCTTCGGTTGGATCGACGCGAATGCGGTCACCTTCGTTGATGAATGGCGGTACGGTAATCGTCACGCCATTTTCGAGCGTCGCGGGTTTGTTCACGTTCGAGACCGTCGCGCTTTTCAGCGTCGGTTCTGTTTGCGTCACTGTCAGTTCCATCGACGGCGGTAGGTCGATGCCGATCGGCGAGCCTTCGTAAAACTCCGCCTGAAGCTTGAGTCCCGGCGTAAGCCACTGCGCGGCGTCGCCCAGGTCGTCTTCGCTCAGGGCGGTCTGTTCGTAGTTCTCGGTATTCATGAAATGGTGGTGCGAGCCGTCGGAGTAGAGATACTCCATCTCGTGCTGTTCGAGCGAAGCGCGGTCAACGGTATCAGCCGAACGAAATCGGTGTTCAAAAGAAGATCCGGTACGAATATTTCGCAGCTTGGTTTGCACCATCGCACGCAGATTGCCGGGGGTATGGTGCCGGAATTCGACGACCTTGCAGGGTTGGCCTTCGAAAACGATCACCATGCCGCGTCGAATCTGAGTTGCAGGAATTGCCATAAAACAGAAGTCTCCGTAGATAGAGGTACGCACTTTGCGAAGTGCAAAGTGCGTAGTCTAACGAGGCTGCTAAGGCGTTGTCTAGTGGCTGAATCCGCTAACCGCGGCGCCGCGAGCGGTGTCTGACACGGGCGGCGACGCCAGCTAGACCACTGAAAAGGAGAACCAGTGTCGCCGGCTCTGGTACGGACTCGACCGTCACTCCATCAACGGTTGGACCAAACGTGTAATCGGCGCGTTGGAAAAACAGACCGGTAATATCACCGACGGTCTGCCTGGTTAGGAGTAGCCGCACCGTTCCCACACCTTCGAGGTCTATCTTTTCACCGGTTTGGGCGATCAGCGCTGATCCTAAGAAGCTGAATGGAGCCGTTATCAAGACCGCATCGTCATCCAGGAATTCCGGAGGGATGACAAAAGCCGGGCTGGTTAGCTGAAAATTCAGGGAATTGATCACACTGGCTTGGAAGTTCTGTCCATTGAATGTGAACGTTCCTCGAAGGTCGCTTTGGCTTGAATAACCGGCATTGGCGGTCGTGCATGGCGTAACTGATCCCGCTTGCCTGGTGCAAGGCCAGAATCCGAAATGCATAAACCTGTCGATCCCGCCGTCGTCCTGGACACTCGCCGAGAAGTTCTGGCCTGTTAGGTTAAATCCGATGCTCGGGCCAAATATGGCTCCATTGACGGAGACGGCAGTTCCAGTAACAGTTATTGGATCGGCTTGGACTATAGCGAAGGCAACGAGACAGAAGGCTACAACTGCAAACACTTGAATGGACTTCATCAGGGAGAGCTGAAGACGTCTGGGCATATAGAGTCCCTCCTTGTTCGTCGGGCATTTTCAATAGGGGCTTTGCCTTACAGGTGGAGAGCATGTTACGCCGCTGGCCGTTACGCCGTCAATAATTTCGGTTCAGAAACGACTGCGGAGTGCTCAAGAGCGAAAGAAAAAGGGCGGCCGGTTTGGAGTCACCCCCTTGCCAGACCGCCCTCTCTTGAGGAGCCCACCTACCTCGGTTTGATAAACGCTTGTCGTTTGGGTTAGTTCCAGGAACTCAGGCGGCACGAGCGCGAGGCACTCGTCGCAGGCGCGCCAGCCGTTCGAGCCATCGCTGGGCCTCTTCGTAATGCGGAAATCGCCGCTCGTCCTGACGGAACGCGCTGGTGTGGTAGTAGCGCCGTCCTTTGATCAACCGCGCAGGATGTTTGATGTGAAGCATCTCGTGATAGAGGATGTACTCGACAAACCATTCCGGAACGTCTTTTGAATCGAGTGTCTTACTGATCGTGATGCTGTCGTAGATGTGGTCATGATGACCGAGGATGCTGCGCGTGCGACGCTGCGACCAGGTCAGCGTGGGCCTGTCCACTTGCCCGTCGAAGTAGCGCCTGTTCAATTTGCTGAACATCCGTTCGAGATCGTAAACCTCGCCGTGGGAGGTCGAGATCATTTTGCGTCCGCGGCCGCGTCGCGCCAGATCAGATGACCGCATGATCGTTGGAGTCAATGAATAATCGCGATAAACGCGGTCATGGATGGTCGGCACTCGCTTTCCGAGCAGGCGCGCGACCAGAATCCACGCTAAGGCCCGCAAAACTTCCGGTGGCGAGTCTTTACAGATGTCGGAGAGACGTACGTAAACGCGTCCTGATCGGAGTCGAATAGTGTGTCGTAGGCCGGCGTAGGGGTAAAAGCGCACTTCGATCGATGGCACACCACGGTTGCCACCCATATGACGAAACGCGTCTGCGAAATACTTTTCTGTTTCCTTCATGTGAGTAACCCCGACCCGAAAGGAGGCTCAATCTTAAGTACGGGCAAACCAAGCCGTCAACCCGGCGCGGACAGGTCACCATAAAGTGCTGTTTTTACATCAATTTACGGGCGATCTGTGCAATCTGTGGGTAAAACGCTTATACTGCCCACTCGTTTAGTTTTATGCCCAGGCGAGCCTCAAACCTTCAACATAACGAAAAAAGCCCGTTGGATCCGCGGGCTGAAGTGCTGCTTGCCGCCCTGATCAAAGAACATTTGGTGACCGGCGAGGCGGTGGGCTCGAGAGTGCTATCGGATCGGTTTTCCCATGGCTACGGCTGGAGTCCGGCGACTATTCGCAACGTGATGGGAAACCTGGAAGAGGCCGGATTCGTCGACCAGCCACATACTTCCGCTGGTCGCGTACCGACCGATAAAGGCTATCGCTACTACGTCGACAACATGTTGGGCGAGGCGAGGCTCTCACGCAGCGACCTGAAAGCCATCGATCACCTGTTCGCCGCCCACGACATCGACGCCGCGTCGTCCCCTGATCGTTTAATGGAGACCGCTTCGCACGTACTTTCCGCGCTATCGCAGAACGTCGGGATCGTAGTGTCACCGTCGCTCGCGGAGAACCGTCTGAAGCACATCGAATTCGTTCAGCTTCCGGACAAGCGAATTCTCGTCGTGCTGGTTTCGCTTTCCGGGATCATTCACAACAAAGTGATCCGAGTCGGCGACGAATTTTCCCAGGACGAGCTTGATCGCACTGCCAGCTATTTGAATATCGAGTTTCACGGCAAGAGCCTTGCGACCATCCGAACCGAAATCGTCGAACTGATGAAAGAGGAGAAGGCGCTTTACGATCGCCTGCTGCAAAACGCAGTCCTGTTGTGCGAGCGAAGTTTGGAAGGCGAGGAGACGACGGGAGAAGTTTACGTCGACGGCGCTTCAAACATTCTTACCAAGCCGGACTTCGACGACGTCGAACGTATGCGCGATCTTTTCCGCATGTTTGAGGAAAAGTCGCGTTTGATCAAGATTCTGAACGAATGCGTTCATGAGCCCCCTACTTATCCCGGCGACGTGCACGTAACCATCGGCCGCGAGCACCTGGCGAACTCTATGCGCGATTGCGCTCTGATAACCGCGCCCTATCGTGTCGGATCAAACGAAAACATCGGCACACTCGGCGTCGTTGGTCCGATGAGAATCGAATATGCACGGATAATGGCTATGGTAAACTACATGGCGCGGTTGATTGAGCATCGCCTCGGAGAGCAAACCGCACGTTAACTCGCGGAGATTCCGACCTCCCTAATGACATCTGACAGGAAAGACAAGCGCGGGTTCCGTATCCCAATCAGGTTCAGCGACGCTGAAGATGACAGCGATTCTTTGAGCAGCAGACCATCCGAGATGGACAGACTAGACCCCGACTTTAATTCCGACACCGACACTGATGTTCCGTCCGCCGGCGACGAACTAAGCGCAGACGAAGCGCTTGGGCTCGATGATTTGACCGCCGATCTTGGCGGGCCGGAAAAAGCCGAACTCATTGCCACACGGGCCGAATTGAAGCGAATCGAGGGCGAAAACGCTGATCTGAAAAACAGTCTCGCTCGCCGTCAGGCTGACTTTGAAAACTATCGCAAGCGGATGGATCGCGAGCGAAACGAGACGTACAACCGCGTAGTCGCCGACGTCGCCGAGAAACTGTTACCAGTTTCAGACAATCTGAAACGCGCGCTCGAAGCCGAAGCTTCCGTTGAGGCCGCCGAGTCAGACGAGTTTCGCCATTTTCTGAGTGGTGTCGATTTGATTTGGAAACAACTGACGGGAGTTCTCGATGCGCTCGGCGTAAAACCGATTTCCGCAGTTGGAGAACAATTCAACCCGCACATCCATGAGGCAGTCGTTACCGAAGCTACAGATGAGTACGAGCCTGACACAGTGATTCAGGAGATACGCAGCGGCTACCGGCTCGGCGAAAAACTAATCCGCCCGGCGCTCGTAAAAGTTTCTACGCGAAAGTAGCTGTTCAAACTACATGGGCAAATCGATTGGCATTGATTTAGGCACGACGAATTGCTGCGTCGCCGTTCTCGAGGGCGGCGCCGTGCAGATCGTGCCGAACAAGGAAGGTGGCCGCACCACGCCGACTGTCGTCGGTTTCACCGATAAAGGTGAGCGGCTCGTTGGTCAGATCGCGAAGCGCCAGGCAGTCACTAATGCCGCCAACACAGTCTACGCAGTGAAACGTTTGATCGGGCGGAAGTTCAGCTCGCGGGAGGTTGAGCGAATGCGCGCGACCTCGGCGTTCGATATTGTCGATTCGACAAATGGCGACGCCCGCGTGCGGGTTCAAGGACGAAATTACAGCCCGCCGGAATTGTCCGGCATAGTTTTGCAGCGTTTGAAAGCCGCCGCGGAGGAGTTTCTCGGGGAGTCAGTCACTGACGCCATTATTACCGTCCCCGCTTATTTCGACGACACGCAGCGTCAGGCCACAAAAGACGCGGGCAAGATCGCCGGGCTGAAAATCGAACGTATCATCAACGAACCAACCGCGGCCGCGCTGGCTTACGGTCTTAAAAAATCAGACTCGGAACGGATCGCCGTTTACGATCTCGGCGGCGGCACGTTCGACATCTCGATTCTCGAAATGAACGACGGCGTTTTCGAAGTGCTGTCGACCTCGGGAAATACGTTTCTTGGCGGTGAAGATTTCGACGAGCGCATCATGAACTGGATGGCGGACCAGTTTCTCGCCGACACCGGCATCGATCTGCGCCAGGACCGCCTCGCCTTGCAGCGTTTGAAAGAAGTTGCCGAACGAGCGAAGTGCGACCTTTCCACGCAACTCGAAACCACGATCAACCTGCCGTTCATTGCCGCGGACGCGACGGGTCCGAAACATTTCAACAAGACGCTGACGCGACAACAGTTCGAATCGCTGGTTAGCGACCTCGTCGAGCAAACTGTCGAACCATGTCAGACCGCGCTCAACGACGCGAAACTGCAACCGGCTGACGTTCACAAGGTGATCCTCGTCGGCGGGCAGACGCGTTCGCCGATCGTTGCGCGCACCGTTGAGAAAATCTTCGGCCGCAAACCGTCGGCGGAGATCAATCCTGACGAAGTGGTGGC
This sequence comes from Pyrinomonadaceae bacterium, assembly GCA_035646355.1. Lineage (GTDB taxonomy): Bacteria > Acidobacteriota > Blastocatellia > Pyrinomonadales > Pyrinomonadaceae > PSRF01. The sequence goes on along the minus strand of DASRPN010000209.1, from coordinate 6,558 downwards.
AATGGGCGCGGCCATTCAGGGTGGTGTTCTTACCGGCGATGTTAAAGACATCGTGCTCCTGGATGTGCTGCCTTTGAGTCTTGGCCTGGAGACGCGTGGCGGCCTGTTTACCAAGATCATCGAGCGCAACTCGACGATCCCGTTACGCGAGAGCCGAACGTTTACAACCGTTGTCGACAATCAATCATCGGTTGAGATTCACGTTTTGCAGGGCGAACGTGAGATCGCGAAAGGCAATCGTTCGTTGGGTAAATTTGAGCTGGTTGGGATTCCGCCGAGTCCCCGAGGCGTACCGCAAATCGAGGTTTCGTTTGAAGTTGACGGCAACGGCATCGTCTCGGTTTCCGCACAGGATAAAGCGACCGGACGCGAACAACAGATCCGCATCACACCAACGTCTGGACTGGCGCCCGAAGAGATTGACAGACTCATCCGCGAGGCGGAAGAATTTGCCGACAGCGATCGGACCGCGAAAGAGGTTCTCGTGTTGAAAACCAAAGTCGAGGCGCTGCTTAGGAATACGAAGAAGTCGTTTGTAGAATATGGGGGGCTGCTTTCCGAGATCGATCAGGAAACGGCTGAAGCGGTTTTCAAAGAAGCTGAAGCGGCGTGCCACGCAGAAAAGACTGAAGAGATTAACATCGTATTGAACAAACTGGAGCGCGTCGCAGGGCAACTCACCACCGCCATGCTGAACCCCACACCCGACGCGACCACAAGCGAAGTGTAAGTATTTTCCATTTGCCATTTCTCATTTCTCATTTTCCATTTCCAATCTGGAGCTCGTGAAATGACAAATGACAAACGGAAAATGGAAAATGGAAAACGTAGAGGACTGAATGAGTAAGCGTGATTATTACGAAGTACTTGGCGTGAGTCGCACCGCCAGCGACCAGGAGTTGAAGACTGCGTACCGGCGTCTCGCGGTCAAGTTCCACCCCGATAAAAACCCGAACGATGCCGCGGCGGAAGAGAAGTTTAAGGAAGCTGCCGAGGCTTACAGTGTATTGTCGAATGCCGACCAGCGAAAGCGCTACGACCGGTTCGGTCATGCGGGTGTTTCGAGCAGTGCCGGTGCGGGTGCGTGGGGCGCTCCGGGTTTTGGTGGCCTCGAAGATATTCTCGGCGACCTGTTTGGATTCGGTGATGTATTTGGCGGCGGCCGAGGTGGCTCGCGACGGTCGGCGGCCCAACGTGGCGCCGATCTTCGTTACGACCTCGAAATCACACTCGAAGACGCTGCAAACGGCATGACGGCGCAGTTGCGCATTCCGCGTCTCGAGGGTTGCACAGCTTGCAATAGCACGGGAGCCGCGCCGGGTACACAACCCGAAAACTGCAACACCTGTAGCGGCACGGGCCAGGTTCGTTATCAACAGGGCTTCTTCTCGGTTGCGCGAACGTGTCACGTGTGTCGTGGCGCGGGCCGCGTAGTTAAGACTCCGTGTACGCAATGTAACGGTGCGGGTCGCGTCGAACGCGAGAAGCAGATGGAAGTCAAGATTCCGGCTGGCGTCGAGACTGGTTCACGACTCCGCGTGCCTGGTGAAGGCGAAGCCGGGACGAATGGCGGCGTCGCAGGTGATCTGTACGTCGTGATTCACGTTGCGGAACACGAGCAATTTGAGCGTCAGGGAAACAATCTCTACGAAGCGGTGCCCATCAGTTTCACTCAAGCTGCGCTTGGCGCTGAGTTGATGGTCAAGACGCTTGACGGTGAAGAGAAACTGAAGATTCCGATGGGTACGCAAACCGGCACTGTGTTTCGACTTCGCGGTAAGGGAATGCCGGCACTTGGCGGTCGCGGTCGTGGCGATTTGTTTGTCTCTGTCACTCTGATGACGCCGACTAGTTTGACGCGCGAACAGCGCAAGCTGCTTGAACAGTTAGCCGAAGTGGAAACCACGGATCTGGCGGATAAAAAACTGGTCGATAAGGTGAGAGATATCTTTGGATAATTGAAATCCGTGATCTCACTTTCCTAACAACCTCATAATCTCCGCATGCAGCAGCACCACGTCAGGTGACTGCTGCAAGGCGAGAAAGTAATTCTTCTGAAACTCGGTCCCCGATTCCGCAGGCGCCAGCAAACCCCTGGCGCGCGCGAGTAGCGCTTTCGCGTCTTCTTCGGTCGGCGGCTGCTCGGGATCGCGACTATCTAAGGTCTCATCGATCTGCACGATTAGTTCCGAGAGGCGGTGCAGCCAGTCGAACCACGGATCTTTCAGCACCAACTGCAAGAACTCATAACTGTTGCTGATCTGCCCGCGTGCCCGTTCGTATCCGCGTCGCTCCATATCGAGCAGCGTCTTGTGCAACTGCAACAGTCCCTGGCGCAATTGCTTCAACTCGTCACGCGTGATCTCCGACATCATTTCGTCTGCCATACCCATCCCCTTATCCGTGTTTCTTCTAACCCCGGGAAAAATAGCTTATGATCACGGCGATGCCCAGCGCCATCTCCCTCGACACGCCAGTCGAGGATCTTCACAGGTTTCGCATTGCTCGACTAGGCGAGAATCCTTCACGCAAACTCGCGTCCGCACTCGCGAGCCAGGTCCATAAGAGAAACCGATCCGAAGTCACTGTCGAAGATTTATTGACGTATCTACCGATGCGGTACGAGGACCGCTCCCGCACTGCGGCGATTCGAGATCTTCAGGACGGGCTCGAAGCATCGCTCGATCTGACTGTAACTCGTGCGCACGGTTATCCAGTGCGTGGCAAGGCTGGCTTCGGCAAAGCGCGCTTGTTTATTTTCGAGATTGCCGCAAGTGATGCAGGAAAGACCGGACGGGACGTAGTTGTCTGGTGGTTCGTATCCGGTCGTCGTGCTTACGACATCATCAAGTATTACACGACGCGGATGGTCGCAGGAACGCGCTTCATCACGTTTGGGCGTTGGGAACTGGAGCCTCGCCGCGGCGCTTACAAACTGCGTCTGCAACGCCCAGCCGACGAACTTGAGATCATTGCGCTTCCGGATCAACCAGCCAATCTCCCGAACATCGAGCCCGATCCGGAACAAGTAGAAGAAAACGTGCCCGATCCGACGCTGGCTGCGATTCACGTCGCACGACGCGTTCCTGTTTATCGCAAACTCGGCGACTTCAATTCAAAGCGCATTCGCGAAATCATGCATGCGGCGTTGGCCCAACTGGACAATGAAGCGATCGAGGAAACACTGCCGGCGGAACTGCAAAAGCGAGCGCAGCTAATCGGTCGCGCCCGCGCGCTGCGTGAGATTCACTTTCCGCCTGCGGACGTTCCGTTGTCTGATTATGAGCAGTCGCGAAGTCCGGCGCATCTGCGACTAATCTTCGAAGATTTCTTCTGGCTCACGTTCGCACTCGGTTTCAAACGAGGGCGGCGTGTTAAGGAGTCGAAAGAAGTCACGATCCGCATCGACAAGTTGGTGAACGACGCGGTGAAGTCGGTCATGCCTTTCAAGCTGACAAAGGCGCAGCGAAAAGTGGTTGCGGACATCTTCAACGACATGAAATCAACCGCGCCGATGAATCGCCTGCTTCAGGGTGATGTCGGCAGCGGTAAGACTATCGTTGCATTGATCGCGATGATCGCGGCGATCGAAAACGGTCTGCAAGCAGCGCTGATGGCGCCGACTGAGATCCTCGCCGAACAACATTCGCGAAACATCAAACGCCTGCTCGCGAAAACGCCATATCGCGTTGAGCTGTTGACTGGGTCGGTGCGTTCCGCGGAGAAACGGCGTCTGTTAACAGCATTGCACGAAGGCGAGATCAATGCTGTCATCGGTACGCAGGCGCTGATCCAGGAAAAAGTGTCGTTCGCCCGTCTTGGACTCGTCGTCATCGACGAGCAGCATCGCTTCGGCGTGATGCAACGCGCGGAGTTGCGCGCGCGTGGCTTGAATCCTGACGTGCTCGTGATGACGGCAACGCCGATTCCGCGATCGCTCGCGATGACCGTATACGGCGATCTCGACGTTTCAGTGATTGATGAACTGCCCCCCGGACGAACGCCGATCGAGACGACGGTCGTCGGAGAGGACCACCGGCAGGAAGTGAAGAAGCTGATAAAGCGGGAAGTTAGCGCCGGACGGCAGGTTTACGTTGTGTATCCGCTCGTTGAAGAGTCGGAGAAGATGGACTTGCGCGATGCGAAGCAACGTTACGAATACCTGCGCGACACCGTCTTTCCGAGACTGCCTGTCGGACTCTTGCACGGAAAGATGAAGCCGGCTGAAAAAGAGCAGGTGATGAATGAGTTTGTCGCCGGAACGATCAAGATACTGGTTTCGACGAGCGTGATTGAGGTCGGTGTCGACGTGCCGAATGCGTCTGTAATGATCGTCGAACATGCGGAACGGTTTGGATTGTCACAGCTTCATCAACTGCGCGGGCGCGTTGGCCGCGGGGCAGAGAAGAGTTACTGCGTGTTGCTCACAAGTGATAAGCGAACGGCGATAGCCGAGGAACGTTTGGGCATTATGGCGAAGACAAGCAACGGGTTTTTGATTGCTGAAAAGGACTTGGAGTTGCGTGGTCCAGGTGAGTTACTGGGAACGAGGCAGTCGGGGTTGCCGGAGTTTCGGATTGGCAACCTCGTTCGCGATCAGCAACTGCTGGAACAGGCGCGCCGGGAGGCGGAGTCTTATCTGAGTCGTGAGAAGTCGGCGGCGACGATCAAAATGGTCGAGCATGTGATGAAAGATGCGCGGCTGGGACTCGCCGCTGTCGGGTGATACGTTAACAACATGCGGATTATTGCTGGCGCATACAAGGGTCGTAACCTCAAGAGCCCGCCGTCGATGCAGGTGCGGCCCACGTCGGATCGGCTGCGCGAGACATTGTTCAACGTCATCGCGCCGCGAATTGAAGACGCGCGATTTCTGGATTTGTGTGCCGGATCGGGTGCCGTGGGAATTGAAGCACTGTCGCGAGGGGCGAGTTACGTGACGTTCGTCGATCGTTCGCGAAGGAGTTGCCAGTTGATCGAGTCGAATGTCGCGCTATGCCGGATTACGGAGGAACAAAACGAGATCTATTGCACGACGGCCGACGATTTCCTGCGCCAGTCGAAAACCTTTCCGTGGGACATCATATTTTTCGATCCGCCTTACAAAGAAGACTACTTACGCACGCTCTATCTGCTCGGTAATTACGACGGTTTGCTGATCGTAGAACACCATCACAAAAACATCTTGCCTGAAACAATCGGTAAGCTGACGAAAACACGGGTTCTCAAACAAGGCGATTCGTCACTCAGCTTCTACGAGGGTTAGAATAATCAGCAATGTTAGTTCTCGGCATTGAAACATCCTGTGACGAAACTGCCGCCGCCGTTGTGCGTGACGGACGCGAGATCGTGTCGTCAGTGATTTCGTCTCAAGTTCCTATTCATAAACGCTACGGCGGCGTTGTGCCGGAGCTTGCTTCGCGCGAACACCTCGACAAGATCGTTCCCGTCGTCAGTGAAGCTTTTGAACGCGCCCAAGTGACGGCTGCTGGTATTGACGGTATCGCCGTGACTGTCGGACCCGGTCTCGTGGGTTCGCTTCTCGTCGGCGTGTCGTACGCGAAGGCGATGGCGTATGCGTTGAAGAAACCGTTCGTCGGCGTCAATCACATCGAGGGGCACATCTATTCGGTCGCGTTTGAGAATCCGCCGATTGAGTATCCGGCAGAGGCGTTGATCGTTTCCGGTGGGCATACGAACATCTTTTTTATTCCTGAGCCTGGCAAGTACAAAGTCGTTTCGCGCACGCGTGACGATGCGGCGGGAGAAGCGTTTGACAAGGTCGCAAAGATGCTTGGGCTGGGTTATCCGGGTGGGCCCGTGATTGAACGACTGGCGCGCGAAGGAGATCCGCACGCTGTGCCGTTTTCGATTCCGCGAATGGGTGACGGTTTGCCGGACTTCAGTTTCAGCGGGCTCAAGACTGCGGTGACGAAGCATGTGCGCGAGACCGGGTTGTCGCCGGTTGAGAATGGCGGTGAGCCTTCGCAGGGGGTTAAGGATCTTGCTGCTAGTTTTCAGCACGTCGTGGTGCAGTCGCTTGTGAAGACGATGGAGAGGATCGCGGATGAGTACTATCCGAAGACGCTGATCATCGCTGGTGGTGTTGCGTGTAATGGAAAGTTGCGTGAGGTTGCGCGAGAGACGGCGTCGTCGTTAAATCTGCCGGTCTACTTCCCGTCGCCCCACCTCTCGACTGATAACGCTGCAATGATCGCGGCCGCTGGAACCGTGAAGCTGATCGCCGGCGAACGTGGCAGTCTCGATATGAACGCCGACGTCACCCTGCGGCTCCAAAACCTCGATCTCGAGGAAGAAGCCGCCAAGCGCGCCGGCGTCCGGTATCGGCTTTAGAACTGTTCCCGGAAAGGCGCAAAGACGCAAAGGAAAATTGAAACTCTTCCTTCCTTTGCGTCTTTGCGGGAGTTGTTGTCTTGGTCTCGTCACGCGAGACCTGGGTTTAGCCTTATCAACCCTCGATCGTGCTCATCGCTGTGACGGCACGTTTTTCGTAAGCCGCAATAGTCGCGATGTTCTTCTTCTCCACCTCACTCAACG